>JBIOYR010000098.1:0-56923 GCA_044870245.1 Aestuariivirgaceae bacterium | reverse complement strand
TGTCGGATGACGGGAGCGCCATCGTTGCCATTGCCGCCGGTCCGGGGTCGGTCACCATCCACAACACCGGCGACCTCACCGCGCGCCAGGACGGCATAAACGGGATCACGCGCAATGGCGATGCGACGATCGTCAATGCCGGTGCCATCACCATGGTCGGGGATTATGCGAGAGCGATTCATCTCGAAGCCTATGGCAGCCAGGGTGTTGCCACCCTGACCTCGGTCGGCCGGCTCAGTGCCGTCGGTCTCTACAGCCGCGGCATCGCCGCGGAGGCTCATGACGGGGTCGCGCTGAATGTCGAGAGTCAAGGCGATGTTCAAGTTGTCGGCACAGGCGCCTATGGCGTGCGTCTCACTTCCGTCGGCGGCAATGTCAGTCTGACCAGCCGCGGCCCCATCACCGCAGAGGGTGGTTTCAATTACGGCATTGCCGTCGGCTCCGGCGGCGCCGATGCGGCGGTGGTGAGCGAAGGCGACATTCGGATCCTCGGTCAGTATGGCCGCGGCATCGTGGCGAACGGCGTCAATGCGCGCACCGGCAGCAGCGGCAATCTCGAGCTCGATGGCAAAGGCGCGATCGGCATTCTGGCGTCTGCTAATGTCCAGTCCGCTACTGGCGATCCCGGCCTGGCCCGCATCACCAGCGCCGGCGCCGTGACCATGACGGGTGCCGATGCCGTCGCGCTCAAGGCCGAATCGCGGTTCGGCGATGCAGAAATCGTCGTCGCCGACGGCACGGTGACCGGCGGCAGCGGGCCGGGCAGCGCTGGCGTCGAGCTGTCGGCCGCCGGTGCGGCGCGATTGGAGAATCACGGCATCATCCAGTCCTTGAACGATCGAGCGATCATCAACGATCCCGGCAGCGGTCCTGCAACGATCGACAATCTCAACACCATCATCGGCTCGATCGACCTTGATGACGGCGAGGACAGTCTCGTCAATCGCGGCTTGTTCGAGGCGCGCGGCGACAGCGATTTCGGCAGCGGCATCGACTCGATGGTCAACAGCGGAACCCTGCATTTCAGCGATTCCGGTGGTGCCGATCAGGTGACGATCCTCGGCCTCGAAAGCTTCACCAACGGCTCGACCGGCCTCATCGCCATGGTCGATGGCCGCACCGGCGACCGCCTGACGCTTCCCGCTCTCGATGCCTTCAATGGTGGCGGGGTGATCGCGCTCGATGCGGCGCTTGCCGGCACCGGCGCGCCGGCCGATCTCCTGACCGTGTCAGGCGTGGTCAGCGGCACGACGCTGGTCGTGGTGAACAATGTCGCGCGCTCGCCAGGGGTCCGCGGCGCCGACGACATCTTCGTCATCGACCAGGGTAGCCGGCCGCGCGGCGACGAGTTCCGCCTGTCCGGCGGGCCGATCAGTGTCGGCTTCTTCTACTATGATCTGCGGCCTGACGACGACGGCAGCACCCGCTGGGAGCTCTACGAGTCGGGCACCGATTGGCAGGGGATCGATGCCCTCGGCGCGGTGATGACAGGTCTGCAGAATGTCTGGCATGCCGGCGTCAGCGCCTGGCACCAGCGCATGGGGGACCTCGTGTCGCTTGCCGCTGTGCCGCAACTCACCCCCGCTGGCGACTCTCCAGAAGCGCCGACGATGCCGCGCATGCGCGGCGGCCTGTGGATGCGCGGCTTTGGCGAGAATGCCGATTATGACCCGCCCGCCGCCGCCGACTTTCATCAGAGCATTGCCGCCACCCAGGGCGGTGTCGATGGCATCGCCCAGGGGCCTCTCGGCGGTGATTTGCTGATCGCCGGCCTGCTCGGCGCCTATGTTCACTCCGATCTTGATCTCGAGCACATGCCGGATCGCGTCGTCTATGAGGGCGGCAGCATTGGCGGCTATCTGGTCTATCTTAATGGCGGCTTTCATGCCGATCTGCTGATGAAAGCCGATCTCCTGACCATGACCTATCAGCAGCGTGCGCTGTCGGGGGAGTTCGATGCCCGATCGGTCGGCGGCAGCGTCGAGCTCGGTTACAAGTTCGATATCGGCGACGGATTCTATCTCAACCCGCTTGGTCAGCTCGCCTATGTCGCGAGCGACATCGATGACGGCTGGCTCGCCGGGACCATTCCCATGTCCTTCGCCGACGGCGACAGCCTGCGCAGCCGCACCGGTCTTCGTGCCGGTTATCGCACAGCCCTGGCGGACGCCACGATCGAGCCCTATCTCGACGCGCATTTCCTCCATGAGTTTGCCGGCGGCAATCGCGGCGCGGCCTTCGGCTATTTCGGTGCCAGGAACGAGCTGGACAGCTGGGGCACCGTCGGTGGCGGCATCCAGGTCACTGCGGCCCGATTCACTGCCTTCGCCAACCTTCAATCCTTCGTCGGTGACGAGATTGACGGCTTCGCCGGGCAGGGTGGAGTGCGCTGGAGCTTCTAGGAGGCAGCAGGGGGCACCACTCACTGCCTGCTGCCTAACGTCGACTGCTTTGCATCTCATACATAACCGGAGAGACCCGGAATTGAGCCCGCGACATCGCGGACGAGGTCGGCTCCCGCCTTCTCCTTGGCATAGGCCAGAACCTCGTAGCCCACCGTCTTGATCTCCGCCATCGAAAGCCCGGCCGCCTGCAGCTTGCCAACCGCCGCCAACGGCGCCCCCATCAGACCGCCCCCGAGCAGGCCGCCGAGCAGCCCTCCCTTGGCGGCACCGTCGCCGCCATGACGGTTGGCGAGCTCCGCGGCTCCCGGCAGCCGCTCGAACAGCCGATCGACCTTGTCGCGAGGCGCTTGGGCACGTACCAGCGACAAGATGATCGAGACCGCCTTCTCGGCCCGTTCCTGGTCAAGCCCGGCAGCGGCAACCACCCTGCTGATCAGCTCCTGCATGGCCCAGTCCTTATCCGTTGATCCTTTGCAGCAATGAGGCTTTTATAGCAGATGGCCGGGGTACGATTCGAAAGGCGAAAGCATGGGGAAAAGATCCCGGCCAGGCGCGGATACGAGGATTTCGCCGATGACAGACAGCAGCATTCTGATTGGCGCCAGCGGCGCCAAGAAAGAGGTTCTCTTCCTGCCGCTGGCCAATCGCCATGGCCTCATCACCGGCGCCACCGGAACTGGCAAGACGGTGACGCTGCAGATCCTGGCGGAGGGGTTCTCGGCGATGGGCGTGCCGGTTTTCGCAGCCGACATCAAGGGCGATCTTTCGGGCATCTCGCAAGCCGGCCAACCCTCCGATCCGCTGCTGGCGCGCGCCAAGGAGATCGGCCTCGACGACTATGGCTTCGCCGCCACCCCGACCATCTACTGGGATCTGTTTGGCAAGCAGGGTCATCCGATCCGCACCACCATCTCCGAAATGGGGCCGCTGCTGCTGTCCCGCCTGATGGGCTTGACCGAGGCGCAGGAAGGCGCGCTCAACATCGCCTTCCGCATTGCCGATGAAGAGGGGCTTCTCCTTCTCGACCTCCCCGACTTGCGGGCGCTGCTCTCCGACCTCGCTGCCCGCGGCAAGTCCATCACCACCGATTATGGCAATGTCGGTGCCCAGACCATCGGCGCCATCCAGCGTCGTCTTGTCGTTCTGGAGGAGCAGGGTGGCGCGAACTTCTTCGGCGAGCCGGCGCTTGACATCAACGACCTGATGCGCACCACCCGCGACGGGCGAGGCTATGTCAACATCCTCGCCGCCGACAAGCTGATGGGCGCGCCTCAGCTTTACGCGACCTTCCTGCTGTGGCTGCTGTCCGAGATCTTCGAGGACCTGCCGGAGGTCGGCGACCCTGATAAGCCCAAGCTCGTCTTCTTCTTCGATGAGGCGCATCTCCTCTTCACCGATGCACCGCCCGGGCTCCTCCAGAAGATCGAGCAGGTGGTGCGGTTGAGTCGCTCCAAGGGCGTCGGCGTTTACTTCGTCACCCAGAACCCGCTCGACGTTCCCGAAACGGTGCTGGCCCAGCTCGGCAACAAGATCCAGCATGCGCTGCGTGCCTTCACCCCACGCGACCAGAAGGCGGTGAAGGCCGCCGCCACCACCTTCCGCCAGAACCCTGCCTTCAGCACCGAGCAGGCGATCACCGAGCTTGCCAAGGGCGAGGCGCTGGTCTCGGTGCTCGATCTCAAGGGCGTTCCGACCATGGTTGAGCGCACCATGATCAGGCCGCCGTCGAGCCGCCTCGGTCCGATCACCGATGCCGAGCGTCTTCAGGCGATCAAGCAGAGCCCGATCTATGGGCTCTATGACGAGACAGTGAACCGCGAGTCGGCCTATGAGAAGCTGGCCGCCAAAGCCAGGGCCCGCGACGACGCGGCAGCAACGGCCGCCGCCGAGAAGCAGGCAGCCAAGGAAGCCGCCAGCCAGGCGCGCCAGGAGCGGGGTCCCGGACGTGAGCGCGAAACGGCGTCCGAGCGCTTCGTCAAGAACGTCGCCGGCAGCGTCGGCCGCCAGGTCGGCTCGATGGTTGTCCGCAATCTCGGCGATGTCCTGGTCCGCGGCATTCTCGGGTCGTTGACCCGCCGCTGACGCCTCAAGCCTTGAGCAGCGCTTGCAGCCGCTGGCCGATTGCTGCGGCCTCGGCGTCGCTCAGCACATCGGTCACGAAACCGATCCGCGTTCCCTCCTGGACGGCCAGGATCCGCGGGTCGCCTTCCGCCAGTGCTGTCGCGACATCGACTGCATTGAACCCGCATTGCGACGGATCGAACGTCACCAGCAGGCAGTTGACCGGCGGTCCGTCGATGAACCGCTCGTCCATGGTGAAGCATTTTGGCTCGAATGTGAGTCCGGCAATTCCCCGCACGGCTTCCGACAACATCGCTACCCGGCGCTCATCGCGGAGAAGCCGCGCTGCATGATCGCACGCGAGCCATTCCTCGAGCGCCAGCACCACCGCCGCCGCCATCTGCCGGTCCATCTTCAGTGGCCGGCCAAATTTGCGATAACGCCCGGACTCGTACCGCGTGAAATCGAATGCCGCGATCGACGCGACCTGCTCCTTGCTGCCGATGACGAAGCCTCCGGCATTGGGTCCGCCGAAATATTTCGAGCTGATCGCCACAAGGTCGGCGCCACGCTTGAGATAGCTCCCCATCAGCCCCGGCGGATAGACCATATAGGCCGCATCGACGAACACCGGCACGCCATGCTGGTGGGCCAGCGCAACGACATTTTCGAGCGCCATCGTTCCCGGCTTCCCGTCGAGGTGAGCGGGGTGGATGATCATGGCGGTCTTGTCGGTGATCGCCGCGACCATCTGGTCGGGTCGCGTGCCGTTTTGCGAGCCGACCTCGTTGAGGCGCGCTCCGGCCATCAGCACCTGGCGGTCGTATTTGTAGCGATGTCCCGCCTGGATCAGCACCTCGTTCTTCATGCCGGAGCTGTCGGGCAGGCGCTCTCCCTTGGCACCGTCCCCGTCGGCCATCGCCGCCGCGGTGGCAAGCATGATGGCCGCCGCCGCACCCGGTGTGACGCGGGCCGCCGGGGCGTCGATCAGCGTGGCAATTCGCCGTCCGGTGGCGTCGAGCAGCTCGGGCATCGACACGAACCGGCTGTTCATCTCGACGATGCCGTCGAGCACCGTCGGCGTGAGGCGTGAACCGCCGAGATCGGTATAGACTCCGCAGGCATTGATCACCGGCCTGAGGCCGAAGCGGGCAAAGATCGACGGCAGGGAGGCTTCGGCCATGGATCGTCCAGTCCTCGTTGGCGGATTTCGCGACAGTGACCTGCCATGCCTGCCGGCGCCATGGCAATCCGCCAAAGCATACTTCGGCGATTCGACAATCGACCCGGACGGTGTAACCTCCCCAGGCGATTGCCTGAAGCAATGGTCAGTGAGTCGATGCTTGGACGGGTGAGCGATGCCGATCTGCGTCTTTTGCGGGTGTTCGCTGCTGTCGCGGAATGTGGCGGCTTTGCTGCCGCGCAGGCGCTGCTCAACGTCTCGGAATCGACGGTCAGCACCCATATGCATGATCTCGAGACCCGCCTCGGCTTGCGGCTCTGCCAGCGCGGTCGCGGCGGCTTTCGCCTGACGGCGGACGGAGAGGCAGTCTACCGCTCGGCCCGCGAGCTCTTTGCCGCCCTCGATCGTTTCCAGACCCATGTTGCATCGCGCCGCCAGCAATTGAGTGGTCCGCTGACGATCGGCATGCCGGACAGCATCATCTCCCATCCCGAGCTCCCGATTGCTCCAGCCGTCGAGCGCTTCTTTGGCCGCGACAATGCCGTCGAGCTGACGCTTCAGGTGCTGAGCCCGCGCGAGCTCGAGCGCGGCGTGCTGGCCGGCCAGCTGCAGATCGCCATCATGCCGCGCCATCAGAAGATCGCCGGCCTGCGCTATGAGCGGCTGTTCCGCGAGGTCAACTACTTCTATTGCGGCCGCCGTCATCCGATGTTCCACGCCACCGCCCGCAAGCCCGATATCGACGAGATCGCCGCCGCCGGCTTGATCAGCCGCGGCTATCTCTCGAAGTTCGACCACCGCTTCTTTGGTGCCTCGCCGCACAAGGCCACTGTGTTTTCGATGGAGGCGGCGGCGACGCTGATCCTCTCCGGCCGGTTCGGCGGATTTCTCCCCTCGCATTATGCCGAGCGCTGGGTCGAAAGCGGCGAGATGCGGGCGCTGAGGCCGGACATCCTCACCTATTCCCCGGAATTCGATATGGTGACCCGCAAGGGCGGCGAGCTCAATCTGCCCGCCGAGACCTTCATCGAGGATCTGCGGGCTGCCGCCCTTGCCGGGGCATCGGTCAAAGCGAACTTCAACGCTTGACCATGCATCGGCGCGCGCGGACATGCTGTCGTGATCCCTCTACCGAAAGGGAGGAGTGAACATGAAGTTCCGTGAACTGGCGCGGCTCGCCGTGATCCTGGCCACGGCCGCCGTCACCGCATCGGCATTTGCGGAACCGGTCAAGGTCGCCACCGAAGCCTCGTTCCCGCCATTCTCCAAGACCGAGGCCGACGGCAGCTATGCCGGCTTCGAGATCGACCTCGGCAATGAGGTTTGCAAGCGCGCCGGGCTCGAGTGCCAATGGGTGAAGCAGGATTTCGACGGCATGATTGCCGGCCTGCTCGCCCGCAAGTTCGACATGATCTTCTCTTCCATGTCGATCAAGCCCGAACGCGAGAAGGTCGCCGATTTCTCCATTCCCTACTACACCGACAAATACGTGTTCTACGGCAAGAAGGGATCGATCAAGAACTTCGACAACGACGTCAAGGGCAAGCGCGTCGGGGTCTATGCCGGCGCGACCCAGGATCAGTACATCCGCAAATATTATGCTGGCGTGATGGAGCCCGTCGGCTATGAGAACGCCGATCAGATCCATGCCGATCTGGTCAATGGGCGCATCGATCTCGCCTTCAACGAGCAGCTCCCGGCCAAGGACTTCATGGCCAAGCCCGAAGGCCAGGCCTTCGAGGTCATCCGGGTCATCGAGGACCCGGCGGTGCTGGGCAAGGGTGTCGGCGCCATGTTCCGCAAGGACGATCCGCTCAAGGCCAAGGTCGACGAGGCGATCCGCGCCGTCTATGCCGACGGAACGGTGAGCAAGCTTCAGGACAAGTGGATGCCGGGTGCCGACATCCGCGCCGACAAGCTATGGTGAGCGGATCAGGCTGAAGGCGCTGTCTTGCAGCGTGAGGGGCATGGATGGATCTCGCGCTGTTCTCTCTCGGGCCGACTGGTTGGGGCGACGAGCTGATTGCCGGGCTCGATCTGACGCTGCGGCTCGCCGTGACCGCGATCATTGCCGGCACTGCGCTCGGCCTCGTCTCGGCTCTGGGCGAGGTCGCGCCGGTGCCCCTGCTCGGGCGGCTGCTGGAGACCATCAACATCGTGCTCCGCAGCGTTCCCGAGCTCCTCGTCATCTTCCTCATCTACTATGGCGCGTCGATCGCCCTCGCCGCCCTGTTGGCACCCTTCGGCTTTGTCGGCTTTTTCGAGATCGACCGCTTCTGGTCCGGCGTGCTGTCATTGGCGCTGATCCATGCAGCCTATGCCAGCGAGGTGTTCCGCGGCGCCTTTCTGGCAGTTCCTTCGGGCGAGATCGACGCCGCCCGCGCCTTCGGCATGTCGCCCCTCCTTGTTTTCTTCCGCATCCGCCTGCCGCTCGCCTTTCGCCTCGCCATGCCGGGACTGACCAACCTCGTGATGACCACGCTGAAGAGCACCCCGCTGGTATCGGCGATTGGTCTCCAGGACCTGATCCGGGTTGCCGGTGATGCCGGTCAGAACACCAAGGAGTTCTTCCAGTTCTACATGGTGACGCTGGTGATCTATCTCGGGATTGCCGCGGTGGTCTTGATGCTGCAGACCCGCTCGGAACGCCGGCTCTTCCGCCACCTCAGGGTCGGACGGTGACGCCATGCTGATGGATGCCTCGACCCTCCTCGCCTATCTGCCGGTTCTCCTCGCCGGCGCCGTCACCACCCTCGAATTGACGCTGTTCACCTTGATCGGCGGCTTCGCCATAGCCCTGCCCGTGGCTCTCGCCCGCAACGCGCAAGGACCGGTGCCGCGCTGGTTTGCACATGGCTTCGTTTTCTTCTTCCGGGGGGCGCCGCTGCTGGTGATCCTCTATCTCGTCTATTACGGCCTGCCGCAACTTCCCGGCATCAAGGAGACAGCGATCTGGTTTCTCATAGCCCGGCCGATGCCGATCGCCATCCTGGCACTCTCGCTCAATTCCGCTGGTTTCCTGACCGAGATCATTGCCGGCGCGTTGCGCAACGTTCCGGCCGGCGAAGTCGAGGCGGCACGTGCCTTCGGCCTCACCCGACGCCAGACCTTTACCCGGATCATCGCGCCCCACGCCGCACGGCTGGCGCTCCGATCCTATGGCAATGAGGCCGTGTTCGTGCTGAAAGGCACCGCGGTCGTCAATTTCATCACCATCACCGATCTCGTCGGGGCCGCCAACCAGGTCTATTTCAATACGTTCGATCCCTTCACGCCGCTCATCGTCGCCGGTGTCTTCTACCTGATCATCGTATTCGCAATGCTGCGACTGGTGAAATGGGCCGAGCGCCGGCTGAACCCCTGGGCGTTCGCCGCCCCAACCTGAGCGAGGCAAAGTTGAAGCGCACCACCATCAATGTTCAGAACCTGGAAGGTCTGCCCCTGTCCGATGCCGTTCGCTTCGGCGATCTTCTGTTCATATCCGGCATGGTCGGGATGGATGACGCGGGAAGCGTGATCAACGGTGGGATCGCCGCCGAGACCCATCAGACGTTCCGCAACATCGCTCAGGTGCTCGCCGCCGCCGGCGCGACTCTGAACGACGTGCTCAAGGTCACTGTGATCCTCACCCGGGCGGAGGATTTTGCCGCCTTCAACGCCGCCTATCGCGAGATCTTTCCGACCGATCCGCCGGCCCGCGTTTCCATGGTGGCGGGACTGACGATCGATGCCAGCGTCGAGATCGACGTGGTGGCCGGGGTACCGGAATCGCGTTCTACCCGCCAGTGACGCTCATATGCCGGCTGACCGCCGGCTTGTTGCGCCGTCGGTCGATGACGAAGTCATGGCCCCGCGGCTTGCGCGAGATGGCCTCGAGAATTGCCGCATCGAGCAACTCGTCGCTGTCGGATGATCGGAGCGGCGCTCTGAGATCGGCCGCATCCTCCTGGCCGAGGCACATGAACAGCGTGCCGGTGCAGGTCAGCCGCACCCGGTTGCAGCTCTCGCAGAAATTATGGGTGAGCGGCGTGATGAAGCCGAGGCGCCCCCCGGTTTCCTTGACCCGCATGTAACGTGCCGGGCCACCGGTCTTATAGGTGATCTCCTCGAGCTGATAGCGCTCCTGCAGCCGCGCCCGGACCAGCGACAGCGGCAGATACTGGTCGGTGCGGTCGCCGTCGATATCGCCGAGCGGCATGGTCTCGATCAGCGTCAGGTCCATGCCGAGCCCATGGCACCATTCGAGCATCGGCTCGATCTCGTGCTCGTTGACGCCCTTGAGCGCCACCATGTTGATCTTGACATGGAGGCCCCCCTCGCGCGCCGCCGCGATCCCGCCAAGCACCTTGTCGAGATCGCCCCAGCGGGTGATCGCCCGGAACCGCTGCGGGTCCCTGGTGTCGAGCGACACATTGATCCGGCGGACCCCATGGCGGAACAGCTCGCCGGCATAGCGGGCGAGCTGGCTGCCATTGGTGGTCAGCGTCAGCTCCTCGAGGGCGCCGGATCCCAGGTGCCGGGACAACGCCTCGACCAGGCCCATGATGTTCCGCCGTACCAGCGGCTCGCCGCCGGTGAGCCTCAGCTTCCTCACCCCGCGGCGGATGAAGGCGGTGGCGACCCGGTCGATCTCCTCGAGTGTCAGGATCTCCTTTTTGGGCAGAAAGGTCATGTTTTCCGCCATGCAGTAAACACAGCGAAAATCGCACCGGTCGGTCACCGAGATCCGGAGATAGGTGACATGGCGACCGAACGGATCGATCAACTCTGGGACCGGAGCGGCCTGCGAGAACCCGGCCGGCTGCATCAACGGATTGTTCATGCCCTAGATTTCAGCACACTGCCGGGCTGCGTCAAGTGCCGCTCTTCGCCGCGCGCCCGGCATGGTACTGTGTCGCTCATGGAGTTGCCGCACCCCGTTCGACCCGCCCTCCGGCGGACCGTCCTGAGCCTTGGTTTGTGCGTGGGTATGACAGCGCTGCCGGCAGTCGCTGCCGCCGCCGAGATCGTCGATATGGCCCTTGTCCTGGCGGTCGACTGCTCCTACAGCGTCGATGCCTCCGAGTTCCGGCTCCAGATCAAGGGCCTCGCCGACGCCTTTCGCCGCAGCGACATCCACGCCGCCATCAAGGGGGGCTCGACGGGCCGCATCGCGGTCACCCTGATGCAATGGTCGGACGACAAGAACCAGCTCCTCGCCTTGCCATGGACGGTGCTCGATTCCGCCGAAGCCTCGGAGAGCTTCGCCGACCGGGTCGGCAGGCTCCGGCGCGGCCTGGCGGAGGGCGGCACCGCCATCGGCGATGCCCTCAGATTTGCCGCCGCCGTGCTGATGGCGTCCCCCTACCGGACCGAGCGGCGGGTCATCGATCTCTCCTCCGACGGTCGCAACAATCGCGGCGATCTCGTCACCATCGCCCGCGACGAGGTGGTGGCCCGCGGCATCACCATCAACGGCCTGCCGATCCTCAATGAGTGGCCGACCCTCGACAAGTATTTCGAGCAGCAGATCATCGGCGGTCCCTTCCATTTCATGATCCCGGCCAATGACTATGAGGCCTATGGGGACGCCATCGCCCGCAAATTGCTGCGCGAGATCACCGGTCCGGGCATATCGTGAGCACCGCCATGGACATCGTCTCCGCCGCCGAGGTTCATGCCATTTGCGACTACCGGAAGCTGGCCGCCGCCCTCCTCGAGGCTCATCGCGGCCCCGAGCCGCTGGTCGATCGCAGCGAGCTTCAGGCGACCGGGCCGCGCGGCGAGCGCCAGACCTGGTTCACCCTCCCGGCGTTTCAGCCCGGGGTCGCAATGGGCGCCAAGCTCGTGAGCGTCATGCCTGCCAACCCGCGACTCCACCCCGAGATTCCGGCCATCCAGGCCCTTTATGTGCTGTTCGATGGCACCGATGGCAGCCCGGTCGCCATCATCGATGCCACCGCCATGACCTACCGCAAGACGGCCGCCGACTCGGCGCTGGGCTCGGATCTTCTCTCCGCCAGCGGTGCCAAGGTTCTGCTGATGGTCGGGGCCGGCGCCCTGGCACCCCATCTCGTCGCCGCCCACCGGGCCGTCCGGCCGTCCCTCTCGGAAATCCTGATATGGGCCCGCCGGATCGACCGCGCCGTCGCACTTGCCGGCGAAGTCGGCGGTCGCGCCGTTGCCTCGCTCGAAAGCGCCGTCCGCCGCGCCGACATCATTTCATGCGCCACCGCCTCGACCGCGCCGCTGGTCATGGGGGCTTGGCTCAAGCCTGGCGCCCATCTCGATCTGGTCGGCGCCTTCACCAGCGACATGCGCGAATGCGACGATGAAGCGGTGATGAAGGCGCGGCTCTTCGTCGATTCGCGCTGGTTCGCCATCGATCAGCCCGGCGATCTCGGCGATCCGATCAGGCGCGGCGTCATTTCCCGCGATCGGGTCGAGGCCGACCTGTTCGATCTCGCCGGTGGCTATCAACCGCGGCGCCAGGCCGGCGATATCACGCTCTACAAGAATGGCGGCGGCGGCCATCTCGACCTGTTCGCCGCGCTCTATATCGTCAGAGCCCGTCAGCAATCATCGGCAGAGAGGACGATCGATGCAGCCCTTTGAATTGAGCCGCGTCCCCGCGATCTTCTTCGGCGCCGGCTGCCTCGGCCGGCTTGGCCGCGAGGTCGCGGCGCGCATCGCCCCCGGCGGAGCGGCGATGATCATTGCCGATCCGGCCATGCAGAGCCTCGGCTGGACCGGGCGGGTCAGCCGCATGCTCGCCGAAAAGGAGATCGGAAGCGGCGTCTATGCCGACTTCAAGGGCGAGCCGAAAGTCTCCGAGATCGACCGGGCGACCGCTGCCGCCCGCGAGCTCGAGGCCGGGCTGGTGATCGGCATCGGCGGCGGCTCGGCACTCGATACCGCCAAGCTCGTCGCCGCTACGACCCGGAGCGGGCTCAGCGCCGCCGCCTATGCGCTTTGCGACACGCCGCTGCCGCTCGACGCCCTGCCGGTGATCGCCGTGCCGAGCACCGCCGGCACTGGCTCGGAGGTGACGCGCACCTCTGTCTTCGCCTTGGAGTCGGGCGTCAAGACCTGGGCCTGGGGTGATCCGCTGAAGCCGGTGGCGGCGCTGCTCGACCCCGAGCTGACCCTCACCCTGCCGCCGCCGCTGACCGCCGCCACCGCCCTCGATGCCCTGGTCCATGCCATCGAGGCGGCGACCAATGCCCGCCGCAATCCCGGCAATGATCTTTACTGCCACCGCGCGATCACCCTGATCAGCCGCAATCTTCGACGTGCCATAGACGATGGATCCGACATGGCGGCCCGCGGCGCCCTGCTCCTCGGCTCCTGCTATGCCGGCATTGCCATCGACAATGGCGGCACCGCATTGGCGCACAACATCTCGCATGCCGTGGCAGCGCTCGCGCCGATTGCTCATGGCCGCGCCACCGCCCTTGCCATGCTTGCCACCGTGGACTGGGTCGCCGAAGCGGTTCCCGAAGCCTTTGCCGCCGTTGCCCAGGCAATGGGCGAGACGCCCACGCCCGAAGCCGCCGTGTCGGCTTTTGGCCGCGTGGTGCGGGAAAGCGGCCTCAAGATCTCGCTCCGCGATGACGGCCTCAAGCTCAACCGGCCCGAATTGCTGGCGGCACAGATGAGCCAGCCGCAAAACGCCCCGATGCGCAAGGCGACTGTGCGGCCGGTGCGCGATGAAGATCTGTTGATGCTGGCCCAGCGTTTCTATGGGCTGGCGGATGGGTGGCGATGATGGCCATCGACGACGTGGGCGCGCGCCTCAACGCCATACTCGCCCGCCACCTCGCTGCGCGCCGCACTGCCGATGGCGTGGCATTGGCGTTGCAAAGGCTCGAGCAGCAGAAGATCGCCACAGCCCGGCGCCTCATTCCGCCGGCCCGCCGGCTGGCGGCTTGCCGCCACCTGCCGGAATCGATCGCCGCTGTTCTTCCTCTCGACAGCAGCCTGGCGGCGGTGATCGCCGAGATCGAGGACGAGCTCGCCTGGCAGCAGAATGCCAGCTACTCCGATGCCGCCATGAGCTGTCCCGGCTATATGGACAACTATGCCTATGCCGAGCTGGTTGGCCCGGCCGGCCTGTGGCCCGGTGACGACTTCCGCATGGGACTCCTGGTGCTCGGGCCGCATCTCCACTATCGCGACCACAGCCATGCCGCCCCGGAGCTTTACTGGCTGCTGACCGGGCCCAGCGAATGGCGGTCCGGCTCAGCGGGTTTCGCGAGCCGCGACCAGGGCGACATGATCTGGCATCCGGCGCATATGGTCCATGCCACCAGGACCGGCGCAGCACCGCTCCTTGCGCTCTACCTCTGGACCTCGGATGTCGAGCAGCCGGCCCGGCTCGTCACATGATCCGTGCTGTCGTGGCTGCGCTCCTCGTCGCTCTCGGCGCCTACGCGTTGATCGCCGGCTACATGTACGTCAATCAGCGCCAACTCCTCTACCATCCCGACGTCAAGCGGGTCGATCCCGCTTCCCTCGGCATTACCGGTGCCGAGGTGGTCGAGATCACGACGCCGGACGGAGAAAAGCTGGTGGCCTGGTATTCTCCGGCCTCCCAGGGGAGACCAACCGTGCTGTTTCTCCACGGCAATGCCGGCTCGATCGCCGAACGGCCGCTGCGTTTTCAGTTTTACCAGAAGGCCGGCTTCGGTGTTCTCTACCTTTCCTGGCGCGGCTATGGCGGGTCGACCGGCCAGCCGAGCGAGCAGGGATTGCTGGTCGATGCAACGGCAGCCTATGACTGGCTGGCGGCCAAAGGCGTTCCCCCTGGCAAGCTCGTCGTGGTCGGCGAGTCGCTGGGCACCGGCGTCGCGGTTCAGCTCGCCGCATCCCACCCGGTCGCCGCGCTGGCGCTCGAGGCGCCCTACACCTCGATGGTCGATGTCGCCCGCGATCACTATGGCTGGCTGCCGGTCGGGCTGCTGCTCCTCGACCGCTTCGATTCGATCGATCGTATCGGCAAGATCCACACGCCGCTCATCGTCATTCATGGCGATGCCGATCCCGTCGTTCCCTTCGCCCTCGGCAAGCGCCTGTTCGAGGCCGCATCCGAGCCGAAGCAATTCGTCGCCATTCCGGGCGGCACCCATGGCTCGATCTTCGAGGAGCCGACCTGGGCGGAGGAGGTCGCCTTCTTTCTCAAGGCCGTCAAGGAGCGCGAGGGATGAGCGGCAGGAGCGAGGGAGCCCGCACCCGTCGCGGCAGCGAGCGCCGTCGCGCCGGTGCCATCCACCAGCTTGCCAGGCATCAGATCGTCAATCGCTATCCGCGGCTCGCCATCGTCTCCGATGACGAGATCGAGGACCTTCACCAGGCATCGCTGCGGCTCTTGAGCGAGGTCGGCGTGAAATGCTACCTGCCGGAGGCTCGTGCGATCCTTGAGCGTGCCGGCGCGCTCGTCGACGACGCGACCATGCGGGTCAGGCTTGGTCGCGAGCTCGTCGAGCACGCCCTGACCAGCGTGCCGTCGGTCATCGAGCTCGTTCCGCGCAATCCGCAAAACAGCACGCGGGTCGGCGGCGACAATGTAGCCTTCGCCACCGTCCTCGGACCGCCGAACTGCTCCGACATCGAGCGTGGCCGCCGTTCCGGCACCCTCGCCGATCACGACGATTTCCTGCGTCTTGCCCAATTCTTCAACATCATCCAGCTCATCGGCGGCTCGCCGGTCGAGCCGCTCGACATCGAGGTGCGCTTCCGCCACCTCGAAGCCACCCGCTCGATGCTGACGCTCACCGACAAGGTGCCCTATGTGTTCTGCCAGAGCCGCCAGCGCATCCACGATGTCTTCGCGATGTGCGCCATCGCCCGCGGCGAGGATCTCGAGCAGTTTGGCGCACGGCCCGGCGTCTTCTCGATCATCAACACCAACTCGCCGCTCCAATATGATTTCGCCATGGCGACCGGTGTCATCGAGATGGCCCGCTTCGGCCAGCCGACCCTGATCACCCCCTTCATCATGGCAGGCGCCACCGCGCCCGCGACCGTCGCCGCCGGCATGGCGATGAACAATGCCGAGATCCTGTTCGGCGTCACCTTGGCTCAGCTTGTCCGGCCGGGCGCGCCGGTGCTTTATGGCAATGCCGCCAAGAATGTCGATCTCAAGACCGGCGCTCCGGCCTATGGTCTCGCCGAGTCCTACCGCTTCACCCATATTGGCGGCCAGCTCGCCCGGCGCTACCGCATGCCGCTGCGTTCATCGGCCTTCTGCGCCTCGAACCTGCCCGATGCCGCCGCCATGCTCGAAGGCGTTGGCGCCACCTGGGCAGCCATCACCGCCGGCGCCAATCTGCTGATGCACGGGGCAGGGTGGCTCGAGGGCGGCCTCTGCTCGTCCTTCGAGAAGTTTGTGCTGGACATCGAGGTCCTGCAGAACATGGCGGTCTGGCTCAGGCCCGTGACCATCGATGCCGAGACGCTGGCGCTCGACGAGATCGCCGAGGTCGGGCCGGGCGGTCACTTCTTCGGCACGGCGCGCACCATCGCGACCTTCGAGACCGCGTTCCACCAGCCCATCATCTCCACCACCCAGAACTACGGTGCCTGGCTCGAAGCCGGCGGGCTCGATGCTACCCGCCGTGCGCACCGCCTCTACAGGCAGGCGCTCGCCGAATATGAGCCGCCGCCCATCGCCGATGACATTCGCGACGCGCTCGATGCCTTCGTCGCCCGCCGCACGGAAGAAGGTGGAGCACCGCTCGACTAGCCGCGCATGCGCGCCCCTTGCGGATCGAACAGCGGCGTCCGCTGCGGCCGCGCGGGCCGCCGGCTGCCGATGATCTCGATCGCGAAGCCGCTATCCTCCTGCGCAAGCTCGCGCGGCACATAGCCCATCGCCAACGACTTGTCGGCCCAATGGGCATAGCCGCCCGAGGTCACCCAGCCGACCACCTTGCCATCGTGCCAGATCGGCTCGTCGCCCAGCACATCGGCATCCGCGGCATCGACCACCATGGTCAGCCGCCGGAGCGCCCCGCCCTGCTCCCGCTCGGCTGTCGCCGCCCGCTTGCCGATGAAGGCCTCTTTGTCGAGGTCGACGAAGCGCCCGACATCGGCTTCATAGGGCCCGTAGATCGGCCGAAGCTCCCGGTACCAGGTCGGGAAGTTCTTCTCGAGCCGGAGCGACAGCAGCGCCCGCATGCCGAAGTTGATCAATCCGAATTCTTCTCCTGCCGCCGTGATCTCGGCATAGAGCCGACGCTGATATTCCGGCCTCACCCAGATCTCATAGCCGAGATCGCCGGTATAGGTCACCCGGTTCACCAATGCCGGGAGATTGGCCACCTCCATGGCGCGGTGGTCCATGAACTTGAAGGCGACGGCCGAGACATCCTCGTCGGTGAGCCGCTGCAGTAGCGCCCGCGATTGCGGACCGGCGATCGACAGGCCGACCAGTCCCATGTCGAAGCGGTGGATCCGCACCGAGCCGTCGTCCGGCAGATGCTTCTCGAACCAGCGGAGATGATGCTTCTGCGCCTGGCTCGATCCCCAGAGCAGGAATCGGTTTTCACTGGCATGAGCGATGGTGAAATCACCGATCAGCTTGCCTTGCTCGTTGAGCATCGGGGTCAGCACCAGGCGGCCGCGCCGCGGCATGCGGTTGGTCATCAGGCGCGACAGGAACTGCTCGGTGCCGGGGCCGGAGAACTCGAACTTCGCGAAGTTGGCGATCTCGGTCACGCCGACACGCTCGCGCACCCCGAGGCACTCGGTCTTGACATGGGGAAAGTCGTTGGATCGGTGGAAGGACACGATGTCCTTCGGCTCGACGCCTTTGGGCGCGAACCACAGCGGCGTCTCGAGCCCCCAGCTGTCGCCCATCACCGCGCCATTGGCGATCATCACGTCATAAAGGGCGGTGGTCTGCTGCGGTCGCGCTGCCGGCAGTTCCTCGTTGGGGAACCGGATCGAGAACCGACGCGCATAATTCTCGCGGACCTTGGCATTGGTGTAGCCGCGGGTCGCCCATTCCCCGAACCGCGCGACGTCCATCGCCCAGACATCGAAGCCCGGATCGCCCTCGACCATCCATTGCGACAGCGCCAGGCCGACCCCGCCGCCCTGGCTGAAGCCCGCCATCACCGCACAGGCCACCCAGTAGTTTCTGAGGCCCTGGATCGGTCCAACCAGGGGATTGCCGTCCGGCGAGAAAGTGAACGGCCCGTTGATGATCCGCTTGATGCCGGCCTTGGCCATCGCCGGGAAGTGCTGGAAGCCGATCTCGAGCGATGGCGCAATTCGGTCGAGATCGGGCGTCAGCAGCTCGGTTCCGAAATTCCACGGCGTCACCTTGGGCGACCACGGAATGCAGGCCTTCTCATAGGTCCCGAGCAGCACGCCGGTCCCTTCCTGGCGCATGTAGATCTCGGCCTTGAAGTCGATCGCATGCGGCAGCTCATGCCCATGCTCGCGGGTGAAACCGACCACCTCCGGCATCTCGTCGGTCACGAGATACATGTGCTCCATGGCAAGCACCGGCAGCTCGAGCCCGACCATGCGGCCGACCTCGCGCGCCCACAGCCCACCGCAATTGACCACATGCTCCGCCGCGATCGTGCCTTGCTCGGTGATCACGTCCCAGCCGCCGTCGCGCCGCGGCTTGAGCTCGACCACCCGGTTGTTGAGCGAGATCTCCGCTCCGTTGAGCCGCGCCGACTTGGCATAGGCATGAGTTGTCCCTGACGGATCGAGGCTGCCATCGGCGGCATCGAGCATGGCGCCGACGAAATAGCGCTCCTCGATCAACGGCATCAGTTTTTTCGCCTCGGCAACGGTCAGGAGCTCGGTCTCGAGGCCGAGATAGCGCGCCCTTGCATGCGCCATCTTCAGCCATTCCATCCGCTCCAGCGTATCCGCCAGCATCAGCCCGCCGGTGCGGTGCAGCCCGCAGGACTGTCCCGACAGCTTCTCGAGCTCGTCATAGAGGCCGATCGTGTAGCCTTGGAGCTTCGCGACATTCGGGTCGCCATTGAGCGTGTGGAAGCCGCCGGCAGCGTGCCAGGTCGATCCCGATGTCAGCTGGTCGCGCTCGATGAGAGCGACGTCGCGCCAGCCCGCCTTGGTGAGATGATAGAGAACCGAGCAGCCAACGACACCTCCGCCGATCACCACGGCACGATAATGCGACTTCATGCAGCTCTCTCTTTGGAGTTGCCCAAGGCGATAACCGGCTCCATGGCGCGCAGCACATCGTCCGGCAGGTGGCACATGATCTTGTGGCCGGGTGCCAGCTCCTTGACCGGTGGCAGCTCGGTCTCGCAGATCAAGCCGATCTTGCGCGGGCAGCGCGTCTGGAACGGGCAGCCGCTCGGCGGGTTCATCGGCGATGGCAGCTCGCCCTTGAGCACGATGTGCTTCTTGTGAACCGCGGTATCGGCGATCGGCACCGCCGACAGCAGCGCCTCGGTATAGGGGTGATAGGGCGGCGAGAAAATCTGCTCGGTCGTGCCCTGCTCCATGATGCGGCCGAGATACATGACCACCACACGGTCCGCGAGATAGCGCACCACCGACAGATCATGGCTGATGAAGATCAGCGTCGTCCGCTTCTGCCGTTGAATATCGGTGAGAAGCCCGGTCACCGCAGCCTGCACCGAGACGTCCAGCGCCGACACCGGCTCGTCGGCCACCACCACCGCCGCATCGCCGCCAAACGCCCGGGCAATCCCGATCCGCTGCTTCTGCCCGCCCGACAGCTGTCGCGGCTTGCGGAAGGCGAAAGCGCGCGGCAGCTTCACCAGGTCGAGCAGCTGGAAGACCTTCTCCTGCACCTCGCCGCGGCTGCGCGCCACGCCGTACTTCTTCAGCACGCGCGCGATCTGCGATCCGACCGAATGGCTGGGATTGAGGGTTTCGAAGGGGTTCTGGAACACGATCTGCAGCGACCCGATGAGCTGCGGCGACCGCTTGCGGACCGGCAGATGGCCGATCTCCTTGCCGTGCAAGAGCACCTCGCCGCCGGTTGACTCCTCGAGTCCCATCAGCACCTTGGCGAAGGTCGACTTGCCGCAGCCGGACTCGCCGACGATCGCCACCGTCTCGGCCTCGCGGGCATCGAAATCGAGCTTCTCGTTGGCCTTGACGAAACGCGAGCCCTTGCCCGACAGCATGCCGCTGAGCGAGCTGTCGCGGATCTCGTAATACTTCTTCATGTTGCGCACTTCGAGCACCGGCGCTCCGAAGGTGATCGCCTGTTGCTCGACGGCGCCGGTCGGCTTCAGCGACCAGTCGATCTCGCGGTAGCGCACGCAGCGCACCGCATGCCCGGGATCGTCGATCACCGCTTCCATCGGGATCGGCGGACGGTTGCAGCGCCCCGCCACGAAGTGGTCGCAGCGCGGCCCGAAGGTGCAGCCCGGCGGCCGCTCATAGGGGAGAGGGAGCTGGCCACGGATCGGCACGAGCGGCCGGGCGTGGCGATCGGTGCCCGGCAGCGGAATCGAGTTGAACAGCCCGCGCGTATAGGGATGGCGCATGTGATCGAACACCTGCGAGACCGTCCCGAACTCGACTGCCTGCCCGGAATACATCACCGCGATCTTGTGGCACGTCTCGAGGATGAGCCCGAGATTGTGCGAGATGTAGATCATCGAGGTGCCGAAGCGCTTCGAGATGTCCTTGATCAGCTCGACAACTCCCGCCTCGACCGTCACGTCGAGCGCCGTGGTCGGCTCGTCGAGCAGCAGGAGCTGGGGATTGGACAAGAGCGCCATCGCAATGACGACGCGCTGCTGTTGACCGCCTGACAGCTGATGCGGATAGGAGTTCATGATGCGCTCGGGATCGGGCACCCGCACCGCGTCGAGCATCTCGACCGAGCGTTTCCAGGCTGCCTCCGACGTAATGCCCTCATGCACCATCGGCACTTCCATCAGCTGGTCCTTGATCTTCATCGAAGGATTGAGCGACGCCATCGGCTCCTGATAGACCATGGCGATCCGCGACCCGCGGATGTTGCGCAGCTCCTCCTCCGACATCGTCGTCATGTCACGGCCGTTGAACAGGATCTGCCCGCCGGTGATCGCGCCGTTTTTGCCCATATACTGCATGATGGCGAGCGCCACCGTCGATTTCCCGCAGCCCGACTCGCCGACGATGCCGACCGCCTCGCCGGGCATGACGGTGAGGTTGAAATCGACGACCGCAGGAACCTCGCCGGCGCGCGTGTAATAGGAGATGCTCAGATTGCGGCATTCGAGAACGGGCTGGTCGAGCGGCCTGGCATTGTCTGAAACGGTCATGATGGGAACTTTCTGTTAGTCTCTGAGCGAGATCTCGCGAATGCCGTCGGCGAGCAGATTGAGGCCGAGCACCAGCGAGGAGATCGCAAAGGCCGGCCACAGCATGGCATTCATGCCGAACGAGCCGAATTTCTGCGCCCCCGAGATCATCTTGCCCCAGTCCGGGAAGGGTGGCGGAAGACCGAGCGACAGATAGCCGAGGAGCGCGATGGTGATGGTGACATAGCCGAGCCTGAGGCAGGAATCGACGATCAGTGGCCCGCGCGCATTGGGGAGCAGCTCGACCAGCATGATGTACCACGGCGTCTCGCCTCTCACCTCCGCCGCGGCAATGTAGTCGCGCGTCTTGAGGTCGAGCACCAGCCCGCGGACGATGCGCGCCACCTGCGGCGCCGTTCCGAAGGTGACCGCGACGATGATGATCACACCGGCAGTCAACACCGGATCGAACCCGAGATCACGTGACAGATACTGGCCGAACTCCGATGCCGGACCGAACCGCGAGATGATGACGATGTAGAGCACCATCAGCGGAAACGACAGCAGCACATTGCCGAAGAAGGAGATGATTTCGTCCCACCATCCGCCGCGATAACCGCCGACCACCCCCATGATCATGCCGACGGCATAGGCGACGGTGGTGGCAAGCGTTGCCCATACCAGCACGAGCCGCGAGCCCCAGATCAGGCGCGACAGCACGTCACGACCGAGCTCATCCGTGCCGAGCCAATGGGTGCCGCCGCCCTTGGCCGGCGTCAGGATCGGCTTCAGCAGGAAGCCTGGCGACTGCGCCAACGGATCGAACAGTGGCAGGACCGGCGCGAGCACCGCCAGCGTGACCCAGAACAGCACCAGAAGGGCGCCAATCATCCCGATCGGCGACTCCCGCAGGAGCGAGATCGAGGAAACGAACCGGCTTAAGCGCCCGGCACGGCGAGGCTGGGTAGCAGTTCCGGCGGTCGGTGAGGTCGTCAACTCGCTCATGGCACCCCTCAGCTGAACCGGATCCGCGGATTGAGCAAGGTGTAGCCCACATCCGAGATGAATTGCGAAAGCACGGCGACGAACACCGCCACCATGGTGCAGGCCTCGACTGTGTAGATGTCGCCGAAAGTTGCCGCCTCGTAGAGCAGCTTTCCGAAACCCTTGTAGGCGAAGAACACCTCGACGACGATCACGCCCGACAGGAGATAGTTGAGCTGGAGCACCATCACCGTGAATGGCGCAATGAGGGCGTTGCGCAGGGCATGGCGGACGACCACCCGGCTGAACGGGAGGCCCTTGAGGATGGCGGTCCGGACATATTGCGAGGTCATGACCTCGGCCATCGATGCCCGGGTCATTCGCGTGTAATAGCCGAAATTATAGAGCACCAGCACCGCCACCGGCAGCACCAGCTCGATTGGATCGATGCCGGCGGAGAAGGACGAGCTTCCCGGCAGCCAGTCGAGCCAATAGACGAAAATCGCCACCAGAATGGTCGCCGATGCAAACTCCGGCACCGAGGTGGTGAGCACCGAAAGCACCGTCACCGCCCGGTCGCGCAGCGAGCCCTCGGCGATGCCCGAGAACACCCCGAGCGTCAACGCGATGACCATGGTGATGCTGAACACCAGGCCCGCCAGAATGGCGGTGTTGGCGAGGTGCTCGCCGAGCAGCCTCGACACCGGTGTGTTGAACATGATCGAGGTGCCGAAATCGCCATGCAGGAACCGCCAGATCCAATGGATGTAGCGCCACCACAGGGGTTCGTTATAGCCGTTCTGCTCGAGCCAGAGGTCGCGCTGGCCGAGCGTCGAATAGGGCCCGAGGACCTTGGCCGCGACATTGTATTTGTCGCCCTCGAACAGGATGAAGAGGATCAACGAGATCGTCAGCATGATGAGGATCATGGACGAGAACCGTCGAATGGCGATCCGAAGCATGGGTTCCTGGGTTCCTCCGTCGCCTTTTGCGGTGGCGTGGAGCTGGTTTTGCTTGTCCAATCATAGACAGAAGCAGAGGCCCCGCAAGGCTGCTCACCGACGGATTGCGCTTCCAGGCCGACCTTGGAGCCACATCATGCTCCTGGCGCGCCGTCTCAGACCCAGTTCAGCAGCACCTTGCCGCAATTCCCCGAGGCCATGGCCGCAAACCCCTCGGCGAAACGCTCGACCGGCAGCTCATGGGTGATCACCGGCTCGAGATCGAGCCCGGACTGAATCAGGGCGATTCCTTTGTACCAGGTGTCGAACATCTCCCGGCCGTAGATGCCCTTGATGGTCAGGCTCTTGAAGATCACCTCGTTCCAGTCGATCGCCATATCTCCCGGCGGAATGCCCAGCATGGCGATTTTTCCACCGTGGATCATGACCGACAGCATCTGTCGGAAAGCCTTCTCGGCACCCGACATTTCAAGGCCGACATCGAAGCCCTCCTTCATCTCCAGCGCCTGCATCACGGCCTTGAGATCCTCGCGGGCGACATTGACCGCCCGTGTCGCACCCATCCGTCGGGCAATGTCGAGCCGGTAATCGTTGACGTCGGTGATGACCACATGGCGCGCCCCCGCCCTCTGCGCGATCGGCACCGCCTTGATCCCGATCGGGCCCGCTCCGGTGATCAGCACGTCCTCCCCGACGAGATCGAAGGTCAACGCCGTGTGGATCGCATTGCCGTAAGGGTCGAGTATTGCCGCCACGCGCTCCGGGATGTTCGTCGGAATTGGATAGACATTGTGCGCGGGCACGCAGACGAACTCGGCGAAGCTCCCCGGCCGGTTGACCCCGACGCCGAGCGTGTTGGGGCACAGATGCTCCCTCCCAGCCCGGCAGTTGCGGCAGTGCCCGCAAACAATATGCCCTTCGCTGGTCACCGTTTCGCCGATCTCGAAGCCGCGCACCCCCGGCCCGAGCTGGTATACCTCGCCGACATATTCATGGCCGACCACCATCGGGACCGGGATGGTCCGTCGGGCCCAGCTGTCCCAGTTCCAAATATGGAGGTCGGTGCCGCAGATTGCCGAGCGCCGGACTTTGACCAGCACCTCGCCCACCGCCGGGACGGGGACCGGCACCTCCTCCATCCACAGGCCCGGCTCGGGCTTTGCTTTCACCAGGGCCCGCATCAGACCCGAGGTCATGACGGCACTCCCAGTTCCCGCCCGACCGTCGTGAAGGCCTCGATGGCGCGATCGAGATCCTCGCGGGCGTGCGCCGCCGACATTTGGGTGCGAATGCGGGCTTCGCCCCGCGGCACGACCGGGAAGGAGAACGCCGTCACGAAGATGCCGAGCGATCCGAGCCGCGACGCCATTTGCGCAGCCAGCCGGGCATCCCCGATCATCACCGGCACGATCGGATGACCGGCGCCGACCAGCCGGAACCCGCGCTCCGCCATGGCGGCGCGGAAATAGCGGGCATTGTCATGCACCCGTTCGATCAGGCCTGGCTCGGCCTCCAACAGGTCGAGCGCAGCCAGCGTCGCGGCGCAGATCGGCGGCGGCAGCGCATTCGAGAAGAGATAGGGCCGGGCCCGCTGCCGCAGAAGCTCGATCAGCGCCCGCCGCCCGGCGACATAGCCCCCGGCTGCGCCGCCAAGCGCCTTGCCGAAGGTGCCGGTCAGGAGGTCGACCTTGTCCTCGACGCCGTGATGCTCATGGGTGCCGCCGCCGCGCCGGCCCATCACCCCGACCGCATGGCTGTCATCCACCAGCACCGCCGCATCATGATGTTGCGCGAGCTCGCAGAGCATCGGGAGATTGGCGATGATCCCGTCCATCGAGAACACGCCGTCGGTCGCGATCAATCGCACCCGCGCATCCGATGCCTGTTTCAGCTGGGCCTCGAGATCGGCCATGTCGTTGTTGGCATAGCGCAGGCGCCGGGCCTTGCAGAGCCTGATGCCGTCAATGATCGAAGCATGGTTGAGCGCATCCGAGATGACCGCGTCTTCAGGTCCGAGCAGTGTCTCGAACACGCCTCCATTGGCATCGAAGCAGGAGGAGAACAGGATTGCATCCTCGGTGCCGAGAAATGCCGCCACCCGCCGCTCCAGCGCCAGATGCAGATCCGAGGTGCCGCAGATGAAGCGCACCGACGCCATGCCGAGGCCATGGCTTGCCAACGCCTCACGGGCCGCATCGAGCAGGCGCGGATGATCGGCCAGGCCGAGATAGTTGTTGGCGCAGAGATTGATGACCTCCTGCCCGGTCTTGGTGCCTTCGATCGCGATATGCGGCCCCTGCGGCGACAGGATTGCCCGTTCGCGCTTGGTCAAGCCCTCACGTTCGATGCTCTCGAGCGTCGCGGTCGCAGTGGCAAGAATGGTGCCGTTCATGGCTTGCCTCTCGATTGACGAGCTGCAACTCCTGTAGGAGGCTCTCCGCCCCGATGCAAGCGTCGTTAGAGATGAGGATGCCGGACCGGCTCCTTCGGCGTGACCAGCCAGTGCCGAGCGATCTCGCGATAGCCCTTCACGAGATAGGCGCAGTTCTCTTTGAGCAGGCGGTCGCGATGGCGCTGGTAGTAAGCCGGAATCTCGTACCATGGCAGGCTCGGCTGCTCATGATGCGCCATATGGAGGTTGTTGTTGAGGAACAACAAGGAAACGATCGGATTGGTTTCGACGACGATCGTCCGGCAGCCCACCTCCTCATGGGCCCGGTGCTCGGCATAGGACCGCATCATCGACAAGGCGTTGCCCCAATAGGCGATGAACAGCACATACTGCCAGAACGGCATGCCGCAAATCACGCTCACCCACAGCCACACCAGCGCGACGGCGAACCCGTGCAGGACCCATCCCTTGGTCACCCGCCGATCGCCGGCGATGATCAGGCCGGCTTCGGAGGTGACCAGCCGGGCGGTCGAGATGGCTGGCCCCAGGATGAAGCGGCCGAGCATCGAATTGTTGATGCTGTAGAGGGTCTTAATCCAGCGCGGCGAGTCATCCCATGCTTGCGGATCGAGGTAGAACGATTCCGGGTCAATGCCGGGTTCGGTCAGATGGTCGTTGTCGTGATGCTTGAGATGCAGCGCCTTGTAGCGGCGAAACGGAAACCACAAGGTGACGGCGGGAAATACCAGAAGTTCGTTCAGCACCGCCGACCGTGTCGGGTGGCCATGCAAAGCCTCATGTTGCAGCGAGCCGTGAAAGGCCACCAGATAGGCGCCAAGCGGCGCCACGATCCACCAGCCCAGGACCTCCCAATGCCAGGTGAGTGCCGCGAAACCCGCCCAGGCCCCACCGATGAGCCACAAGGTTTGCCATTCTATCTCGGCCACAGCCCTTCGCGGGACCGCGGTACCATCGACCACCGTCATAACTGACCCCGAATCAATCTTTAAGGAATTTAACCTCCTGCCAACCTGATGACGACGCTCCAATTGCGTCAAACTGTTTATAGCTGTGCACAGTTCGGGATTTTGGTTACAATCGTGGACGGATCATGAGCAAACGAGATACGGTCGACACTTTCCGCAGGCGGTTGACGGAGCAGATCGAGCGCTCAGGTTTGTCGCGGGCCCGTTTTGCCAGCCGCGCCGGCCTGAGCCGGTCGGCGCTTTCCCAATTGTTGCTGGAGACCAATGTCCGGCTGCCGCGGGCCGAGACCATCGCCCAGATCGCCGCCCGCCATCGCTGCTCGGCCGACTGGCTGCTCGGCCTTTCGGAGCAGGACCAGGTCGCCGCCGACATCGTGCCCCAGATGATGATTGAGCCCGACGCCGGCGATCCGGCCGATGAGAGGCTGCGCCGCTGGCATACCGAGGCGATCGGCACAAAGGTCCGCTATGTGCCGGCGACCCTCCCCGATCACCTCAAGACCGACGCGATGATCGCCTATGAGACCGGGCGGCTCGAGACGGCTATCGCCACTGCGATGACGGTTGTGACGCGCGAGCGCATCAAGCACGCCAGGCGCCCCGAAAGTGAGATCGAGGTCTGCTCACCCTTGCAGGATGTCGTCGCCTTTGCCCGCGGGGAGGGGATGTGGGGCGGTTTTCCAGCACAGCAACGCCGCGAGCAGATCGAGAACATGGCCGAGGTTCTCGATCGACTGTATCCGTCCTACCGCTGGTATCTGTTCGATGCCCGCGAGCGATTTTCGGTGCCCTATTCGGTCTTTGGCATGCGGCGCGCCGTGATCTATGTCGGCGACCTCTATCTGGTGTTGACCACGACCGAGCTCATTCGCGAATTTGCCAGCCATTTCGACAACCTCATCCGCGCTGCCAGGGTCCAGCCCAATGACACCCCGACCGTCGTCGCCTCGCTCGCCCGCGAGATCGGCTAGCGAACCCATGTTGGCGGCGCTTGCCATGTATGATTTCCCCGAGCTAGCCGCGGCCACGGATGCATTGTGGGCCGGCCTGCGGCGGCACCTTCAAGGCGCCGGCTTCCAGGACGTTCCTTTGGCTTTGGACCGCAGCATGAGCCCCCATGCGCAATGGCGCGCTCCCGATCTCCTCTTCGCCCAGACCTGCGGCTATCCTTTGACGCACGCCTTTCAGGGGGGCTTGGCGCTGCTGGGCACCCCTTGCTACGACGCTCCGGGCTGTGAGGGTCCGACCTATTCGAGCGCAATTGTTGTCAACAAGGCGAGCAGGGCTCGAACGATCGAGGATCTCAGGGGAACCATTGCGGCCTACAACGCTCCCGACAGCTTGTCTGGCCACCTGGCGCTCCGCTGGCTGGTGGCACCACAGGCGCGTGCGGGCCGGTTCTTCGCGGAAACGACAGAGACCGGTTCCCATCTCCGCTCGATGGAGCTGGTGGCGAACCGCGATGCTCATGTCGCCGCCATCGATTGCGTGACCTTTGCCTTGGCCGGACGTCTTCGTCCGGAGCTCACCGCCCATCTGCGAATCTTGACCTGGGGGCCCCTTGCACCGGCGCTGCCATTCGTGACCAGGACCGGCTGGTCGGCGCCGCAGCTCACCCGGCTGCGCCGTGCGCTGATCGACGCGGTTGCCGATCCCGATCTGGCGGAAGCGCGTGCAGCGCTCTTGATTGGCGGGGTCGAGTTTCTGGCTGACGACGCCTACGGGCGAATTCTCTCCCTCGAGGCCGAAGCGGATTCGCACGGCTATACCGGGCTCGGTTGAATTGGAGCAGCGATGATCGATCTCTACACGTGGAGCACGCCCAATGGCCGCAAGGTCTCGATCGCCCTTGAGGAAATGGCGCTCGCCTATCGCGTCCACCCGATCGACATCGGCAGGGGCGAGCAGTTTGATCCGCGCTTCCTCAAGATCTCGCCCAACAATCGCATCCCGGCAATCGTCGACCAGGGCACCGGCATGTCGCTCTTCGAGTCGGGTGCCATCCTGCTCTACCTGGCCGACAAGACCGGCAGGTTCTGGCCGCAGGATGCGATTGCCAAATGGCGGGTGGTCGAGTGGCTGATGTGGCAGATGGGCGGCTTCGGCCCGATGCTCGGCCAGGCCAATCACTTCCTGAAATTCAACAGGGGCAAGTCGGCTTATGCCGAAGAGCGCTATGGCAACGAGGCGCGGCGTCTCTTCGGCGTGCTCGACCGAAGGCTTGCCGAGCACGAGTTTGTCGCCGGTGACTATTCGGTTGCCGACATGGCGATCTGGCCGTGGTCCACCCGCTTCGTCTGGTATTCGCTCGATCTCGACGAGGTACCGAATGTCAAGCGCTGGTACTTGGCCATCGCCGCCCGCCCGGCTGTCCAGCGCGGTTTCCTGGTGCCCGACCCTGCGGCGGAAATCCCACTCCCCGGATAGTTGCTGCCCTAGCGTTTTCCCTCGAGCCGCCGCTCGACCCGATTGCGGCCGATGAGCGGCATGAGCGCCGCGAGCTCCGGTCCCGCCTCGTTGGCGGTGAGAGCGAGGCGTAGCGGATGGTAGAGGTTCTTGCCGCGGCGCCCGGTCTCTTCCTTGAGGCGTCCGGTCCACTCC
Organism: Aestuariivirgaceae bacterium; assembly: GCA_044870245.1. GTDB lineage: Bacteria > Pseudomonadota > Alphaproteobacteria > Rhizobiales > Aestuariivirgaceae > DATAFF01. Next base: position 28,113 of record JBIOYR010000098.1, on the reverse strand, counting down.
TTCCAGGTGTCCTCTCCCCAGGGTTCAGGCGGCAGCAGGCGTCGCGCCGTGTCGAGAAAATCCTGATCGATCACCACCGGGTCGATCGCGCCATGGATCACCTCGTGCCAGCGCTGCGCATCGTTCAATGTCGCGAGATTGCCGCGCACCGCCTGCCAGAACTGCTGCCCGCCATCGACGCCGAGGGCCTTGAGCCGCGCCCGCACGGCCTCGTAGGAAAGCTCGTGCACCAGCTTGGAATTGAGCGACCGCAGTTCCTCCTCGTCGAAACGCGCCGGTGCCCGTGACACATGCGCAAGATCGAAGCCTTGCAGCAGCGCCTCATAGGCGGCCACCGGATGAACCGACTCCGACGTTCCGATCAGCGCCGCAACGCTGGCCACCGCCATCGCCTCGATTCCCTGCTCACGCATGCCCGCAATCGACAGCGAGCCGAGCCGCTTCGATAGCCCCTGCCCGTCGGCCCCGACCAGGAGACTGTGATGGGCAAATTGCGGCGGCTCGGCCCCGAGCGCCTCGAACAGCTGAATCTGCACCGCGGTGTTGACCACATGGTCCTCGCCGCGGATCACATGCGTGATGGCGAGGTCGATATCATCGGCAACCGACGGCAGCGTGTAGAGATAGCTACCATCCTCGCGGATCAGCACCGGGTCGGACAGCGTGGCGGTGTCGATCTCCTGCGGCCCCCGGATGAGATCGTTCCAGCCGACCTTGTGGCTCTCGAGGAGAAAGCGCCAATGCGGTCGTCGCCCTTGGGCCTCCAGCTGCTGCCGGTCGGCTTCGCTGAGCTGCAGCGCTGAGCGGTCATAGATCGGCGGAGCGCCCCGTGCGAGCTGCCGCTTGCGGCGCAGCTCGAGTTCCTGCTGGGTTTCGTAACAGGGATAGAGTCGGCTGGTGTCCTTGAGCCTCTCGGTCGCCTGCCGATAGAGGTCGAAGCGCTCCGACTGTCGAACCATCAGGTCGGGAACGATGCCGAGCCACGCCAGATCCGAAGCAATGTCGCGTTCGAATTGCAGTGTTGAACGATCCCGGTCGGTGTCGTCGAAGCGCAGCACGAAGCGCCCGGCGTTCTTGAGCGCGAACAGCCAATTGAACACGGCAGTCCGCGCATTGCCGATGTGAATCCGCCCGGTCGGCGAAGGGGCGAAGCGGACCGTTGGCGAGACGAATCTGCTGCTGCTGTTCATGACATGTCGCGATAGCCGTTGGTGATCGGATAACGGCGGTCGCGACCGAAATTTCGTGCCGTTATCTTCACCCCGGGCGGCGCTTGTCGCCGCTTGTACTCGGCATTGTAGACCAGATTGCGGGTCTTCAGCAGATGGGCGTACGGGATGTCGGACTTCGCCAGTTCGGCGATCGACTGATCACGTTCGATCAGCTCGCGAAGAATGGCGTCGAGCTCCTCATAGGGTGGCAAGGCATCCTGGTCGGTCTGGCCGGGGCGCAATTCCGCCGATGGCGCCCGGGTGATGATCCGCTCCGGAATCACCCGGCCTTCGGGACCGAGACATCCCTCGGGACGATAGCGGTTGCGGAATCGCGCCAGGTCATAGACTTGGGTCTTGTAGACGTCCTTGATCGGGTTGAAGCCGCCATTCATGTCGCCATAGAGCGTCGCATAGCCCACCGACATCTCCGACTTGTTGCCGGTCGTCAGCACCATCGAGCCGAGCTTGTTGGAGATCGCCATGAGAATGGTGCCACGGAGCCGCGACTGCAGATTCTCCTCGGTCACGTCTGGCTTCAGCCCCTTGAACAGCGGCGCGAGAGTCCTTTCGAGCCCTTCGACGGCCTCCGCGATCGGCACGATATCGTAGTGGCAGCCGAGCGCTCTGGCACAGGCCTCGGCATCCTCCAGGCTGATGGCCGCCGTATAGCGATAGGGCATCATCACTGAGCGCACCCGGTCGGGACCGAGCGCATCGACGGCAATCGCAGCGACCACGGCCGAATCGATGCCCCCCGAAAGCCCGAGCACGACTCCGGGGAAGCTGTTCTTGCGCACATAGTCGCGCGTCCCGAGCACGATCGCCCGCCATACCTCCTCCTCGCCGCTGGGCTGTGGCGCCACTGCGCCGCGCTCGATTCGCCAGCGCCCCTGCTGGCGCGTCCAGCGGGTGATGGCGATGTCCTCCTTGAAGGCCGGCATCTGGAAGGCGAGGGTGCGGTCGGAATTGAGGCCGAAGCTGCCGCCGTCGAACACCAGCTCGTCCTGGCCGCCCACTTGGTTGAGATAGGCAAGCGGCAGGCCCGTCTCGGTGACCCGCGCGACGGCGATGGTGAGCCGGGTGTCCTGCTTGCCTGCCTCGAAAGGCGAGCCATTGGGGACGAGCAGGAGCTCAGCGCCGGTCTCGGCCAGTGTCTCGCAGACATCCTCGATCCAGATGTCCTCGCAGATTGGCACGCCGAGCCGGACGCCGCGGAATTCGATCGGTCCTGGCGCCGGCCCGGCAGCGAACACGCGCTTTTCGTCGAACACTCCGTAATTTGGCAGTTCGTGCTTGAATCGCACCGTCTTGACGACACCACCCTCGAGGAGCGCCACGGCATTGTAGACGCGACCGCCCTCGGCATATGGCGTGGGCAGGAGAATTCCCGGGCCGCGTTCGCCGGTTTCGCGCGCCAACGCCTCGGCGGCCTCGCGGCAGGCGCGCACGAAGGACGGCTTGAGCACCAGGTCCTCTGGCGGGTAGCCGGAGACATAGAGCTCCGGAAACAGAACAAGATCGGCACCGCGCGCCGCCGCGTCGTCCCGCGCCGCACGCGCTTTCTCCAGATTGGCTTGGACGGCGCCCACCGTCGGATTGAGTTGTCCGAGCGCAATGGCCAGACGGTCGGTCATGGATGATGATGTATCAAAACGGCTGGCATTGGGGCAACAGGCGACACGACTGGAATTGGGCCTATCGGCGACCCTGGTAACCCTCCATTAACGAAGGCCTGCTTGTCTCGATAGTCGAATTAATCAACGTAAGCGGCGACAGCCGCAGTTTCGACACAGTTGCTTTGCTAATGCGCCGCATGCGTGGGAGCCTGCGGAAAGGGGACGAATGGAAGTCGAAGCGGGACAGGTTGCGCTCAATGCCGGCGATGCATCGCTCTGGCACCTGTTCTGGCAGGCCTCGCCGCTGGTCAAGGGGGTCATGGTCGGCCTGATCGCCGCTTCGGTGATCTGCTGGGCGATCGTTATCGAGAAGATCCTGGTCATCAACCGGCTGATGCGCGCCACCGATCGGTTCGAGGGCATGTTTTGGTCCGGTCAATCGCTCGAGGATCTTTATGTTTCCATCGGGCCGCGCCAGATGGGCGGCATGGCCCAGCTCTTCATGGCCGCAATGCGGGAATGGAAGCGCAGCCAGGACAGCGCCATGCGCGCCGGGTTCCAGGGCGTCCAGAAGCGGATCGAGAAGGTCATGGACGTTCAGCTGCAGAAGGAGATGGCGCAGCTGGAAAGCCGTCTCCTGGTGCTCGCGACGGTCGGTTCGACAGCACCTTTTGTCGGGCTGTTCGGGACCGTCTGGGGCATCATGAACTCGTTTCAGGCGATTGCCGTGTCGAAGAACACCAACCTCGCCGTGGTTGCTCCCGGTCTGGCAGAGGCCTTGTTCGCAACCGCACTTGGCCTTCTTGCCGCCATCCCCGCGGTCATTTTCTACAACAAATTCTCGAGTGACATCGCCAAGATCGGGTTGCGGCTGGAGAATTTTGCCGACGAGTTTTCCGCCATCGTATCGCGGCAATTGGACGAGCGGGCATGAGATTGAGCGTCTGATCGAGCGGGTGAGCTGAGGGAGCCTTCGGGATGGGATCGAGCCTTGCTTCTTTGGGAAGCGGCGGTCGACGGGGCCGGCGCCGCAAAGTCTTTGCGCCGATGAGCGAGATCAATGTGACACCTTTCGTCGACGTCATGTTGGTGCTCCTCATCATCTTCATGGTTGCCGCACCCCTTCTCACTGTCGGCGTTCCGATCGAGCTGCCGGAAACCCGCGCGAAGCCGCTGCAGGGCGACAATGAACCATTGACCGTCTCGGTGAAGCAGGACGGTCGTTTGTTCCTGCAGAATTCCGAAGTCGGCCTCGACACACTGACGCCGAAATTGGTGGCCATAGCGAAAAATGGATATGAGGAGCGGATTTTTGTGCGTGCCGACAAGGCGGTCGGCTACGGAGATGTGATGAGGGTGATGGGAGAGCTCAACCGGGCCGGGTTCCGCAGGATCGGCTTGGTCACCGACTCCGAATCGGTCAAGCTTCCGCAATAGGGGGGTGCTCGGACGAGAGGGATGCGCTGGAGTTTCGGAGTATCGCTGGCAATCCACGCTGCAATTCTTGTCGCGGCGGTCATCGTGCTGCCCCCGCCCGAGCGCCACAAGGTCGAGATGCAGGAATCGATCCCGGTCGATATCGTGTCGATCGAGGATGTGTCGCTGCGTCAGGCCACCTCCAAGACGGCGCCGGAGCCCAAGCCTGACGAGAAGCCGGCCCCTCAACCGACCCCTCCCAAGCCCGAGGCACGGCCCGAGCCCCAGCCGACGCCCGAGCCGAAGATGGCGGCCAAGGAGCCGGAGCCGCAGCCGCCTGATGCCAAGCCGCTCGAAGAGCTGATCCAGAAGACCGAGCCGCCCAAGCCCGAGCCGAAGGTCGAGAAGCCGCCCGATCCGGAGCCGCTGGAGCAGCTGTTGAAGGAGACCGAGAAGCTCGCTCCCAAGCCGGAGGAGAAGCAACCCGAGCCGAAGAAGCCGGAGGTCAAGAAGGCCGAAGCGAAGCCCGAGAAGAAGCCGGATAGGAAGCCCGAGAAGAAAAAGCCCAAGCTTGATCTGTCGCAGGTATCGGCGCTGCTCAACAAGATCGATGGCGAGCCCTCCCGACCTCGCAAGAGCGAGACCCAGACCGGCACGCCGAAACGCGGCGCTTTTGATTCGGGCGGTTTGGACCAGCGGCTTGCTGCCACCCTTCTCGATGCCATGCGTCAGAAGATCGAAAGCTGCTGGACGATTCCCGCCGGCGCGCGCGAGGCCGAGCAATTGCTCATCAAGCTTGAGATCAAACTCAATCAGGACGGATCGCTTGCCGCTTATCCGATCCTGCTGAACAGCAGTTCGCATCCGGCCTTCGAGGCCGCGGCGCGCGCGGCACAGGCGGCGGTCGAGGCGTGCTCGCCTTACGACTTCCTACCCCAGGAAAAATACGCCATGTGGCAGGATATCATTCTCAATTTCGATCCGAGCCAGATGCTGGCGACCAACTGAGCGCTCGAGGAGATTCATGACCATCACCAGGAATGCCGGGGCGCTTGGCGCCACCCTCTTGACTCTGCTGGCACTGGTCGCCATCGCCGGTTTCTGTCTCGCGATCGCTCCAGCCCCGGCTCGGGCGGCACTCGAGCTCGACATCACCAAAGGCCAGGTCCAGCCACTGCCGATCGCCATCCCGGCCTTCATCGGCGCTGCTCCGGACGAAGGCAAGTTTGGCGCCGACATTGCTGCCGTCATCGCGGCAAATCTCGATCGTTCCGGCCTTTTCCGCCCCCTGCCGCCGGAGTCCTATATCGAGCAGATCACCAACTTCAATCAGCAACCCAATTTTGGCGATTGGCGGACCATTCAGGCCCAGGCGCTGGTCACCGGCCAGGCGATCATGCAGCCGGATGGCCGGCTTCGCGCCGAGTTCCGCCTGTGGGACGTCTACGCCCAGACCCAGGTGCTCGGCTTCCAATTCGTCACCTCGCCGAAGAATTGGCGTCGCATGGGCCACATGATCTCGGACGCCATCTACAAGGCTCTGACCGGCGAGGACGGCTATTTCGACACCCGTGTCGTGTTCATCGAGGAGAGCGGCCCGAAGGACAAGCGGATCAAGCGCCTCGCCATCATGGACCAGGATGGGTTCAACATCCGCAAGCTCACCGATGGCAAGGATCTGGTGCTGACACCGCGCTTCAATCCCAACTCGCAGGAGATCACCTACGTCTCCTATGCCGGCAACAAGCCCCGGATTTATCTCTATAATATCGAAACCGGGCAGCGCGAGATCGTCGGCGTGTTCGCCGACAACAGCGTCATCGCCCCACGCTTTTCGCCCGACGGGCAGCGCCTGGTCATGAGCGTCCTCCAGGGCGCCTCCTCGAATATCTACATGATGGATCTCAGGTCGAAGCAGATCCGTCAGCTCACCAATTCCGCGGCAATCGATACCGCGCCGAGCTTTTCCCCCGACGGCAGCCGCGTCATCTTCGAATCCGACCGCGGCGGCACCCAGCAGCTTTATGTCATGTCGGTCGACGGCGCCAATCAGCAGCGAATCAGCTATGGCGAGGGTCGGTACTCGACGCCGGTCTGGTCGCCGCGCGGTGATCAGATCGCCTTCACCAAAATGAACGGTGGACGATTCGCCATCGGAGTGATGAAACCGGACGGCTCCGGTGAGAGAATACTGACCGAAGGGTTCCACAATGAAGGACCGACCTGGGCGCCAAACGGCCGCGTTCTCATGTTTTTCCGCGACAGCCCTGGCGAGCAGGGAGGACCGAAGCTCTTCAGTGTGGATGTGACAGGGTACAACGAGCGGCCGGTGGCGACCCCTGGTTTCGCCTCCGATCCGGCATGGTCTCCCTTGCTCAAATAGGACGGGGAGGCTAGAGCATGGTCACGAAGGGCAGGATGTGCCCCTGGTGGCCCCGATGGCGGGTGTGGCATTCGGGGGGTCGCGTCTCGGGGCTGAGTTGGTTGGCGACCGACTGCGTATCTTTCGAATTTCGAGGAGTGGGATAGATGCTGCGTCAGATTGCCGGCCTTCGGGTCGTCATTTTGCTGTTGGGGCTGAGCGTCATTGCGGGGTGCAACAAGAACAACTCCCCGACCCAGCCGGGCGCCCAGGCCGCCGTTCCGGGCTCTGAACGCGATTTCATGGTGAATGTCGGCGACCGCATCTACTTTATTGTCGACACGTCGACCCTGACGCCGGAGGCGCAGGAAGTGCTGCGCCGGCAGGCGGCCTGGCTGCGCCAGTACCCGCAAGTCACCATCCAGGTCGAGGGACATGCCGACGAGCGCGGCACGCGCGAGTACAATATTGCCCTCTCGGCCCGTCGCGCCACCGCCGCCCGGGAATTCCTGGTGGCTCAGGGCATTCCGGCGGCCAGGCTGTCGACCATTGCCTATGGCAAGGAGCGGCCGGTTGCGCTATGCGACGCCGAATCATGCTGGTCGCAGAACCGGCGGGCCGTCACGGTCATCACCGGCGGGGCGGTTTCGGGCTAGGCGGCCCCGGTATCTCCGAACCGTCGAGCCTCACTTTCACCGCCTTTGGGCGGGAGCCTCGGTGGCAGCCATGCGAGCAGTGCTCGCCATACGCGATACGGTTCGAGGAGCTTCATGAGACGGTGGTTGATTGCATTGGCATTTTTGGGAGCTGCCGGAAGCTGGCACGCGCCGGCGATGGCGCAGGGTGAGAATCTCGGCTATCGGCTGACCGCGCTCGAGGAGCAGGTGCGCCAGCTCGTCGGCCAGATCCAGGAGCTGCAGCACCAGCTGCGTCAGATCGAGGCGCGCGGCGGCGGTGGAATGAACGGTAGCCAATCGGCCCTCAACGCCCCGCAGCAGCGCCCGCAGGGCTTGTTCCAGGGAAACAATTCAGTGCCCCCATCGGGTCAGCCGCTGCCTGGCGGCAACCCGCCGCCGTCCCAGGATCTCGGCTCGACCAGCTCCTTCCAGTCCTATGATCTCCAGTCATATGGCAACGCCCAGGGGCAAGGTGGCAGCGAACCGGAGCAGGCACCGCCACAGGGCCAGGCCCAGTCGGGGCAGGGTGGCGGCAACGAGATGGTCGAGCTTGACGACGAGGATGCGAAGCCGCGCGAGCGGGCCCCCGGACCCAAGGTGCTGGGCCAGGTATCCACCGATGCCGTCAATGGCGGCATGCCGGGCTCCTCGTCCGGCGTCGGCGCCATTGGCGGGCCCGCGCCCGGCGGTGACTCCGATAGTGTGGAATCCGCAGCACTCGACGGCAATCAGGTGGGCGGCACCGGCGGTTCGCCCGAACAGGTATATGAAGGCGCCTACGATCAATACACCAATCGGCAATTCGGCGAGGCGGAAGCCGGATTCCGTCTGTTCCTGTCGCGCTATCGTGACCATGAGCTTGCCGGCAATGCGCAATATTGGCTGGGCGAGACCTACTATGTTCAAGGCAAGTACAAGGACGCGGCACGCAGTTTCCTGGCGGGCTTCCAGACCTTTCCAAAGAGCCCGCGCGCACCCAACGCGCTTCTCAAGCTCGGCATGTCGCTGAACAAGCTCGGCCAGAAGGAGCAGGCCTGTGGCGCCTTTGCCGAGGTGCCGAAGAAGTATCCGGCCGCCGCCGACGCTCGCAATCAAGCTCTCCGGGAGATGAAACGTGCCGGCTGCTAGCCGGAGCAGTGAGCCCATCACCGCCGCCGAAGGCGAAAATCTGCTGATGCCGCTTCTCGCCTATCATTCCGTGGCGCTGGCCGTCTCGGGCGGCAGCGACTCGGTGGCCATGATGACGCTGGTGGCCGAATGGGCGAGATCCCGCCCGGCAGCGCCGCGGCTCGCCGTGCTCACCGTCGATCACGCTCTCCGCCCCGAAGCGGCGGACGAGGCGCTGAGCGTCGTCGCATGGGCGGCAGCTCTTGGCCTCGACGGCCATCGCCTCCGCTGGGACGGGGGGAAGCCGTCAAGCGGCATCCAGGCGGCAGCGCGTGATGCACGCTATCGCCTCATGCGGCAATGGTGCGCCAGCCATGACTTCGGCCCGATCGTCACCGCCCACACGCTCGACGACCAGGCCGAGACCGTGATCATGCGCCTGGCCCGCGGCTCGGGCGTCGAGGGTCTCGGCGCCATGCCGGCGGAGAGCGGCGCGCCCTGGCACGTGCTTCGCCCTTTCCTCACGGTGCCGCGTGCCCGCCTCCTCGCCACCCTCGAGACCCGCGGCCTGCCATTCTTCGAAGATCCGAGCAACCGCAACCGCGCCTTCGAACGGGTGCGCACCCGCGAGGTCCTCGCCACTCTCGCCGAGGCGGGGCTGAGCGGCAGCCACATTGCGCTTGCGGCAGCACGGCTGCGTCGCGCCAACGAGGCGCTCGAGCACCATGCGCGCGATGCCGAGCGTGCCCTCCTTGCGGTGACCCCCGAGGGCTCCGGCAGCCTCGATCGCAACGGCCTGGCGGCACTGCCGACGGAGATCCGCATCCGCCTGCTCGGGCGGGCGATTGCCCGTTTCGGCGGCCACCCCGAAGCGCCGCGAATGGCATCGCTCGAAGCTTTGGAGCGCTGGGTCGCCGGCACTGAAGGAACCGCTCGGACCCTCGGCGGATGCCGCCTGGTGCGGCAGAAGGCCAAGCTCCTGTTCGGCCGCGAGCCGGGGCGGATGAGTTCCCAGCCGGTCGCGCTGCGGCCCGGGCAGGTCACAGTCTGGGACCGCCGTTTCGCCATTGCCCTTGCCGATGCCGCTGCCGCCCGATCCTACTCGATCATCCCGGTCGGGAGCCTCCGCCCCGGCCCCGCCCGTCCGCCAGCCATCCCGGACTTCGTCTGGCGTTCCACACCGGCCATCCTGGCCGACAATCAGCCGGTCTGGCTGTTCGGCCGGCCAGTGGAGGGATTGACGGTCAGATTTATTGCAGATTGACCAAAATGGACCAGCCGATCCATCTCTGGTAGTGAACTTGGCAACCCTTTTGAGCGTACATATGTTACACTCGGTCAAGCCACGGGCAGGGTTGCACCAGAGGGAGCGACGGCCCACCCATTCGTGAGGCGCTTAAGTTGAACAATTTCCGCAGTCTCGCAGTCTGGATCGTTATCGCCCTGCTGCTGTTTGCACTGTTCTCCCTGTTCCAGGGCCAGACTCAGCGCATGTCGTCGAGCGATGTGAGCTATTCGGAATTCCTTTCCAAGGTCGATTCCGGGGAGGTCAAATCGGTCACCATCTCCGGCGACAGCATTTCCGGCCAATACACCAACGGCACCGGCTTCCAGACCTATGCGCCGCAGGATTCGGGTCTGGTTGCGACGTTGCGCCAGAAGGGCGTCGAGATCAAAGCGCGCCCCGCCGGTTCCGACGAGTTCCTGCCGAGCCTCATCTTCTCCTGGTTCCCGATCCTGCTGATGGTCGGCGTGTGGATCTTCTTCATGCGCCAGATGCAGGCTGGTTCCGGCAAGGCCATGGGCTTCGGCAAGTCCAAGGCCAAGCTCCTGACCGAGCGCCATGGACGGGTCACCTTCGATGACGTCGCAGGCGTCGACGAGGCCAAGGAGGATCTTCAGGAGATCGTCGAATTCCTCAAGGACCCGCACAAGTTCCAGCGCCTCGGCGGCAAGATCCCCAAAGGGGCGCTGCTGGTCGGCCCGCCCGGCACCGGCAAGACGCTCCTCGCCCGCGCCATCGCCGGCGAGGCCAACGTGCCGTTCTTCACCATTTCCGGCTCGGACTTCGTCGAGATGTTCGTCGGCGTCGGCGCTTCCCGCGTGCGCGACATGTTCGAGCAGGCCAAGAAGAACGCCCCCTGCATCATCTTCATCGACGAGATCGACGCGGTCGGCCGCCACCGCGGCGCCGGCCTCGGCGGCGGCAATGACGAGCGCGAGCAGACCTTGAACCAGCTCCTGGTCGAGATGGACGGTTTCGAGGCCAATGAGGGCGTCATCCTCATCGCCGCCACCAACCGCCCGGACGTGCTCGACCCGGCGCTGCTGCGACCGGGACGTTTCGATCGCCAGATCGTCGTCCCCAACCCCGATATTGGCGGCCGCGAGAAGATTCTGAAGGTGCACATGCGCAATGTCCCGCTGGCGCCCGATGTCGACGCCAAGGTCATTGCCCGCGGCACCCCAGGCTTCTCGGGCGCCGATCTCTCCAACCTCGTCAACGAGGCGGCGCTGCTCGCCGCCCGCCGGTCGCGCCGCATGGTGACCCAGAAGGACTTCGAGGACGCCAAGGACAAGGTCCTGATGGGCGCCGAGCGCCGCTCCATGGCGATGACCGAGGAGGAGAAGAAGCTCACCGCCTATCACGAGGCAGGCCATGCCTTGGTCGGCCTCTCCGTCAAAGGCAACGACCCGCTTCACAAGGTCACCATCATCCCGCGCGGCCGTGCCCTCGGCGTCACTGTCAATCTGCCCGAGCGCGACCGCTTCAACATGAAGAAATACGAGATGGAGGCCTATCTCGCGATGGTCTTTGGCGGCCGCGTCGCCGAGGAGCTGATCTTCGGACCGGAGAATGTCACCACCGGTGCCGCCAACGACATCAAGCAGGCCACCAACATGGCCCGCTCGATGGTGATGGACTATGGCATGAGCGACAAGCTCGGGCGCATCCGGCTGCGCGAGAACCAGGAGGAGGTGTTCCTCGGCCATTCGGTGGCCCGCTCGCAGAACATTTCCGAGGAAACGGCCCGGCTGATCGATGCCGAATGCCGCCGCCTTGTCGATGCCGGCGAGGCCAGGGCCCGCGAGGTGCTGAGCACCCGCCTCAACGACCTTCATGCGCTGGCAGCTGCGCTCCTCGAATATGAGACCTTGACCAGCGAGGAGGTGCATAAGGTCCTCAATGGCGAGCCGATCGAGCGCAAGGACGGCAGCGACGACCGGCCGACCCCGACCGCCTCGTCGGTCCCGGTCACCAAGCGGCCCTCCCGCGGCCCCAAGGGCACCGGCGATATGGAGCCGCAGCCGCAAGCTTGATGGGCAGTAGGCCGCCCGGGTAGGCAGTGGGGAAGGATAACCGCTCACTGCCTATTGCCTAATGTCGACTGCCTCTATCATGCGACCATGACCACCTCGCTCTATCTCCGTCCCGTCGGCCTGTGCTGGGGTGAGGACGCCCGCCGGGTGTTAGCATCGGGCGACGCCGGCCGGCTCGCCGGGCTCGACATCGCCTTTACCGAGATCGAGGTCATCGAGCGGGACGCCGACCGTGATTGGCGAAGCTTGCGCCGCTTTGCCGACCTGGCTGTCTCGAGCGATCCCAAGATCGCCGCGACCCTCGCCCGGATTGTCGCCCCCCGTCCCGATGTCGCAGGCTTGCCCATGGATCGCAGCCTCGTCATGGGCATCGTCAACGTCACCCCTGACAGCTTCTCCGACGGCGGCGAGCATGCCGAAACCGCGGGCGCCATCGCCCATGGCCTGGCGCTCGCCGGCGAGGGGGCGGCCATTCTCGATGTCGGCGGCGAGTCGACGAGACCCTATTCCGAGCCGACCCCACTGGCCGAGGAGCGCCGGCGTGCCATCGCGGTGATCGCCGCACTCGCCGCCGCCGGCCACTGCGTCTCCGCCGACTCGCGCAAGGCGGCAGTTCTCGCGGAGGCTGCCGCCAATGGCGCCCGGATTCTCAACGATGTGTCAGCCCTGACCCACGACCCCGCAAGCCTCGATGTCGCGGCCCGCTCGGGCCTGCCCATCGTGCTCATGCACGCCTTCAGCGACCCCCGGACAATGCAGGATGATCCGCGCTACCGCGACGTGGCGCTCGACATCTACGATTATCTCGAGGGCAGGCTTGCCGCCTGCGAGGCTCATGGCATTCAAAGGGAACGGCTGATCGCCGATCCGGGCATCGGTTTCGGCAAGACCCACAAGCACAATATGGAGCTGATGCGCCAGGTCGTCCTTTTTCACGGCCTCGGGGTGCCGCTACTCATCGGTGCCTCGCGCAAAGGCTTCATCGGCACTCTGACCGGCGAGACCGAGGCTGGCCGCCGCGGCGCCGGTTCGGTCGGGGCGGCCCTGACCGCAGCCATGCAGGGGGCGCAGATCATCCGCGTTCATGATGTCCGCCTGACCCGGCACGCTCTCAATGTCTGGGCCGGCAGCTACGGCCTGCCATTTTGACGAAGCGTGTTTCTTAACCGGCAATCGGCTATTCTCCTGCGGGGTGAGGCGACAAGGCGGGATACGTTATGAGCCGCAATTATTTCGGCACGGACGGCATCAGAGGCAAGGCCAACAGCTGGCCGATGGACGCGGCGACGGTGCTCAGGGTGGGCGCCGCCGCGGGGACCAAATATCGCCGCGGCAGCCACCGCCACCGCGTGGTGGTCGGCAAGGACACCAGGCTCTCCGGCTATATGATCGAGCAGGCGCTGACCGCCGGTTTTCTGTCGGCGGGCATGGATGTCTTCCTGTTCGGGCCGCTGCCCACCCCTGCGGTCGCCATGCTCACCCGCTCGCTCAGGGCCGATCTCGGCGTCATGATCTCGGCCTCGCACAACCCGTTCCACGACAATGGCATCAAGATCTTCGGCCCGGACGGCTTCAAGCTGTCCGACGAGGACGAGGCAGCGATCGAGGCGCTGGTCGAGAATGGCGAGGGCATGACCTTCGCCGCGCCCGACAGGATCGGCCGCGCCAAGCGGATCGAGGATGCTCAGGCCCGCTATATCGAATTCGCCAAGCACACCTTCCCCAAGGAGCTGACGCTGTCGGGCTTGCGGGTGGTGATCGACTGTGCCAATGGCGCCGCTTATCGCGTCGCGCCCGAAGCGCTGTGGGAGCTCGGCGCCGAGGTCATCGCCATCGGCACCGAGCCGAACGGCTTCAACATCAACGACGCTTGCGGCTCGACCGCTCCCGACAAGCTGCAGGACAAGGTTCGCGAGCTGCGCGCCGATATAGGCATCGCGCTCGACGGTGACGCCGACCGGCTGATCCTGGTCGATGAGCGCGGCGAGCTCGTGAATGGCGATCAGCTGATGGCGCTCATCGCCACCCAATGGCACCGCAGCGGCCGGCTGCGCGGCGACGGCATCGTTGCCACCGTGATGTCCAATCTCGGCCTCGAGCGCTATCTGTCGGGCCTTCATCTCCAGCTCCTGCGCACCCGCGTCGGCGACCGCTATGTCGTCGAGCACATGCGCAACAAGGGCTGCAATGTCGGCGGCGAGCAATCGGGCCACATCGTGCTCGCCGATTTCGGCACCACCGGCGACGGCCTCGTCGCGGCCCTTCAGGTCATGGCGGCGGTCAAGCTCAGCGACAAGCCGGTGAGCCAGGTGACCCGGCTGTTCACGCCGCTGCCCCAGGTCCAGCGCAACGCCCGCTATGGCGAGGTCAATCCGCTCGACACCGATCAGGTTCGCCAGGCGATCGCCGAGGCAATGTCGCGGCTCGACCAGAATGGCGGCCGGCTGCTGGTGCGACCTTCCGGAACGGAACCATTGATCAGGGTGATGGCCGAGGGCGAGGATCCCTCGCTGATCGGCAAGCTGGTCGACGAGCTGGTGAGGCTGATCGAGAAGCAGGCGGCCTGAACGAGGCAGTAGGCAGTAGCGAAGATTGCGGCCCACGGCCTATTGCCTGGTGCCTATTGCCCATTGAAAGCGAACATTCTTAGGTGAATCGCGACGTCTGATAGACTTTCCTGAACCATTTCAGGCTCTTGCGAATACTCGCATTTTTCTGTCTACTTGTTTTCGACTAACGGCCTTGGATCCCGGAGATCTTGGTCTCCGCTGCGATCCGATCCGAGTTGGCGGAAGAGGCTGGAGTTGTTCGGTCCATCTCCCCCGGCAGGGCTGGCAACGCCAACCTTCTTCCGCCAACCCTTCGACGCCTGACCCGTCATATCCTCCAAAATTTCTGAAATTCATGAGCAACCCCCGATCCTTGGGTTGATCGGTTATTCTTGCGACCCAAGGTAGCAATAAGAACTGTTGTTGCGACTTGTGCTTGAACCGGGGTTGCGCCATCACTGGCACGGTGTGAAGCCCCGCCAAAGTTGGGCGGCCTTGCGGGGATTTGGAAAAAGGGGGTGCACGTGATTCAGTGCAAAAGGGTTGTGATTGCGGCGGGGTTGCTCATGGCGATGGCGGGGCCGGCAGCGGCTGCCGATGTCTATGATCCGCAAGGGGCGCCGCCAACCGTAGAGTCCGGCTTCTATCTCAGGGGCGATGCCGGCTGGTCCTGGCTGGATGCGGGTGACGACGTCCATAGCGATTCGGTGATCGCCGGCGGCGGCATCGGCTATCAATGGAGCCCGATGTTCCGCACCGATCTCCGGTTCGATCACGCCTTTGATTATGATATCGGGCGGAACAGCGTCAGCCTCAGCACCGCCACGGCCAACATCTACCTCGACCTCCCGCTCGGTTTCGTGGTCAAACCCTATGTCGGCGGTGGCCTCGGTTATGGTTTCGTCGACAACGATTTTGATGACGGCGCACTGGCGGGGGCGCTGACGGGCGGCCTCACCTTTGATCTCAATCAGAGCGTCGCTTTCGATGTCGGCTATCGCTTTGTGACCTTTTTCGAGACCGATCTCGAGAACCTCGATATTCAGGTCCACTCGGTGACGGGCGGACTCCGCTTCAGATTCTAGCGGTCAACCATCGAGCGAAATCGGCTACCCGGGATGGTTGCAGACAGACGCAACCATCGCGGGTGGCTCGGCCGTGACTCATGGCCGCAACGCCTGTCGCATTTGCTGCGCAATTGAGCCAGCCTTGCGTCACTGCCCGCCCTTAGACCGGCCCGCCGATTTCGATGGTGAGCGGAGGTGCGTGGTGAGGGAGTGGAAAGCAATTCTGATCGGCGCGGCTTGCTTGTTGGCAAGCGCCGGAGCGGCCATGGCGGCCGATGTCTATGCCCCGGTGCCGGCACCGCCGGCCGAACCGACCTATGCCGCCCAGGGATTTTATCTCAGGGGCGATGCCGGCTGGTCCTGGCTCGATTGGAGCGCGGCCGAAAACGATGCCAATGCCCCGATCGCCGGCGGCGGCGTCGGCTATCAATGGGGGCCGATGTTCCGCACCGATCTGCGCTTCGATTACGGCTTCAACTATGATCTCGGCCATGGCGAGGAGGCCAGCATCGGGACCGCCACCGCCAATGCCTATATCGACATGCCGGTCGATTTCGCGCTCAAGCCCTATGTCGGTGCCGGCGTCGGCTACGGCTTCGTCGATGCCGGCCACGGCCTCGACCAGGACGGGCTTGCGGCGGCTCTGACGGGCGGCATCACCTTCGATGTGAGCCAGGGTGTCGCCGTCGATGTCGGCTATCGCTTCCGCAACATCTTCGGCGAGGACGACAACGTCCAGGATCACGCGGTGACCGGCGGCCTGCGGTTCAGGTTCTAGTCCTGGCAGTCGGCAGTGGGAGGGAGTCGGCAGTCGGACAAAGCGCAGATCACTGCCTGACGCCTTTTTGCCTGCTGCCTGTTTGCTGCGCACAGCCTCTATCATTCGATTGACCACCCGGGGCGGTTGCTGTAGTCACCGCCGCGGGACACCCCTCCCCAACGAGGGGCATCCATCTGAGAGGGTGGTCGAATGACGATCGAGAAGCCGGCCGTACGGCCGCAAAATCCCCGCTTTTCTTCGGGTCCTTGCGCAAAAATTCCGGGATGGGCATCAGGCGACCTCGCCTCTGCGCTTACCGGGCGCTCGCACCGTTCCGCCCCCGGCAAGGCGCGCCTCAAGCAGGCGATCACGCTGACCCGCGAGGTCCTCGAGGTCCCGCCGAGCCATCTTGTCGCCATTGTCCCGGCCTCCGACACCGGCGCCGTCGAGATGGCGCTGTGGTCGTTGCTCGGCGCCCGCGGCGTCGACCTCCTTGCCTGGGAAAGCTTCGGCGAGGGCTGGGTCAAGGACGTCGTGAGCGAGCTCAAGCTTGCCGAGGCCCGGGTCCTCAAGGCGCCCTATTCGCAATTGCCCGATCTCGCCGCCGTCGACTTCTCGCATGATGTGGTGTTCACCTGGAACGGCACCACCTCGGGGGTCAGGGTGCCCGACGCCGCCTGGATCCCCGCCGATCGCCAGGGGCTGACCATCTGCGATGCCACCTCGGCCGCCTTTGCCCAGCGGCTCGATTTCGCCAAGCTCGATGTCGTCACCTTCTCCTGGCAGAAGGCGCTGGGTGGCGAGGCGGCACACGGCATGTTGATACTCTCGCCGCGCGCCGTCGAGCGGCTCGAGACCCATCGCCCGCCCTGGCCGCTGCCCAAGATCTTCCGCCTGACCAAGGGCGGCAAGCTTGACCGCGCCATCTTCGAGGGAGAGACCATCAACACCCCCTCCATGCTCTGCGTCGAGGACTGGATCCTGGCGCTCGAATGGGCCCGTTCCATCGGTGGCCTCGACGCCCTGATCGCCCGTGCCGACGGTAATGCCGGTCTGCTCCACGACTGGGCCGACCGCTCGCCCTGGGCCGCCGTGCTCGCCGCGACGCGCGAGATCCGCTCCAACACCTCGGTGTGCCTCGCGCTCCGCGACCCCGCCAGGGCCGCCCGTGCCCGCGACATCGCCAGGCTTCTGGAAGGGGAAGGGGTCGCCTACGATATCGCCAGCCACCGCGACGCCCCGCCGGGCTTGCGGATCTGGTGCGGCGCCACCATCGAGCGGTCCGATATCGCAGCCCTTCTCCCCTGGCTCGACTACGCCTATCACAAGGTCTCCGCCGAAGGAGGTCCAAGCTCATGACCGCTCGCGTGCTGGTATCCGATCGTCTGAGTGAAACCGCCGTCCAGGTGCTGCGCGACCGCGGCCTCGCCGTCGACTACGAGCCCGAGCTCGGCGCCGACAAGGACGCCCTGCTAAAGCGCATCGGCGACTATGACGGCCTCGCCATCCGCTCGACCACCAAGGTCACCGACAAGCTCCTGAGCCGCGCCGAGCGGCTGAAGGTGGTGGGCCGCGCCGGCATCGGCATCGACAATGTCGAGCTCGCCGCCGCGACGAGCCGCGGCGTCGTCGTCATGAACACCCCCTTCGGCAATGCCATCACCACCGCCGAGCATACGGTTGCGCTGATGATGGCGCTCGCCCGCCAGGTCCCCGAGGCCGATCAGACCATGCGGGCCGGCCAATGGCTCAAGAACCGCTTCGTCGGCGTCGAGCTCTACAACAAGACCCTCGGCATCATCGGCTGCGGCAATATCGGCTCGATCGTCGCCGAGCGGGCGCTCGGGCTCAGGATGAAGGTGATCGCCTTCGATCCCTTCCTGTCGCCGGAGCGGGCGATCGAGCTCGGCGTCGAGAAGGTGACCTTCGAGGAGCTGCTGCGGCGGGCCGATTTCGTGTCGCTGCACACGCCCCTGACCGACAAGACCCGCAACATCATCGATGCCGCCGCGATCGCCCGCATGAAGCGCGGCGTCAGGATCATCAATTGCGCCCGCGGCGGCCTTCTCGTCGAGAGCGCCCTGATCGACGCCCTGCGTTCCGGCCATGTCGCCGGCGCGGCGCTCGATGTCTTCGAGACCGAGCCGCCGACCGGCAGCCCGCTGATCGGCCTCGAACATGTGGTGCTGACACCGCATCTCGGCGCCTCGACCACCGAGGCGCAGGAGAATGTGGCGATCCAGATCGCCAATCAGCTCGCCGACTACCTGATCTCGGGAGCGGTGTCGAACGCCCTCAACATGCCCTCGATCTCCGTCGAGGAGGCGCCGCGTCTCAGGCCCTTCATCGCCCTCGCCGAGCAGCTCGGCTCCTTTGCCGGCCAGCTCACCGACAGCTCGCTCGTCGGTATCGCCATCGAATATGCCGGCGAGGTCGGCGAGATGAACACCCGGGCATTGACCTCGGCACTGCTTGCCGCTCTGCTCCGGCCGATGCTCGGCGACGTCAACATGGTCTCCGCCCCCGCGGTCGCCCGCGAGCGCGGCATCCGGGTCGACGAGATCCGCCAGACCCATCGTGGCGTCTATGACAGCTATGTCCGGCTGACGGTCAGGACCGAGACCCTCGAGCGCAGCATTGCCGGCACGGTGTTCTCCGACGGCAAGCCGCGGGTGATCCAGATCAAGGGCATTAACATGGAGGCCGAGCTCGGGCCCCATATGCTCTATGTCACCAATGCCGACAAGCCGGGCTTCATCGGCGCCTTCGGCACCATTCTCGGCGATTGCGGCGTCAACATCGCGACCTTTCATCTCGGCCGTGATCAGCCGGGTGGCAATGCCATCGCGCTGGTCGAGGTCGATGCCCCGGTGCCGCCGGCCGTGCTCGCCGCCGTCGAGGCGCTGCCGCAGGTGAGGCAGGCGAGAGCACTGAGATTCTAGAGAGGAACAACGATGGCCAATGTGGTGGTTGTCGGCGCGCAATGGGGAGACGAGGGCAAGGGCAAGATCGTCGACTGGCTGTCGGAGCGCGCCGACGTCGTGGTGCGCTTCCAGGGCGGCCACAATGCCGGTCATACCCTGGTCATCGACAAGATCACCTACAAGCTGTCGCTGCTGCCGGCGGGGATCGTGCGGCCGGGCAAGCTCGCCATCATCGGCAATGGGGTCGTCGTCGATCCCTGGGCGCTGCTCGAGGAGATCGACACCGTGCGCCGCCAGGGCGTCGCCGTCAGCCGGGACAATCTGCGCGTAGCCGACAATGCCGTGCTGATCCTGCCGCTCCATCGCGAGCTCGACGTCATCCGCGAGAACGCCGCCGGAGCCGGCAAGATCGGCACCACCGGCCGCGGCATCGGCCCGGCCTATGAGGACAAGGTCGGCCGTCGCGCCCTCAGGGTCTCCGACCTCAAGGACCTAGCGAGCCTCGATGGCAAGATCCAGCGCCTGCTCACCCATCACAATGCGCTGCGCCGCGGTCTCGGCATGTCCGAGCTCACCGGCGAGGAGCTCCATGCCCAGCTCTCCGGCATCGCTCCGAAGATCCTGGAATTCGCCGATACCGTGTTCGAGCTGCTCGATCGTCAGCGCCGCGCCGGCAAGCGCATCCTGTTCGAGGGCGCCCAAGGGGTGATGCTCGACATCGACCACGGCACCTTTCCCTATGTCACCTCGTCCAACACGGTGGCCGCCCAGGCCGCATCCGGCTCGGGTCTCGGGCCGAGCGCCCTTTCCTATGTGCTCGGCATCGCCAAGGCCTACACCACGAGGGTCGGCGCCGGTCCCTTCCCGACCGAGCAGGACAACCCGATCGGCGATGCGATCGGCGCGCGCGGCAACGAGTTCGGCACCGTCACCGGCCGCAAGCGGCGCTGCGGCTGGTTCGATGCTGCGCTCGTCCGCCAGGCGATCAAGACCGCTGGCATCCAGGGGATCGCGCTCACCAAGCTCGACGTGCTGGACGGCCTTGGCGAGATCCGGGTTTCTACCGGCTACCTTCTCGATGGCGAGCGGATCGACAGCCTCCCCGCCAATCCCAGCGAGCAGGCCCGGGTCGAGCCGGTCTATGAGGTCTTCGAGGGCTGGCAGACCTCGACCGCCGGCGCCCGCTCCTGGGCGGCGCTGCCGGCCCAGGCCGTCAAATATGTCCGCTCCATCGAGGAGATGATCGAGTGCCCGGTCACGCTCCTGTCCACCAGCCCGGAGCGCGAGGACACCATCTCGATGCGCGACCCCTTCGAGGATTAGGACGTGGCGCCGGTGCGGTCGCCGGCCGAGCGGTTCGCGATCCGCTCGGGCCGCGCCGCCGATCTGCCGCGACTGGTCGAGATCGAGAACCGGACATTCGCCGGCGACCGCCTGTCGCGGCGTGCGCTCACCCGCCATCTGCACTCTCCGACCGCCGCCCTTCTCGTCGCCGCCGGGGCGCCGGACCGGGTCGTCGCCTATGCGCTGCTGCTGTTCCGCGCCAAGGCGCGTCGGGCCCGCCTCTATTCCCTGGCCGTCGATCCCGACGTGCGCGGGCTCGGCCTCGCCCGGAGGCTCCTCGCAGCTGCCGAAGCCGAAGCACGCCGGCGCGGAGCTGCGGCGCTGACCCTCGAGGTCCGGGTCGACAATCCCCCGGCGATCCGCCTCTACGAGGCCCTGGGCTATCGCGGCCGCGGCCGTCGCTGCGATTATTACGAGGATGGGGCGGATGCCCTGCGCTACGAGAAGCCGCTCTAAATTCGCAATGGATCGTGGAATATGGTTTCGAACGGCGTTATATGGCCGCCGTTGACGGAGGGCACCCCCGAGTCCGTCTGCGCGCTGGAGATCGAATATCGGAAATGACTTGGCTCGTGTTGGTTGACCAGGATCGCGACCTGTCAAACGCGGACACGCCCCATAAAGTCATGAGCACCCGCGACTATCTGTCTCGGCCACAGCTGTTCGGCGGCCAGAAGCCGAAAATCATCAACCTGTCGCGCTCCTATGGCTATCAGGGTGCCGGCTATTACTGCTCGCTCCTGGCCGAGGCCCGCGGCCACCGGATCATCCCGACCATCGAAACCATCGCCGAGCTGTCGCGCAAGACGCTCTACGAGCAGTCGCTGCCGGATCTCGAGGCGATGCTCGCCAAGTGCTACGAGAAGACCACCCCGCCGCGCGGCCAGATCAAGCTGTTCGTCTGCTTCGGCCAGGTCGCCCAGGCCAACCTCATGCCCTTTGCCCGGCTGTTGTTCGACTGGTATCGCGTGCCGATTCTGCGGGTCACCCTCGACGGCGAGCGCTACAAGGAGATCGACCGCATCGTGCCGGTCGCCATCAACGCCCTGAACGAGGAGGAGCGTGCCTTCTTCCTCAAGGCGCTGGAGGCCCACACCCGCCGGACCTGGAAGACCGCCAAGACCAGGACGCCGGCCAAATACACTCTCGCGGTGCTGCACGATCCCCAGGAGAAGCTGCCGCCCTCGACCCAGGACAGCATCCGCCATTTCGCCAAGGTGGCCCAGCGCTTCTCGATCGATGTCGAGCCGATCCAGAAGGGCGACCTCGACAAGCTCGCCGAATATGACGCGCTGTTCATCCGCGTCACCACCTCGATCGACAACTACACCTACCGCTTTGCCAGGCGCGCCCAGCAGGAGGGCATGCCGGTGATCGACGACCCGCAATCGATGATCCGCTGCACCAACAAGGTCTATCTCGCCGAGCGGCTGAGCGCCGAGCGGGTGCCGACCCCCAAGACCCTGGTGGTGCAGAGCGAGAAGCAGGCGGGCGAGCTCGGCGAGCGGATCGGCTGGCCGGTCGTGCTCAAGATCCCTGACGGCTCCTTCAGCCGCGGCGTCTACAAATGCGACAATTCCGATGAGCTGAAGCGGCGGCTGAAGCAGCTGCTCCAGGACTCCGACCTGCTGATCGGCCAGGAGTTCCTGCCGACCGCCTTCGACTGGCGCATCGGCGTGCTCGACGGCGAGGCCATCTTCGCCTGCAAGTACCACATGGTGGACGAGCATTGGCAGGTCATGAAATATGACGGCGACAAGGCGATCGGCGAGGGCGACGCCACGACGCTCGCGCTCGACAATGTGCCGATGGGCGTGGTCGAGACGGCGGTCAAGGCAGCCAATCTGATGGGCGACGGGCTCTATGGCGTCGACCTCAAGCAGACCGACCGCGGCATCTATGTCATCGAGATCAACGACAATCCCGACGTCAATATCGGTTGGGAGGACGCCGCCGGAGGCGACCAGGTCTGGGAGAAGATCGTCCAGTGGTTCTGGAACCGTCTGGAGGCGTAGGGGCCGGCGTTTCCTATCCGGTCAGGGCGCGCACCGCCCGATCGAGCTGGGGGTCGCGGCCGGCGGCATAGGGCAGGTCGAAGGGAACGCGGATCGTCGGCTCGACGCCCCGGCCTTCCAGCCGCTCGCCATCGACCGCGACATCATCGACTGCGATGATCATCAGCGAGTCGTCGGAGAGGAGAAAGGCGCGGGCGGCGAGCAGAGCGCCGGCGGTGCGCTCGCCGATCACCTCGCCATAGCCGTATTTCTTGAAACCGAAGGTCAGCACCTCCTTGCCGCTGCGTGTACCGGCATTGATGAGCAGCGTCACCGGCTTGCGCCATCGGAAATTCACTACATCCTCCTCGCCGTCGCGATCCTTGAGCGTCATGACGGGACCGCGCGGATTGAAGATGTCGAGATAGCTCGGCTGGGCGCCGCCCCAGCCATCGCGCAGATCCCAGATCACCGCATCGGCATTCTTGAGCTTGCCCGAGGCGAGCTCCTCGGCGAGTGCGTCCTGATATTGCCGGCCGGCATAGGACCAGATCTTGATATAGCCGATCCGCTTGCCCTCGACCTCGATCAATCGGGCGCTCCGGCGCTGCGCAGTCAGGAACGCCTCATTGGGCTGAATGAGCTCGGGCTTGACCGTCACCACCATCGGCGCCGCATCGGCGCTGCGTCGGATCCTGAGCTCGACCGGCTTTCCCAACTTGTTGCGGAACGACTCGACGGCGGCGAAGGGCTGGCCGTCCGCCGATAGGATTTCGTCGCCGACAAGCAGGCCTGCCTGCGCGCCGGGCAGGCCTTCCAGCAGCCCGCTCACGAACACCTTGCCCGAAAGATCGCGGGTGAAGATGCCGATGCCGGGATAGACCACTTTGCCGTCGGGAAACAGCCGCGGCAGGTCTTGGCGCAGGCCGTTCGCGAAGATGTCCATCAGCTGGTAATAAGCCGGGTCGGTCTTGGTATAGAGCCGGGTGTGCGACGCCCCGAGCTGGTCCAGCATGCGGTTGATCACGGCGGCCCGCTCTTCCGGCGACTTCGCCCTGTCATAATCGGGACGCAGGTTCTGCTTGATCCGATCCCAGTCGATGGCGAGGTCGCGCTTGTAGAAATTGTCGCGGATGAGGCGCCATGCTTCGTCGAACACGCGACCGTCGCTCGCCGGCTGAGCAACCGCATTTGCCGTGGTCTGGCCGAGACCCGCCGGCGCGACGACGATCGTGAGCAGGGTGCTCAGCGCAAGGGCTGCCAGCAGGGCCGAAGATGTCGGGGCGCCGATGATGCGCATGATCCGGCCAGTCTTCGCGCCCCGCCTGGTGATTGCAAGAGGTGGAACCGGGGTATCGCGGCGACGTTGGTTTCGTTCCGCATCATGGGAGGTGCCAATATGGACATCGGACGCCTGATCGACACGGTCATTGGCCAGAGCCAGCCGCAAGCCGGCAAGCCGCAGGAGCCGGGCGAGGACATCGGCTCGCTGATCCCCGGCGGGACTCTTGGCAAGCTGGGCCTGCTGGCGCTGCTGCTCGGCACCACCACGGGCGGCGGCAGCCGAAGCCCGCTGCTTCGTGCCGGCGGACTGGCGGTGCTCGGAACCATCGCCTACAAGGCCTATCAGAATTGGCAGGCGAGCCAGCGCGGCGGCGGCCAGGACACCGCCTCGCCGCCGGCGACCACCACGCAGGAGGCGTCCGGCCCCGCAAAGCTCAATCTTGTCAGAGCGATGATCGCGGCAGCCAAGGCCGACGGGCATCTCGACGGCGAGGAATTGAGGCGTATCCGGGAGGCGATTGCCGCCCATGAGCTCGACAATGACGCGAAGACGTTCCTGCTCGATGCCTTGTCGGCGCCGTCCGACGCCGGCAGCATCGCCAAGCTCGCCCAGAGCCAGCAGCAAGCCTGTGAGATCTATATCGCATCGCGCCTGGTGATCGGCGACGATACGCCGGAGGAGCGTCGCTATATGGAGGAGCTTGCGGCGGCGCTGAAGCTGCCGGGCACGCTGACCGGACAGCTCGATGCCGAGGCAAGGTCGGCGCGAGGCTGAAAGACGAAAGCAAAGAGCCGCGGGAGGCGCGGCTCTTTCACATTCTCGTGCAAGCTGGATGAGATTGGGGTTAACCCGCCACGTTCCAATTGCCACAATATTTCAGGTCACCCTGCTTAATGCAGGTGAAGTGCATCCCGTCCCTGTCATAAGTATCGATTACCTGCGCCAACGATATTTTTGGCGTGGCCAAACTCATTCCAGCAACAAACAGTCCACTCAGGATGAACACTTTCACCACGACTGTCGCTCCCTTCACTGAAGCACCTCCTGTCCGTTTTTAGCTTCCAGACCGCCCAATTGTTTACTCAATTGAGGAAATGTCAATTGCATTAATGCTCGGTTTTACCGGATGTGATTCCGGTTCAACCTGATTAACCAAAGATCGGTCGCCATCGGCATGATGGTTGCGCAAAGCCCTGCACGACTCAAGTCGAAAAGGCGGGCGAGCGTGCTGCGATGGCGTTTGTGGCAGAGCCGCCACGTCACGCCTTCCTAAGCACCTCACGCTCTATAGCCGCGAACGAACAGGACGCCACCCCAGAGCAGCAGCAGCCCCAGCATCACCGGCATGGGATTGGCCTCGTCGATCGCGATGTTCCGCAGCATCGCCCACGCAAGGAGCAGCGTCAGGGGAATGAAGACTGCGGTTGCCAGCGCCGCCTCGGCGAGCGCCGCCAGCAAGGGAGCTCGCGCGATGCCGGCGCAGACCATCACCAGCGACAGAAGATTGGGATGGACCGCGGCGACAAGGATCGCCGCCCGGCCGAAGCGCTGCATCCAGCGCTCGGTGCCGGCAACCGCCGCATTGGCGCCGAAGCCGGCGAGCAGCCGGTAGAGCCCATAGCGGCCGATCGCATAATCGACGATCACTGCGAGATTGACGCCGATCCAGCAAACAAGGCCGATCGCCGCCAGCCGGCGCGGATCATCGGCGGAGACGATGACCCCTAGGACGATCACCAGCGACCCCGGAATATAGAAGCTGAACAGGAAGATGCCCTCGATGAAGGCGGCGACAAGCAGGGCCGGAAGCCCGTAATTGCGAAAGAATGCCTGGAGGAGGGCGAAAAGCTCGGTCAACGACGGCACCGGGAGAACCATATGGGCAAGGCCGGCCAGGAGCACGAAAAGGCTGAGGCACAAGGGCAGGAGGGCATTCTCCAGACCGGCGCGCAACCGCTCCATGTGGTCTCCCCTCAGTCGGCCGTAGGCAGCTGCTGCCTGCTGCCTGGATGCTACTCCCTCACTTGAAGGCCGGGCAGTTGGTGCACAGCTGAATTCCCTCCCATGGCTTGTAATAGCCGGACCTCTGTCGATATCGATAATAGCCTGACTTATGCTGCCGCGGTTTGCAGACCGGCCGCGACCGGCTGCGGCGACTGTCACAGCGCCTGCTGCCGGCGCCGTGCCAATGGCGATAGGTGACGGGCTCCAAAGGGTCGAGGCGGCCCTGATCGATGCCGATAGGAGCTGGTTGTCCTGGGGCCGTCAGGGCCCGTGCCGGCTGTGCGAGGAGCAAGCCGGCGCCGACGATTGCTGCTGTCAACAAACTGAACGGCTTGTGGTCTGTCATATTCGAGACTCCGCCAAATTGGACGGCTGCGGACGCTATTCCGCGGGATCGGCATTAAGGGCCTGTTTGGCAGCTGGCATGAGCACCGGCCAGGCCGCCCAGGCGAATGCTAGGAAGGAAACGGCATAGGCGATGGCGGAAGTGGCAGCCACCGGCTCGACCGCGCTATTGCCGGTCGTCACCAGATAGACCCCGACGAACAGGAGCGGCGCC
Source organism: Aestuariivirgaceae bacterium (assembly GCA_044870245.1). Lineage (GTDB taxonomy): Bacteria > Pseudomonadota > Alphaproteobacteria > Rhizobiales > Aestuariivirgaceae > DATAFF01. The sequence continues at coordinate 1,914 of JBIOYR010000098.1, read as the reverse complement.
GCGATGCTAGCCAGCCAGCAATGGATCCGTGCTGCCAGAGAAGAAGCGGCTGCCGGAAACAGATGATAGAACAGGCCGAACACCGCGAAACTGAGCCAGCCGATCACCAGAATATGGGCGTGGGCCGGCATCGCCGAATGATCCTGCCTGATCGCCATGGCCAGGCCCAGCAGCATGCCGAAAATCCCGAAACCGATGCTGCCGACAAAGAATGTGCGCGCCGTTCCGCTCATGATTTGCCTCTCCGTCTTGCCTGAGACGATCGCTGAATGGCACTGGTGGCAGCCGGAATTATGGCTTTTCCACGCCCGTCCGTCCAATGGCTGGCGTTGGTCTAGTCTCGGCATCAGGCAGTGGGCGGCGAACTGCCTACTGCCTATTTGCCCAATGCCCAGAGGTGGGTCGAGTCAGAGCAAAGGCGGCTCCTTCCGGTGGCCGCCTTGCTTTCCTCCCTCGGGCAGACGTTCAAAGCGTCGGCCTCAATGGATTTTCCGGAACAATGAGCAAGAGCGCTCCCGGTTCCGTTCCTTGTACGATTTTGTCGCTGATGCCGACCGACCTGCTTCCGATTCCGCTCGACGGTTCATTTGCCTTGATTTCATGACCCGGTAAGCGATCGCAGCAGCGTCATGATTGGGAAAGACAGAGGCGACCTGTCTGACCACTTCAGACACGCTCAAGTCTCGCGGTGCATGGATATAGGACTCTATGGCGATCGCGACCGCCTGGTCCATGGGTTGGTTCATACACTTGCCTCCTGCAAGGACGAGTTTCCCCCTCCCCTCTGCCGGAGAACATCTCTGAAGAGACTGCCGCGCAAATCTGCAGTTAAGAGGGCAAGACCTTGACCGTCATGTGCGCTCGGCCGCGAGCAATCATTCGGGCAGGCCGGCCAGGCGCAGAGCCTCTTCCCACCTGGCTGAATCTTCTCTTCGCTGGACCGGAAAAAGGTCGCGGAGATTGGAAATTCGCAATCCGGGGTCAAGCTCGCGCAAATGCACGATTGCCTTTTGCGCCTGCTCCTGCCGACCCGCCATCACGCTGGATGCCGCAAGGGTGCGCAGTGCCGGACAGGAGTTCGGCTGTTGCCGTACTGCTGCTTCCGCCCATGACAAAGCCTCGGTGTACCGGCCCGCGAGAAAATGTGCGCATCCGGTGCCAATCTGCATGTCGAAGACATAGAGGTCACGCGGACTCAGTCGCATGGCCCGGGAAAAGCGTTCCAGCGCGGCTTCAGGATCACCGCGATAGATGCTCATCCATCCACTTTGCTGCCATGCCTTTGCCATGTTGGAGTTGAGTGCGAGCGATTGCTCGATCAAGGCTGCACCATGGTCGAAGTCGCCAACGACATAGACGAGAGCGGTCCCCGCCGTATTCAGCGCGACCGCGTCGTCCTTGCCCAGCTCCGATGCCATTCTGACCAACCGCGCCGTTTCCGCGACCTCGCCGGCGCGATCGATCATCCAGCCATTTCCCTTGCGTTGATCGTAGCACAGTGCGGCCATTCCATAGGCCGTAGCGAATGTGGGGTCGAGTTCGATGGCCTGTCGGAACAACGACAGCGCCTCGTTGTTGGCAGCCGCGGTCCATTGATGAAAGGCGCCAAGGCCACGCAGGAAATAATCGTAGGCATCGAGGCTTTCCGTCGGTTTTCGTCTTGCCCGCTCGATCTCCGCCTTTTCCAGGCTCGGCGAGATTGCCCCCACCACGCTTGCAGTCACCTGATCCTGTAGATCGAAAATATCGTCGAGTGTCCCCTCGAAGCGGTCCGCCCATAAATGCGTTCCCGTGGCGGTGTCGATAAGTTGGCCGCTGATGCGGACTCTGGCTCCGGCTTTGCGAACACTGCCCTCGAGGACGTAACGCACCCCCAGCTCCCGTCCGATCTGCTTCACGTCGACGGCCCGGCCC
>JBIOYR010000097.1:0-34370 GCA_044870245.1 Aestuariivirgaceae bacterium | reverse complement strand
TCGGCGATGATGACAAAGGCCCGGAGCAGATCCGGGTCCAGGCATTGCATGCGCGGATCATTGGTAATTCTCGACAGTTCGATTTCGCAGGTCATGGGCCCCCGATATGGATTTACGTGGTTGACGCTCCGGATCCTGGGGGCCTTGCCCATGGCCTTGAAACCGGAGGCGGCATTCTTACTGCAAATCCCCGAAAGGTTGCAGCAAAAATGTCGTAAGCAAGCTGACAACCGTCGTATTCAGCGATTTGCGCTGTAATGGAACTAAGAAAGCGTAATTCTTGAAATTTGCGAGCGTTATGGAGGCGAAAGCCGCGCCATGACAGTGATCTCGACATTGGAGCCGCCGGCCAGCTGCGGCGATTCGGTGCAGGTACGGGCCGGCAGCATTTCGCCCTCGAAGAAGCTGCGATAGGCCGCGTTCATCACCGGCATGGTGGCGAGATCGGTCAGATGCACGTCAACCCGGACGATGCGGTCCATGCCGATCCCGATCCCGTCGAGCGCCCGTCGGATCGCGTCCATCACCAGCCGCGTCTCGGCGGCAATGTCGCCATGAACCTTGTCCCCATCTGCGAGATCGCTCGCCACCACCCCCGCCATGAAGGCATAGGCGCCGTCGGTGACCAGCACCGAATAGGGCGACCCCTGCGTTGACAGGCCGGCCACCACATGCCGCTTGATGGTCACCCGAGATAGGCCTCCTTGACCTGCGGGTTGGCCATGAGCTCCTCGCCCGAGCCCTGCAGCACGATTTCGCCAGTCTCGATCACATAGCCATAATCGGCGATCTGCAGCGCTAGGAAGGCGTTCTGCTCGACCAGCAACACCGCCACGCCGCGCTTGCGGATCTCCACCACCGTTTCGAAGATCTGTTGCACCAATATGGGCGCGAGCCCCATCGACGGCTCGTCGAGCAGCAGCACCTTGGGGTTCGACATCAACGCCCTGGCGATCGCCAGCATCTGCTGCTCGCCACCCGACAGCGTCCCCGCCACCTGTGTGAACCGCCGCTTGAGCACCGGGAACATCGCGAGCGCCAGCTCCTCGGTACGGCCGATGAAGTCCTTGTCATTGCTCAGGAAGGCGCCGATCCGCAGATTCTCCGCCACCGTCAGGCGGCTGAAGATGCGCCGACCCTCCGGCACCTGCACAACGCCGCGCGCCACGATCTGATGTGCCGGCAGGTCGCTGAGGCGCTGTCCCTGATAGACGACCTCACCCTCGGCAGCCGCCAGAATTCCGGAGATTGCCCTGAGCGTCGTGCTCTTGCCGGCGCCATTGGCGCCGATCAGCGTCACGATCTGATTGTCGCCGATCGCCAGAGACACCCCCCGCAAGGCGTGGATCTTGCCGTAGTAGACATGGAGATTGAGGACGTCGAGCAGAGCCATCGAAGTCGTTCGCGCCTATTTCAATGCCGTTTGGGCGGTCGTTCCGAGATAGGCCTCGATCACTTTGGGATCGCTCTGCACCTCGGCTGCCGTCCCCTCGGAAATCTTGATCCCGTGATCGAGCACGCTGATCCGATCGGAGATGCCCATCACCACCCGCATCGAATGCTCGATCAGCAGGATCGTCACGCCGAGCTGGTCGCGCACCCGACGCACGAAATCCATCATGTCACGGCTTTCGCGCGGATTCATCCCCGCCATTGGCTCGTCGAGCAGCAGGAGCCGGGGCTTGGTGGCAAGCGCCCGGCCGATCTCGAGCCGCCGCTGCTCGCCATAGGCGAGATTTCGCGACACCACATCGCCGCGCCCTCTGAGCCCGATGAAGTCGAGAATGCGCACTGCCTCGTCCTGCGCCTCCCGCTCGTCGTGACGGGTCGACGGCAGCGCCAGCACCGCCCCGAGCCAGGTCGATTTCAGATGGATGTGCATGCCGACCAGGATATTCTCGAGCGCCGTCAGATTGCGGAACAGCCGGATGTTCTGATAGGTCCGGTTGATTCCGGCGGTCGCCACTCGATCGGGGGTCACTCCGTCGACCCTGGCGCCGTTGAACCACACCTTGCCGCCGTCCGGCGGATAGAAGTTCATGATGCAGTTGAATACCGTGGTCTTGCCGGCACCGTTCGGCCCGATGACGCTGTGAATGCGATGCTCGTGCACTGAAAGATCGAGCCGGTCGACGGCAATGAGCCCGCCGAAGCGCTTGGTCATCTGCTCGGCCTTGAGAAGATGAGCCGTCATGCCTTGGCACCCTCGCTTTGCAGCTCGGCATCGACCTCCCGCTTGAGCTCGCGCTCGGCGCGGATCTCGCGCCGCTTGGCCGCCGATGGCCACAGCCCTTCCGGCTTCAGCCGCATCACCGCAATGATTGCCAGGCCGTAGAACAGATAGCGGTACTCGCCGAACTCCCTCAGCATCTCGGGCAGCCCGATCAGCACCAAGGATCCAAGCGCCACCCCCGGCAGGCTGCCCATGCCGCCAACGATGATGAGGGCGAGGATGTTGATCGAGATGATGAGCTGGAAGCTGTGCGGATAGATCGAGCCCAGCATGGTGGCGAAGATCGAGCCGGCAAGACCGGCAAAGGCCGCACCGAGCCCATAAGCCAGGAGCTTGACGTTGATGAGATTGATGCCGAGCGCCTGGGCCACATCCTCATCGTCGCGGATCGCCGTCCACGCGCGCCCGAGCCGCGAATCCTCGAGCCGCCAGGCGACATAGGCAGCGACCAGCGACGAGGCGAGAGCGAGGTAGAACAGCAGCACCGGCGTGTTCAGCTCGAGGCCGAAAAAGTTCGGACGCGGAATGCTGAGAATGCCCTTGGCGCCGGCGAGCAGCGGCGCCGCCGCGTCCGACAGCACGATCACCCGCACGATCTCGCCGAGGCCCATCGTGGCCACCGCCAGATAGTCGCCACGCACCTTGAGGACCGGCACGCCGAACAGAACGCCGACAATGACCGAACACAGCACCGCGATCGGCATCGCCTCCCACCAGCTGAGATGCGCCAGCGCATGATAGTCGTTGGCGGTGAGGAGCGCCGTCACATAGGCACCGACCGCATAGAATGCGACGAAGCCGAGGTCGAGCAGGCCGGCGAGGCCGACCTCGATATTGAGCCCCATGCCCATCAGCATGAACAGCCCGACCAGCAGAAACACCTGGCCGACGAAATTGCCGGCATAGAGCGGGAACATGGCGAACAGCAGGAACGCCACCGCCATCGCCACACCCCGGAGCGTGCGCTGCGACCCGGCGGGCAGTTCCTTGATGCGCGCCTTCGCCAGTGGCTGGAACTTCGCCCACAGCACCGTTGCGAGCGCTCCGACCACGAAGATGATGATCGCTCCCTGCAGCTTCATGCCGGTATAGGTGTAGATCAGGTCATGCAGCGGCTTGGTGGCTCGGCTGTTGGCGAGCACCGGCCGGATCAGCTCCTGGAACAGCCCGGCAATGCCGCTTGCCACCAGGCCGCCGGTGAGCGGCCGCCTCAGCCAGTCGGGCAGCAACACCAATGCCGCCCCGGCCGCACCCAGCGCCGCCCCGAGAACCAGCATGGCGATGACGCCTTCATAGAGCGTCGGCCGGTTGAAGGTCAGGAACTTGTAGAGGGCCGGATCGAGCGCGACGAAGATGAAGCGCAGGTTGATGAGGCTCATGGCGATCGGCAGGATCGACAGGAATGCCGCAGCGACGAGTCCCGCCACCGCGCCCGCCAGCACCGTCTGGCCGGCGCTCGCAAAGAGCTGTCGCCGCGCCACCAGAATGCCGGCGCAGACGAATGCCACGCCAACCGTCGCATAGGCAAGCGTCAGCACGCCGACAATGATCGGCCGGTTGTTGAACATGCCGAGAATGCCGACCAGCGCCAGCATGAACGCAGTGACTCCGATCTGCGCGCCGACCTGCAGCGTATGTTTCCAGGGTCGCGCATCCTCGGTCTCGATTCTGCTGGAAGCGACGACGTCGAACGACATGGCTCAGGCCCTCTTCTTGGCAAGGGTTTCGCCGAGGAGACCCTGGGGACGGAACACCAGCACCATCACCAGCAGAGTGAAGGCGATGAGATCGCGCAGCTGATAGGGCGCCGGGATGCCGATGCCGTCGAGGAAGAGGGCGGGGCCCACCGATTCGACGAGGCCGAGGAAGAATCCGCCGATCATCGCGCCAGGTATGTTGCCGATGCCGCCGAGCACCGCCGCCGAGAATGCCTTGATACCGGGAATGAAGCCCGAATAGAAATAGATCTGCTTGTAGACGAAGCAGTAGAGCACGCCGCCAATCCCCGCCATGCAGGCACCAAGCACGAAGGTGAAGATGATCACCCTGTTGCTGTCGATGCCCATCAGCGCCGCCGCGTCGCGGTCCTCCGAGACCGCCCGCATCGCCATGCCCATCTTGGTCTTCTGGACGATCAGATAGAGGAACAGCATCGCCACCAGTGCGGTTATGATGACGATCGGCTGGATCACCGGGATGTCGTAACCGAGCACGTAGATCGAGCCCTTCATCCATTCGGGGTCGGGGTAGGAGCGGACATTGTTGCCGAACATGCCACGGAATGTGTGCTGGATGACGAACGACGCCCCGATGGCGCAGATCAGCGGCGCGAGCGTTGCGACATGGCGGAACGGCCGGTAGCAGATCCGCTCGACGATCAGCGCCGTCGCCGTGCAGACCGCCATCGACAGCAGCATGATCGCCGTCATCGACAGGATCGGATAATTGTCGAGAATGCCGGCGCGATCGAGACTGCGTGCCAGGAAGAAGGCGGAGAACGCTCCGGTCATGGTGATGTCGCCATGAGCGAAGTTGATGAGCCGCAAAATGCCGTAGACCATGGTGTAGCCAAGCGCGATCAGCGCATAGACGCCGCCGATGGTCAGTCCGAACAGGAAGAAGTCGAGCCACTGGTCGGTGGAGTAGGTGCCCTTGATGAGGGTGCCGATGGTGCCGCCGACCACCACCAGGAGGAGGGCGATCCGCAAGCCCCACAGAATGATGTCGACGAACGTGATCTTGTGGAGGCCGCTGAAGGTCTCGGACGTCGTTGGGGTGTGTTCGGGTTCGGCGCTCGCCGTCATGACGGGATTCCAGAAGTCACGGCCATAAACCGGAAACCCTCTCCCCGCGGACGGGGAGAGGGACGGTGTCAAGCGCTTCGATCATTTCGCCGGCGGATAGATCTTCTTCGGATTCTTGCCCGCATCGAAGGTCGAGGGATCGCCGTCGGTGAATTGATAGACGGCGAAGTTGAAGGCGCCGCACTGGCCGTGCTCGTTGCAATTGATCGGGCCCGAGATGCCGTCATATCCCTTGGTCGAGAACAGCTCGTCGCGCAGTGCCTTGCGGCCGATATACAGGTTGCCCTGATCATCGGTCTTGCCCACCTTTTCGATCGCCTTGGCGAGGATCGCGGCGGCATCATAGGCCTGGGCATGGAAGGCGTTGATCGGGCCTTCGCCGTACTTCGCCTTATATTTCTCGACGAACTCCGGATATTTCTTGCCCATCGCCTCCGGCGAGATGTCGACATTGGTGATGATGAAGTCCTTGGCCGAATCACCTGCCGCCTCGAGAAGTCCGGGTGCCATCACCGCGCTGCCGCCAATGACGTGAGTGCCTTTGAGGCCGGGGATCTCCGGCGCCTGCCGAATGATCTGCGCCGTCGAAGCAACGAAGATCGGCAAATAGAACACGCACGGCTTCTTGGTGGCGATGCCGGTCAGCATCGGCCGCATGTCGACATCGGTCGGCGTCACCGCCTCCTCGGCGACCACTTCGCCGCCCAGCTCCTTGAAGTGGTTGGCCGCCGCCTTGGCGAGCTGCGAGGCATAGGGGCTACCGTCATGAACGGTGGCGAGCGTCTTGCACTTGAGCTCCTTGAAGAAATATTCGGCGTCGTTGAAGCCTTGGTCGGCGTCCGAATAGATCGTCCGCATATAGCCGAAATATTCCGGCTTGCGGTCCGCCGCGGTGAGTGACGGCGCCGTGGTGGCAGTGCCGATGTCGACGATGCCTGCCTTCCACAGGATCGGCGCGGCAGCCGTCGCTGCGCTCGAGCAGGCCGGGCCGAGCACCGCGACGATGTTGGGCACGGTCGACAGCTTGGTCGCCGCCGTCTGGCCGCCCTCGGCATTGCATGAATCGTCCTCGACGACCATCTGGATCTGATGGCCCGCGATCGTGTTGTTGATCTCGTCAAAGGCGATTTCGGCGCCACGCTTGGAGTCAACGCCAAGCGCCGTATCGGGACCCGAGATCACCCAGTAGCCGCCGATTGTGATCGGCGCGTCCTTCGGGATCTCCACCACACCGAGCTCGTCGGTGACGGGGCCCTTCGTTTCCGCCGCCTGACCGGCCACGGTCCAGCCGACCAGCGCGGCTACGGCCAAGGCCGAAATGCCCAGGGACAGCAATCTTTTCATCTGGAACTCCTTCCACGGTAGCACCGAGCCGCAGCGCCCGCTGTTGCAGCGGGTTGTCGCCCTGCAGTGGCTCGATCATTTCCTCCCTGACGGGCTTGGCACGGGGAGCCCGGCCCGTCGTAACGGTTCATGCTGCCCTTGGGCGGGCCTGAGTGTCAAACGGAAACAACCTTAAATTTCCGCCAGGAACTCACCTGGCGAGCGTCAGCCCGTCGAGGGGAATGGCGGGCTTGCGGCCGGCGATCAGATCCGCGGTGATCCGCGCCCCGCCGTGGCTCATGGTCCAGCCCATATGGCCCTGACCGGTGTTGAACCACAAATTGCGCTGGCGCCCTTGCCCGAGAATCGGCGTTCCCTGCGGCGTCATGGGCCGCAGCCCGGCCCAATATTCCGCCCGTGAATAGTCGGCGCCGTCGGGGAACAGTCCCTTGATCACCTTGAGCATATGCCGGAAGTCGTCCGGCCGATGGCCGGTGTCGTAGCCCGAGAACTCCGCCGTGGCGGTGACCCTGAGCCGTTCGCCCATCGGGCAATAGGCCGTCAGGTTCTCCTCGTCGACCCCGCCGATCCGCGGCGTGTTGTTGCGCCCGGCCACCGGCACCGTGATCGAATAGCCCTTGACCGGATAGATCGGCAGGTCGACCCCGAGCTCGCGCCCGAGCTTCGGACTGTAGACGCCGAGGCTCAGCACATGGACATCGCCGCTGAACCGCCCCTTGTCGGTGATCACCGCCTTGACGGCATCGCCTTCCATCTCGAAGCCGGTGACGGTCGTGCCGAACTTGAATGTGACGCCGCGCTCGGCCAGCCATTTGCCGAGATTGCGGGCGAATAGCCGGCAGTCGCCGCTTTCGTCATTGGCAGCATAGAGCGCGCCCGCAATTTGGTGCTTCACGCCCTCGAGCGCCGGGTCGAGCTTGACCGCCTCCTCGCGGTCGATCGTGCGGATGTCGCAGCCATTGTCCTTGAGGATCTGCGATTTCACCGCCGCCGCGTCGAAGGACTCGGGCGAGCGATAGAAATAAATGAGGCCGCCCTGCCGCCCGGCGTAATCGATCGGCGCCCGTTTCAGGGTCTCGTGCATGACCGATTGCGAATAATTGCACAGCCTGACCTTGCGTCGGGTGTTGAGCGCCGCTTTCTCGGCCGTGCATTCCCGCCAGAACTGCCACATCCACGACAGGAACCCGCGATCGAGATTGGGCTTGAGCCTGAGCGCCTGATCGTTGCGCCACAGCGACTTGAGAAGAATGCGTGGCGCCGCCGGCGATGACCAGGCATAGGAATGCGCCGGCGCGATCAGCCCGGCATTGGCATAGCTGGTGAACGACGCCGGCTCTGCCTCGCGGTCGATGACCGTGACCTCATGGCCGTCGCGATTGAGCTCGTAAGCGGTGGTGATGCCGACGATGCCGGCACCAAGGATGATGGCCTTCATGCAGCACCTTCGAAGCTAGAGCGCAGCGACGACCATGATCTCGACGGTGTATTCCGGCGCTGCCAGCTTGGCCTCGACGGTGGCCCGCGCCGGCGTGTTCCCGGGCGACACCCACTTGTCCCAGACCTCGTTCATCTCCGAGAACGTCTTGATGTCGGCGAGCCAGATATTGGTCGAGACCAGCTTGGTTTTGTCGGTGCCTGCCTGCTTGAGGTAGCTGTCGATGCTTGCCAGGATCTCGGTGGTCTGTTCCCGTACGGACCTTCCCTTGCTGTTCTGCGCCACCATTCCTGCGAGATAGACCATGTTGTTGCAGATGACGGCCTGACTCATTCTTGGCCCGACGTCGATTCTCTTGATCGCCATACGCGCTTCTTCTCTTGCTCAGCCCGGCGGCCGCGATCATAGACTTACGCCTCCGGTTTGACCATGCCGCTTCCGCGCGCCGAGAGGGCGATCAACATTGCCGATTTGAAGGAGCTCGCCCGCCGCCGGCTGCCGCGCATCCTGTTCGACTGGGTCGAAGGCGGCGCCGAGGACGAGCGCGGCCTTTCCCGCAACGAGGCCCAGTTCGCGCGCTACCGCCTGCTGCCGCGCTATCTCGAGAATGTCGAGCGGATCGATCTTGCGACCACGCTCCTCGGCCGCCGCTTCGATGCGCCGTTCGGCATCGCTCCCACCGGCTTTGCCGGGTTGCTGCGCCCCGATGCCGATCTGATGCTGGCGCGGGCTGCCGCTGCGGCAAACATCCCCTTCATCCTTTCCGGCGCCAGCACCAGCTCGATCGCCAAGGCGGCTGCCGCCGGCAATGGCAATGTGTGGTACCAGCTCTACCCGCCACGCGACGCGGCCACCTGCGATGACCTGATCAGCCGCGTCAACGCCGCCGGCGTCGACACCCTCGTCTACACCGTCGATGTTCCAGGCGAGGCCAAGCGCGAGCGCGACATGCGCAACGGTTTCGATCTGCCGCTCGCCATCACCCCGCGCCTCGTCGCCGACGTGCTGCGGCATCCGCGCTGGCTTGCCGGTTATCTTCTGAATGGCGGCCTGCCGGTCATGGAGAACTGGGCGCCCTACGCTCCCGCCAATGCCGATGCCGTGGCGGTCGCACACACCATGAAGGCGCATTATTTCGCGACCCAGACCTGGGAGGATTTCCAGCGCATCCGCAATCATTGGCGAGGCAAGCTCGTCACCAAGGGCATCATGCACCCCACCGATGCCGAGCGTGCCGCGCGGCTCGGTGCCGACGGTGTGATCATCTCCAATCATGGCGGGCGGCAGCTGGATGCGGCCCCGACCGCTCTCGAGATTTTGCCGCAGATCCGCGCCGCCGTTCCGGCGGGCCATGCCGTCATGCTCGATGGCGGTTTTCGGCGCGGTGCAGAGATTGTCATCGCCAAATGTCTCGGCGCTGATTTCGTCTTTCTCGGGCGCGCGACGCTCTATGGCGCGATCGCCGGCGGCGAGCAGGGGGCCGCGCGCGCCATCGCCATCATGCGCGACGAGATGATGCGCATCATGGCGCAGATCGGCCGCCAGGCAGTCCCGTCGCTGGACGCAGGCTGCCTGATGACGATTTCTTCGGGAAGCTCCTAGAGCCCGACCAGCGCGCTCGCTCTGAGCGCCCGTCGGTCCAACTCGCCCATGGCGGCCGCCCGCCGGATTCGCGTCGCCATCAGCCGCCGCAGCGATGCCTCCGCCACCAGATCGATGCCCTCGGGCGCGCTGGCGGCGAATTCGTCCCATGCCTCGTTGGAGACCGCCTGCAGATCTCGCGTCAGCGTTGTCATTGGGGGAAAATTCGGCTGCATGTCTCGGCTCCCGATGCGTGGAGAGGCAGCTGGGCTATACGCATGCCAACTGCGTCGGTTGCTGGTACTGGCACCAAACCACTCCCGACCCCGGGCATCCAATGGTCCACAAAGGTGTCAAAACAATGAAGCGATGATCTGTCGGAACGGCTGGGCCACCGGCGTCCTTGCTAGGCAGTCATTCGCCTGGAAGGAGCATGTCATGGGAAATTATGTCGATGGATTTCTCGTCCCCGTCCCCAAGGACAAGGTGGAAGCCTACCGCCGGCTGGCCGCGGATGCCGGCAAAATCTGGAAGGAATACGGGGCGTTGGAGTTCGTCGAATGCATCGCCGAGGACGTCAAGCCGGGCGTGGTCACGTCCTTCCCGCAGGCTGTGAAGCTCGAGCCGAATGAGACCGTGGTCTTCTCCTGGATTGTCTACAAGTCGCGCGCCGATCGCGATCGGATCAACGAACTGGTGATGAAGGACCCGCGCATAGCTTGTCAGGACATGAAGTCGATGCCCTTCGACGGCAAGCGAATGATCTTCGGCGGCTTCGAGACTCTGGTCGACCTGCGCTAACCCGACCTCGACCGATGCTGGCAAGGCGGCCAGCATCGGTCATCGAGGCGCTGCATCTTTTGATTGCATATTGGCGGTGACACCCTCGCCACCGGGCATCGCCCCTCCGACGACCGATAGAAGTGAAACAGGGTTGAGCTTTACCAGCCGGTCTTCCAGCGGGCGCTCGACTTGCAGGTCGGGCAGATGCGGTTTCCGGGTCCAAAGCTGTCGAACGCGGCATCACAGATCAGGCAACGACGCTTCTTCGCCTGGGACTTCTCTTCCAAGTCGATTTCCGGGAGGTCTTCCGCTTTGCGGGCGCGGGTGCGGTCCCGATGAGTGGTCATGAAACATTCCTGACAGATTGCGCGACCATGTTTGGTCGGATTTTCAATTAGATAGGAAGCCCGGGACGCATCTGCAACATGGCGCCCGGGCATTTAGGGGACGAATCATTGTCGGATTAACGATTTGTTTACCGAATCGTTCTACGGCTGTCCGAACGGGGGTTCGCCGACCGGCTGAGGAGGTCCTCATGGCCGCTGTCTGGGTGAGTTACGCCGAGCTGGCCGAACATCTTGGGATCTCGCCGGAAGCGGCGCGCCAAAAGTCCATCCGCGCCCGCTGGGAGAGGCAGCTGGGCGACGATGGCAAGGCCCGCGTGCTTGTCGACCTGGAGGAGGCGGCTGCTGCACACCGTCCACGGCCGGTCGAACGAGCCGACGAGCAGATGACGACCGCCGCAGTGATCGCCGCGCTCGAGCAGCATGTCGCAACCTTGAAGGAGGAGCTCGCCAAGGCCCAGACCCTGGCCGCCGAGCGCGACCTCGACGCTTATCGCGAGCGCGAGCGCATCGCCGACTTGACCACCCAGCTTCTGACCTTCGCCGGCGAGGCGATGGCGGCGCGCGCGCTGCGTCGCCAGGGGGGCCCGGCCGATCCCGAGCATTGGTGGCAGCGCCTCGGTGGACGGCTTCTTGCGACATGGAAACGCAACAACCAAATGTCGTAATGTTCGAGTGCCCGCCGGCGTACAGTCCTTCGGTGTTGAAATGAACGAGATCGTGGATCTTAGCGAGCAGGACCTGGTCAAGGTCATGCTCGAGCGCGACGTGTTGAGGGCCGATGTCGAACGGCTCACCAGGCTTCTGGCCAAGGCCGAGCGTCAGCTCGCCATCCGCGCTCGTTCCTGCCGCCTTTATGGCTGCCATTTCGATCGCTCGCGCAAACCGGGTATTCCGACAGCTTCGACCGAGCGCTTGATGCCTCGCACCCGTCGCGCGCAACCGCGCGCACCGGCCCCGTTTGGGGAAAATTAACCCACACATTCAACTGCCCGGTAACCGCCCGGAAAGCCGTCGCTTCGCTTTGTGGCCCATGATACAGTCGCGCCGCGGATTGAGGAATCGTCGGCGCAACGGAGAGGGTTGCGCCGGCATTGACACGAGGACAGATCGAGATATGCGCAAGATCCTTCTGGCAACTGCGCTGTTGGGCAGTCTGATGGTCCCGTTGGTAGGCACGGCCGATGCCGCCAAGGTGTTTATCGGGCCATTTGGCGGTGGCGCCTATGTCGGCCCGGGGCCAGGCTATTACGGCCCAGGTCCTTATGTGGGTCCAGGCGTTGTCGGGCCCGGTTTTGCCATCGGCTGGGTTGGTCCCGGCTACTATTACAATCCCGGCTATTACGACCGCTATTACCATCCTCGCTACGGTTATTGCCGCAGCCGCTGGTATCGCGGCGTGCGGGTCTGCAAGTGGCAGAAGCGCCGCTGGTGGTAGGCTGAGCTTCGGGGCCGGCTTGGCCGTGCCGGCTGGCCCCTTCACGCTCAGGGTGCGCTCAGCGCCGCTTTTCGATCATCCGTCCGATTCCGAAGGCGAGAAGCGTTGACAGGATCAGGATCGGCACCAGCCAATGGGCATTACGCAGACCGGCACGGTCCGCCAGTCCGCCAAGCATGACCGGCATCGTCAGGAGCGCCGCCCCGAAGGCGATGGTTGAGCGGGCGCTTGCCTTATCGCTGGCCTGTCCGGCAGCGCCCATCGCCAAGCCGACGGTGAGCGGGAACAGCAGCGAGACGCCGATGCCGAGAACGAGCAGGCCAGCGATTGCCATCATCGGCTGGCTCACTCCCCAATAGATCAGGAAGCCGACCAGCGTTATCGCGAGCTGGGCGACCAACAACCGTTCAACGGCTATGAAGCGCGCCCAGACGCTTCCTGACGCCCGCCCGATGAACATGCCGAGCACGAAGGCGGCGGCACCCGAGGCGGCCTGGGCCTTGCCGAGCCCGATCACCCGCTCGAGATACTCGCTGGCCCACAGCAGGATCGAATATTCGATGGCGATGCCGAAGGTCATGGCGCCCCAATAGACCCAGAAGGCGGCTGGCAGTTTGGCCGGGCCCGTACCCGCCGGCGCCTGCCTCGACTCCGGCACCGTTACCGCCCGGCAGGCCATGATGACGAGCACGCCGATGACGGCGCCGATGACGAGCGCCCCGCGCCAGCCGAGCGACAGCAAGAGGCAGAGCCCGGTCAACAGCGGCGCCAACATGGCCAGGCCATAATTGAGGGCGGCCGATTCATTGATGACGATGCTGCGATCGGCGCCGTGAATGTCGGCGAGGATGGCAAAGGCGACGGTCGGCAGCAGGCTGCCGCCGACGCCGATCAGGGCACAGCCGAGAATGCTGACGGCAGGGTGAGGCGCCGCTGCCAGCAGCAATGCCCCGGCAATGCAACCGAGCACTCCCAGCATGAGAACCGACCGCCGGCCAAGACGCCAGACCAGCCGCTCGCCAAACAGGCCGACCAGGATGGCGCCCACCGCGATCGCACTGGCATTGAGCCCGACCGCGCGATAGCTGAGATCGAGGTCCGACTTCAGGAACGGAACCACTGTCGCCTGGAGCGTCAGTATGAACATGAAATAGGCAAGCACGAGGTAGCAGCAGAGAGTGACAGGCAATCGGACAATGCCGGCCCTTGCCGTTTCGGCCAGCGTCGCCGGCATCTCGGCCCTGCGTCGCGCGGCCGAGCCGCTTGTCCTGAGGCGTGACAACAGCATGGAAACCGAATGATGGGACCGGCTTTCGCCACATGACGAATCGTCAGCTTGGAGGGGCCTATTGTGGGCAGATTCGGGCGGCACTGTGACGTCTCGCCGCAAAATCCCCCGATGCAGGATGGCTCATGGACACGTTCATGACATTCATCGGAGTCATCTGGCTCCCGATTTCGGATGAGGTGAGCGCTATGCGAGCTCTGTGTGCCCTGGTGTTTCTGTTCGGCCTCCTGCCCGGTGCTGCCCATGCCGCCGATCCTGTCGGCGTCTGGTCGGCGGGGGAGGGGAAGATCCGCGTCAGGATCGACTCCTGCGGCGAGGTCCTGTGCGGCAAGATCGTTTGGGTTTCCGAAGCAGAAGCCCAGGAGGCGAGCCGCAAGGGCCAGCCGCCGATCGTCGGTGTTCAGCTTCTCTCCGACCTCAAGCCTTCGGCGGACCGCACCGACCAATGGGAGGGCAAGGTCTTCAATCTTCAGGACGGCAAGACCTACAACGTCTATTTGAGGCCGACCGACAAGCAGATGGAAGTGGAGGGCTGCCTTCTCATCTTTTGCCGCACCCAGATCTGGCCGCGTGTCGAAGAGAGCGGAGAAGCCCCGCCTCACGGCCGCTTCGTTGCCAGGAGCTCGACGCTGATCCGACACCGGGGATCGGCGAAGCCATCGACCGCAAGCCCGGTCGAGGCCGGACCGGGCGCCGTGTAGCGGCAGTTGCGAATGCGCATATTCTCGTAGAGATCCTGCTCGCTCGCGCCGCCGACATAATAGGTCTGCTGCTTCACCACCCTGTCGAAGCCGAGCCCATGGCTTGCGAGCGCCTGTGCCATGAATTCCATGATGCGCCGCGTCGCCGCCGCCAGCGAGTTCTCTGGCTCGGCGCACCGCGCCGCAAGGCCGAGCACATCGCCGGCCCGCCGCATGACGAAGCTCACGCCGTCGCGCTGGCCGACTTCCCTGCGGCTCGAACGGCCCGCTCCCATCTCGACCGTCAGATCGGCGACTGCCGTGCGCCCCTGCGGCAGCCGGGCGAGGACCGCAGCGCCTGGATCGGTGCCAAGCACCCCGGCGATCGCCTGGACTTCCCGTGGCGAGGCACGATCCCGTTGAACGAATAGATGCACCGAAACGACGTCGTCGAGCGATGCCCCCCGGCTCGTCAACAGAGAATCAAGCGTGTGCTCGAGCCCGGACGGATCGGCACCCGCGAGACCAAGCAGCAGATGGATCGTTGTGTCGCCGTCGACCACCATCGCTGCCGCGGTGCCGTCGATCGACGAGCAGCTCTCGGACTGCCGGAAACCATGGTCTGAGCCATAGACGTCGATCTCGACCATCATGCCCGGGTAGTAGAATGCCGGAACGCCGATCGTCAGCACGAGCGGGACCTGCCCCAGGGTCTCCCGTAGCAGGATTTCGACAGTTTCCAGCGGGGTCGATTCGTCCGGCGCCACATAGGCGACGAGCTTGGCAATGCGGCCGGGCGTGATTCCATAGGGCATGAACTGCGCGCGAATGTTCGTCGCAATGGACGCGAGCTGCCGCTTGAAGTCGCCCGGATGGAGCACCCGCGCCTCGAGGTCGAGCGGGCACTGGCCGCAGCTCCAGACCCTCCCGCCATCGATCACGGCAAGCGAATAGGGCACCTCGATGCCCATGCGCCAATGCGAGCCGAATGGAATATAGCGTCTCACGCCAAGGCCCTCGGCGATCCAGCCACGACCATTATTGGCTTTGATGCTTTCTTGCACGCGTTTTCGACTTCTCCTCCGGCCCGGGGAGGTCGTGCTAACCTCCTTCATGAATGTCACCGGAGATCCGCACATGACCGATTTCCCTCGCATCGCCCTCAACGACGATCACACGATCCCGCAGATTGGACTGGGTGTCTTTCAGACTCCGAACGACATCGCACGGTCGGTCGTGCGAGCGGCACTTCAGGTTGGATATCGCCATATTGACACCGCGGCCGCTTATCAGAACGAGGAAGGCGTCGGTGAGGGTATCCGTGCCTCGGGCATGGCGCGAGACGAAATCTTTGTCACGACGAAGGTGTGGAACGACGACCAGGGCTACGACAGGACCCTATCGGCGCTCGCGGCGAGCCTGAACCGACTTAAGCTCGAAGATGTCGACCTCTACCTGATCCATTGGCCTTCGCCGCAACGGAACCTCTTTGTCGAGACATGGAGGGCACTGATCAAGGCGAAGGACGAAGGACTGACGCGTTCGATCGGCGTGTCAAACTTCGAGGTCGAGCATCTCGACCGGCTGATTGGCGAAACTGGCATCACGCCAGCTCTCAATCAGATCGAGCTCCACCCCCGCTTTCAACAGAAGCGCCTGCACCACGCCAACACCGAGCGTGGGATCATGACCGAGGCATGGAGCCCGCTTGGCCGTGGCAAGCTTCTGGCCGATCCGGTGATTGTGCGCATCGCCAACAAGCATGGGCGCACGCCGGCGCAGGTGATCATCCGCTGGCATCTCGACAGCGGCTTCGTCGTGATCCCCAAATCGGTGAACGCAAGCCGCATCAAAGAGAACCATGATGTCTTCGGCTTTGCGCTCGATGCCGACGATTTGGAAGCAATCGAAAAGCTCGACGACCCGAACGGCCGCATCGGCCCGAACCCGATGGCCGCCACGTTCTGACGGCGATCATCGACCGCTGCCGGGCGGCGCCACACGCTGGGACTCATGGTGGTTGATGCGGCAATTATGTCCTACAATCGATGTCGATCGAACAGCCGAAACCATGAAGATCAAGAGAATCATCGTCTACAAGATCGACCTGCCATTGCGCGAGGGCGGCTACAGCTTTTCCCGCGGACGGTCTATCAAATACTACGACTCGACGGTCGTGCGGATCGAGACCGATCAAGGCCTCATCGGTTATGGCGAGGTGTGCCCCTTGGGGCCGGCATACCTGCCGGCCTATGCGGCCGGTGTGCGCGCCGGTATCGCCGAGCTTGGTCCGCATCTCATCGGGCTTGATCCGACGCAGGTCGGCGTCATCGGCCGAACGATGGACCGCTTCTTGAAGGGCCACCCCTATGTCAAGTCGCCGATCGACCTGGCGTGCTGGGACATTCTGGGGCAGGCGGCCGGTGTTCCGGTATCGACCCTGCTCGGCGGTTGCGACGGCGAGGCTGTCCAGTGCTATCGCGCCATCTCGCTCGATTTGCCGGAACGCATGGCGGAGAGTGTGGCCGGATATCGTGACGAGGGTTACCGACGGTTCCAGCTCAAGGTCGGAAGCGACGTCGCGAGCGATATCGCCCGTGTCGTCAAGGTCGCCGACGGCATGGGGCCGAACGAGGTCCTGGTGGCCGACGCCAATGGCGGCTGGCTGTCCCATGAAGCGCTGCAGTTCGTGCACGCGCTGAGGGATCTCGATCTCTATGTCGAGCAGCCCTGCCTGACCTACGAGGAGAACCTGACGGTCCGCCGCCACGCCCGGCAGCCCTTCGTTCTCGACGAGTCGATCGACGGAATCGGCGTGTTGCTGCGGGCCCATGCTGACCGCGCAATGGACGCGATCAACATCAAGATCAGCAAATATGGCGGGCTGACCGTCGCTCGCCAGGTCAGGGACATCTGTGTCGCCGCCGGGATCGCGATGACCATCGAAGACAGCGGCGGCAGCGGCATTGTCACCGCGGCAATCGCTCATCTCGCCCATTCCACGCCCGAGCGGTTCCGGTTCAACTGCAGCGACTGCAACAGCTATCTCGCATTCGAGATCGCCGACAACGCGCCGCGCCGGGTGGACGGCGCGATCAAGGCGCCGACCGGCGCCGGCCTCGGTATATCGCCTCGCCTGGACCTTTTCGGTGAGGCGGTGCTCAAAATTGGCTAGTCCGAGATTGCGAAACATGAAAAACACAGACCGATGAGCGACCTCAAAGCACGCGCCAAGACGGCAGCCCTCCCGCAATTTGATGTCGTCCTTCCGATGACACGGCGCGCACAGGTGGTGCAAACCCTCCGAAACTTCATCCTGTCGGGACAGCTCGCGCCGGGCACCCAGCTCGTCGAATCCAAGCTTGCCAGCCGGTTCGGTGTGAGCCGCAGCTCGATCCGCGAAGCCGTCCGCGAGTTGGTGGACCATGGCCTGCTGGTCTACCGACCCTATGCGGGCACTTTCGTTGTCAATTTGGACGAGCGCACGATGACCGAGCTGTTCTCGCTGCGCGGTGCTCTCGAGCGTTTTTGCTTCACGCAGCTCTGGCCGCGGCGCGACGGCATTTACCGGCGGGAGTTCATGGCCCGGCATGTCGCATTGATCAAGTCGGTGAGATCGCAGAAGCGCTTCGCCGCCATCAAGGCCGAGATGCATTTTCACAGCTATCCCTTCGAGTTTGCCGGCAACCAGATCCTTCTCGACGTGTGGCGCCAGCTTTCGCAGAAGATCCAGCTGAGCTTCGTGATGAGTCAGGTCATCGTGCGTGATGTCGACTTCATCGAGACCAATGAGCGCTATGTCGAAATCGCGCTCGGCGAGGATCTCGACAAGATGCTGTGCGAGATCGACATCCACCTCGAGCTGGGCGTCGCCGCGGTCAAGAAGCTCATGAAGGACACTTCGACCCTGGTTTCACGACCAGGCGGCTGAAAGGGGGAGCGCCATCGCGTCGGACGCTATTGCCGATTGTCCGACAACCGACTACGGTCTCTCGAGGGCTGTCCCGCCGCAAAAAAACGATGCGACAGAGTTCGCACTGACAGCCTCGGTAAGGGAGAAAGAGATGACAAGGAAAAGTGGCTCGCCTCATTGGTCGATCACACGCCGCAGCTTGTTGCTGAGTGCCGGCGCTGCCGCTGCGATGGCAGGCGTAGGATCGCTCTCCATGCCGCGCCGGGCGCGCGCTGCCGATGTCACATTGCGTTGGTGGTCGCCGCAATCATCACCGGCGCAACTTGAAGCCTACAATTTGCAGATCGCTCAATTCCAAGCTGCTCATCCCGGCATCAAGGTGGCATTCGAGCCGACGTCGGATGAGACCTATCCGGCGCAGATGGCCGCCGCATTCGCCAGCGGCGAGGTGCCGGACATCGTCACGCATATTCCGTCATTCTCGGTGGCGAGCTACTACGCCAAGGGTCTGGTCGAGCCGTTCGACGACGTCATCAAGGCGATCGGCATCGATAAATATTACGAGGGCGCCAACAAGACTTACGAGGTCGCCGACGGTCACTTCACCGGGACCGGCATCGGCAATACCGCGGCAGACAATCTGTGGGTCCGCAAGGACCTGATGGAGAAGGCCGGCATCGAAAAGATCCCGGAGACCTGGGACGAGTTGCGCGCCGCGGCCCAGAAAATGCAAGGTGGCGGCATCTTCGGCGCACCGCTGCCATTCGCCAAGAACAGCGCGACGTCATTCGTCGTCACGACCTTCATTCACGGCGCTGGCGGGCAGCTGTTCACGCCTGACCTTCAGGTCGCGATCGACAGCGATGCAACGGCGAATGCGCTCGAGTTCTACAAATCCATGCGCGAGCTCTGCCCGCCCGGCGCCACCGGCTACAGCTGGGGCGAGATGATCACCGGCTTCGTGAGCGGTGCCTGCGCCACCGGATATTACGCGGGCCGCGTCCTTGCAAACGTCAACAAGCAGAACCCGGGCATCGCCGACAAGATCACCTGCGTGCAATATCCGACCATATCCGCCAGCGTGGCCAAGACGACGCTCAACGACTTCCCGAGCGTGTTCATTCCGAAGGGAACGAAGAATTTGGACGGTGCCAAGCAGTTCGCTGCGTTCCTGTTCGAGCCGGAGGGCTACATAAAGCAGCTTCTGGCCGCACCGGGCCACGTGCTGCCGGTGCTTCGGACCATTGCGGAAAATCCTGCCTACACCTCCGACCCGATCATCAAGAAATATCCGAAGGAGGTCGAGCAAATGACGGTGAATGCCGCCAAGGGCTACAACATGGGCTTCGAGAGTCCCGCCCACAAGCCGAACACCAAGTCGGTGGACATCATCGCCGCCGACGTTCTCTCGGAGATGGTGCAGCGGGTCGTGCTCAATGGCGAGGACAAGAAGGTCGTCATCGGCGAAACCGCCAAGAAGCTCGAAGCGATCATGAAGTCGTAGAGCAAACGACGGTCGTCCTGCGGCGGGCGAAGTTCTGTCGCAGGAGGCCGTCAGAGCGGCCATGAGTGCGGTTACGATCGAGGCTCGAAAGACGAGCTTGGGAATATCCCTCCCGAGCCAGTATGCCCTGATCGGCTTGCTGCTGATTGCGCCGACGCTGCTCATCTTCGCCCTGGTGATCGCCTATCCCTTGTTCGAGGCGATCTATCTGTCGTTCTTCTCGATCTACACGCCGACGCTGCAGGGCCACTGGGTGGGTCTGGAAAACTATCGCACCATGCTGTCCTCCCAGGAGTTCTGGAAGGCTCTCGGCACCAACATCGTCTGGACCGTCGGCACGCTGACGCTCCAGGTGGTGTTCGGCATCGCCATGGCGCTCCTGCTCAATCTCAATTTCTACCTTCGCACCCTTGCGCGAAGCCTCGTGCTGTTCCCGTATTTCGTGTCGACGGTGGTCGCCGTGCTGGTGTGGCGTTGGATGTTCAACGACACCTACGGCATCCTCAATCGCGCCATCCTGGTGTCGGGCCTGTCCGACATGCCGCTCGACTGGCTCGGTTCGATGCCGAACGCCATGATCAGCATCATTCTCGTCGGAGCCTGGAAATACTTCCCCTTTGTGGTCATCGCCGTGCTGGCGCGCCTTCAAACCATTCCGAGCGAGCTCTACGAGGCGGCTCGTATCGACGGCGCGGGTCCCTGGTCGCGATTCTGGGACGTCACGCTGCCGCAGTTGCGCGAGGTGCTGATCGTCATCGTGCTCCTGCGGACGATCTGGGACTTCAAGGAATTCGACCTGATCTACCTGCTGACCGGCGGCGGCCCGGTGACCTCGACCCAGACCCTCCCGATCCTGGTCTACAAGCAGGCCTTCGGGATGAATGCGATGGGCAAGGCCTCGACCTACGCCATCGGCATCATGGTGGTGCTGCTCGTCTTCATGGTGGCCTATCTCTATCGGACTCGGCACGCCAAGGGTGGGTCGCCATGATCCGGCCCAATCCCTGGAAGCAGCCTCTCGTCAGCCTCGCCGTCTGGGCGATCGTCCTGATCGTGATCTTTCCGCTGATCTGGATGGTGATCACCTCGATCAAGCCCCAGGACGAGCTGTTCCGCATCCCCGCCACCTTCTGGCCGACGGAGATCACCTTCGAACATTACCGGACGCTTCTGGAAAAGACCGCGTTCCTGAAATACATGCGCAATTCGGTGATACTCTCGACCTCGACGACGATGCTCGTCCTCGCAGTCGCCGTGCTCGGCGCCTACAGCCTCACCCGCTTCACCTATCCGGGCCGCGAGCGGATGGCCTTCCTCGTCCTCGCCACCTACCTGCTGCCCTCGGTCGTTCTGGTCCTGCCGCTCTATCTGATGATGGTGAAGGTCGGGATCGCCAACTCGCTCTTCAGCCTCGTCGTGGCCTACACGACTTTCGCGCTTCCCTACGCGCTGTGGCTGCTGCGATCCTTCATGGCGAGCATGCCGGAGGAACTCGAATGGGCAGCGCTCGTCGACGGCGCAAGCCGCTTCGGAGCATTCGTGGATGTGGTCCTGCCGCAGGCGACCCCCGGCATCATCTCGACCGCCCTCTTCACCTTCATCGTCACCTGGAACGAATATTTCTACGCGCTCATCTTGGTCAACACCGACGCGGCCCGCCCGTTGACCACCGGCGTCATCACCATGCTGGTCACCTCCTTCAACATCGAGTGGTCGCTGCTCATGGCCGCTGCCGTCGCAATGAGCCTGCCGCTCATCATCATATTCGTCTTCCTGCAAGGCTATCTTGTCCGCGGCTTTGCCGGAACGGGCGTCAAGGGCTGACCGGCATGCAGCGAGCCATCGGCATATCGCTCAAGAGGCTTCGCAAGCAGTTCGGCACGTTTGTCGCCGTCAACGATCTCGATCTCGAAGTCGGAGCCGGCGAGTTCGTGAGCCTGCTCGGGCCGTCCGGCTGCGGCAAGACGACGACGCTCCGCATGCTGGCCGGTCTCGACTTTCCGACGAACGGCACCATCAGCTTCGGCAACCGGATCGTCAACGACCTCACCCCGGCCAGGCGCAACATCGCCATGGTGTTCCAGTCCTACGCCCTCTATCCCCATATGACCGTCGCGGAGAACATCGCCTATCCGCTGAAGAAGCGGGGCGTGCCCAAGGCCGAGCGGCCGGCCCGCGTCGCTGCCGTGGCCCGCCTGCTGCAGCTCGAACCGTTCATGTCGCGCAAGCCCAGGGAGCTTTCCGGCGGCCAGCAGCAACGCGTCGCACTCGGCCGCGCTCTGGTCCGCGAGCCTGACATCTTTCTTCTCGACGAGCCGCTTTCGAACCTCGATGCCAAGCTCCGCGCTCATATGCGCACCGAATTGATCGAGCTGCACCGCAAGATCGGCAGGACCATGGTCTATGTGACCCACGACCAGCTCGAAGCGATGACTATGTCGTCGCGGATCGCGGTCATGCGTGGCGGCGATCTGCAGCAGTTCGACACGCCGGCCGAGATCTACCAGCGGCCGGCCAATGTGTTCGTCGCCGATTTCATCGGGACTCCCTCCATGACCCTTCTCGATGCCGACCTGCACCGTCGCAATGGCAGCGCCGAGGTCCGGATCGGAGAGACGACGATCACGCTTCCCGACCGGCATGTCGCGCCCGCCAGGACCGACATCACCCCGATCAAGCTCGGCATTCGTCCGGAGGATGTCCTGCTCGACGAGGTGGGCTTCCCCGCCGAAGTGAAGGTCGTGGAGCCCACCGGCCATGAGAGCATCGTTCTCTTCGCTCTGCCGGGCACGACCGTCAAGGCCCGGGTCCCGGCCCATATGCGTCTCGACATGGGTCAAAGCGCGAAGATCAGCTTTCGCGTCTCGAAGCTTCATATCTTTGACCGCGCCACCGGACTTCGCATGTCTTAGCACTCAAGCGGGAGATTGCGCATGAACAGAAGCAGCATCGACTGGGCCGGCGCCTTTCCGGCGCTGACGACCCCGTTCACCAAGGACGACCGTATCGACGAGAAGGCTTTCGCGGCCAATGTCGATCGCCTGATCGCCGCGGGCGCCAACGGTTTTGTCGTTGCCGGCTGCACCGGAGAGTTCTGGGCGCTCAGCCATGACGAGCGCAGGAGGTACTACGATCTCGCCGTCGAGGCGGTCGCCAGGCGGGTCACGCTCATCGTCGGCACCGGCGCCGTCACTGTCGAGGAGACAGTGAAGCTCACCAAAATGGCTGAGAAGGCCGGCGTCGATGGCGTGCTGATCCTGCCGCCTTATTTCGTCAAGCTGACCGACGACGAGATTTTCGCCCATTATCGCGACGTCGTCAGCCAGACGCGGGTGCCGATCCTGCTCTACAATATCCCCGGCAACGCCGTGAACCATCTCGCGCCGCCGCTGGTTCGCCGGCTTGCCGATCTCGACACTGTCGTTGCGGTGAAGGAGAGCTCGGGCGACTGGAACAATTTCTACGCCACGCTCATCGCCTCGATCGACAAGATCCGGGTGTTCTGCGGGCCGTCCTCGATCTATGGCGCCCCGGCGGTCGAACTTGGTGCCGACGGTTTCGTCGATTGCTTCCCCAATGTCTGGCCGGAAGGCGGCCGGCCGCTTTTCGATGCGGCCAGGAATGGCGACCGGCATCGCGCCGCCGCCTTGCAACGGACCGGTCGCCTGCTGACCGATCTGTTTACCGCCGAGGGGCGCACCCTCTATCCTTCGACCAAGGCTGCCATGGATCTTCTCGGCTTTCCCGGCGGCGGCAAGCCACGCCCGCCGCTTCGTGCCCTGGAGCCCCGGCAGGTCGAGGGACTGCGCAAGGGCTTGGTCGAGCTCGGCCTAATGATCTGATAAGACATCTGAAGGAGACATTCCCATGACCGTTCAGTCGCGAATTCCCCCGAAACTCGTACCGCCCAAATACAAGACCAGCTTCGGCGAGTTCATCGGCGTCGGGCCGAATGGCAATCTCTGGGTCGATGGCTGCGACGTCGAGAAGCTCGCCGAGAGGTTCGGCACGCCGCTCTACGTCATCTCGGAGAACCAGCTGCGCTACACATACCGGCGCTTCCGCGACGCATTCCGCAGCCGCTATCCGGATGTGGAGATCCTGTTCGCCAACAAGTCGAACAACGGTCTCGCCATCCGCCACATCATGAACCAGGAGGGCGCCGGCGGCGACTGCTTCGGCGTCAACGAGATGTATCTCGCGCTGCTTGCCGGCTCGAACCCGAAGATGCTGGTCCTGAACGGGTCGAACAAGCAGCCCGAAGAGCTCGAGATGGCGATCCTGAACGGGCTCTGCATCAATATCGATGCGATGGACGAGCTCGACCAGATCGACGCCATCTGCCGACGCTTCGGCAAGGAGGCCGATATCGGGATCCGCCTGAAGCTCGATCTCGACCCGCTCGCCGGTCGATCCGGCGTGGCGATGCACGGTCCGGGCACCCTGAAGGAGCAGAGCGACAGCACCAAATGGGGCATGTCGCGAAGCCAGACGGTGGAGATCGTCAAGCGCGCCAAGGCCATGAAGCACATTCACCTCAAGGAGACGCATTTCCATCTCAGCCGCATGACCAATGACCCGCGCGACTTCGCCGTGATGGCGCGGGAGATGATCGTGTGGTCGGACCACATCCGGGACAAGACCGGCTGGACACCACCCTGCATCGACATCGGCGGCGGCTGGACCTTTGGCAAGCCCTATGGCACCGGCCCCAAGAGCCAGCTCGACGACAAGGCGGCGCCGACCCCCGATGACTATGCCGAGCATTGCTGCGCCGCGATCAAGGACGAGGCGGAGAGGCGCGGGCTGCCGCTTCCCAAGCTTCGGATGGAGCCTGGTCGATCGCTCTCCGGCCCGAGCGGAATTTCGGTCGGCAGTGTCGGTGCGGTCAAGCAGGGTGAGAAGAAGGAGTGGGTCAATCTCGATATCTCGACCAACCATCTGCCATGGGCGGCAGTGCTGGACTGGTACTACCATGCCGTTCCAGTGGTGAACGCCGATGCCAAGGGGACCAAGGAGGTGGACCTTGTCGGCTCGCTCTGCAACTCCGATGAGGTGGGCGCCAGGCGGATGATGCCGCCCCTGAAGCGCGGCGATCTCGTCGCCTTCCTCGACACCGGCGGCTACACCGAATCCTGCGCGGCACGCTACAACGCGCAGCTCCTGCCCGCCACGGTGCTGGTCAATGGGGAGGATGCGGAGATCATCACCGAGCGCGAGCAGCTGAAGGATGTGGCCGGCCGCTTCCGTGTTCCCTCCCGCCTGCTCGCCGGCTCGTTCGCCGTCGCGGGATAGGGTCTCGCGATGAACCTCGGCATTGGCGGGCGTCGCGCATTGGTTTGCGGGGGGAGCAAGGGACTTGGCCGTGCCGCCGCTCTTGCACTCTCCCGCGAAGGCGCGTCCGTCACTCTGGTGGCGCGAAACAAGGAAGCGCTCGCCAGGGCGGCCCGCGAAATCGAAACCGAGACGGGAAATCACGTCGGCTTTGTGCAGGCCGATGTCACCAGCCACGAAGGACAGGCAGCAATCCTCTCGCAATGCGGGAACCTCGACATTCTCGTCACCAATCCCGGCGTCCGGCAGACCCCGGCCGACTTTCGCAGCATGGCACGCGAGGAGTGGCAGCATTGGTTGGACATGCATTTCTTCTCTGCCCTCGAGCTGATACGCGGCGTCGTCCCTTCGATGGTGGAGCGTCGCTTCGGGCGGATCGTCAACATCTCGGTCAGCTTCATAAAGTTTCCGCAGGTGAATTTCGCTCACACCCACGCGGCGCGGCTGGCGCTCGCAGGTGCAATAGCATCCATGGTGCGCGAGCTCGTTCCGCACAATGTGACGATCAACAGTGTCTGCCCGGGATTCTTCGACACGGAGGCCTTGCAGACCAATCTTCACGATCATGCCCGCCGCGGCAACACGA
The DNA here is from genome assembly GCA_044870245.1 of Aestuariivirgaceae bacterium. Taxonomy (GTDB): domain Bacteria; phylum Pseudomonadota; class Alphaproteobacteria; order Rhizobiales; family Aestuariivirgaceae; genus DATAFF01. The sequence goes on along the minus strand of JBIOYR010000097.1, from coordinate 9,100 downwards.
CCTATGAGGCGATTGTCGAGGATCGGCTGAGGAGCTGTCCGGCCGGGCGCTTCGCCGACCCGCAGGAATGCGGCGATCTCATTGCATTTCTCTGCAGTGCGCAGATGGGCTTCATGACCGGGCAGAACATTGTCAATGACGGTGGCGTCTATCAGGGGCTGTTCTAGTGGTTGACGAACGCGCGACCCGCTCCGAGCTCCTGCCGGTCGCCGGCCGTGTGGTGATGCTGTCCGGTGGTTCGACCGGCATTGGCGCTGCCATTGCCCAGCGTCTCTCCAATGACGGCTATCGGCTGTCGCTGGCCGGCCGTCGCCCCAATGAGATCGCCGCAAAGTTTGCCGGGTCTGCGGATCCGCCGCTGGTTTCGCGCTTCGATGCCCTCGATGCGGCGTCGGCGGAGGCATGGCTCGGCGCGACGCTCGAAAGGTTCGGCCGGGTCGATGCGCTTATCAACAATGCCGGCCTGATGAAACCGCTGAGCTTTTTGGAAGGCGACGAGCAGGCATTGGACGACCTCTGGGCCGTCAATGTGAAAGCGCCGTTCCGGCTCATCAGATTGGCGCTTCCCCATCTTGCCAAGGCGGGCAATGGGCGGATCATCAATATCGCCTCGACCGACGCCAAGCGCTATCGCGATGCATCAGTGTCCATCGCCTATGCCGCGACCAAGCATGCCGTTCTGGCGCTGTCGCATGCCGCGCGCTTCGCAGGCTGGGACAAAGGCGTTCGGGTGACGGCGCTCTGCCCGGGGGCGGTCGACACCGACTTCGTTGCCGGAATACCGGGCGTGACGCCCGGCCCCAACCGCATCGCTCCGACCACCATTGCGGAAGCGGTCGCTTTTCTGCTCAGGCTTCCCAACAATTCGTCGGTGGCTGAACTCGTGGTCAATGCCCGCCTTGAATCCACCCTCTGAGCGCTCAGATCGAATACCCGGCATCGATCGGCAGCATGTGCCCGGTGATGGCGCTTGCAAGATCCGAGCTGAGGAACAGCGCCGCATTGGCGATGTCCGCTTCGGTCGCAATCCGATTGAGAGGGGTTTGCGCCGCCAGTTCGACTGCCGACTGCTCTTCCGATGGGCCGCCGAGCGTCTGCCGATAGCGGATGCGCTCGCGCAGCGCCGCGGTCAGCACCGGCCCGGGGGCAAGGGCATTGACGCGAATGTCGAAACGGCCGAGATCCAGTGCCGCGCAGCGGACGATCCCCAGCACCGCGTGTTTCGAGGCGGTATAGGCAAGCTGTCGCGCGGCGGCCTTGACGGCGTTGATCGAGGCGGTCGCAACGATCGCCCCGCCTCGATTCATCATGAACGGCACGGCGTGCTTGATCGCTGCGGCGATCCCGCGAGCATTGACCGCGAACACCCGGTCCCATTCGTCGAAATCGAGATCCGAGGTTTCATGCCAGGGTGGCACGATGCCCGCATTGGCGACCAGCACGTCGATCCGGCCGAACGTCTTGCCGGCTTCCGCCATCAGGGCCGCGAGCTCGGCCTCCATGGTTACATCGCCGATCCGCCCGGCAAAGCCTTCGGGAAGCGCCCCCGCGGCGATGACCGCCTCGGCGTCGAGGACCAACCCGGTCGCGCCATGTTCGGCAAACCGCTCGACGATGGCTCTGCCAATACCGCGGGCACCGCCCGTGACGACAGCTATCCGTCCTGCCAGCAGGCCATCCATGCACCGATCCATGCTCTGAACGCTCGGGAGATCGACATTCATTATGCACAGGCTTGATACATTGCCAACTCTCCGACAGTCGATCAGTGATGGCCATCACTCATGAGCGGGCGAATCCAGTTCACCTTTGACGGCGCACCGCTGGAGGGCCGCTATGGCGAGAGCCTTGCGGCGGCGCTGACCGCGGCCGGCATCCGTGAATTCCGCCAGACACGATCCGGCGCGGGGAGGGGGATCTTCTGCGGCATGGGTGTCTGCCAGGATTGCCTGATCGAGGTCGACGGCAAGCCAAACCAGCGCGCCTGCATGACCAAGCTCGATCGGCCGATGATGGTTCGCCGCGAGATCTTCGGGCGGGTATTGTCGCGCACCGAGGTCAGCGTCGAGCCGAAGCTTGTCGACGATGTGCCTGAGGAGCAGGTCGAGATCCTTGTCATTGGCGGCGGACCGGCGGGCCTGTCCGCGGCGATCGCCGCGCGCCTTGCCGGCGGCCGCGTGACAGTGGTCGACGAGCGCCCGATGCCTGGCGGCCAGTATTTCAAGCAGATCGCGGTCGAGGGCGCCGGCTCGCCGCCGGCCGATCCCCAGCATGAAGAGGGAGCGCGCCTCGTCGACAAGGCCCACCGCCTCGGCGTCGACATCAGGTCCGGTGTCGAGATCTGGGGCGCCTTCAGCCGGCACGAGCTGATCGGCACCGCCGGCGGCGTGCTTCGCCGTTTCAATGCCGAGCGGCTGATCGTCGCCACCGGCGCGTATGAAAGGGCGGTTCCGGTGCCGGGCTGGACCCTTCCGGGCGTGATGACCACCGGTGCGGCGCAGACCTTGTGGCGGAGCTATCGGCGCCTCGCCGGGAAGCGCATCCTCCTGGCCGGAAACGGTCCGCTGAACATCCAGGTGGCAAGCGAGCTGCTGAGCGGCGGTGCCGACGTCGCCGCGGTCGTCGAGATTGCGCCAATGACTGCCGCGCTGTCGCTGCCGTTCCTCATCGGCATGCTCGGCGCCGCGCCGCGCCTGCTTCTCGAAGGCCTGAAATATCGTGCGGCGCTTCGCCATGTCCCGATCATCTACGGCTCGGCCGTCACCCGGATCGACCAGGTCGCGTCGGGCCGCCTGGCGACGCATGTCTCGGCCTATCCATCACGGGGAGGCGAGGTCGAGCGGACGTTCGAGGTCGACGCAGTCTGTTTCGGTCATGGTTTCGAGCCCTCGAGCGAAATCCTGCGCGCCCTGGGCTGCCGCCAAAAATTCGATGAGGGGCGCGGGCAGTTCATCGTCGTGACGGACGAACAAGGCAGAACCAGTGTCGATGGCGTGTTCGGCATCGGCGACTGCACCGGCCTCGTCGGTGCACGCGCCTCCCTCGCCGAAGGCACGATTGCCGGCCATGCGGCCGCGCTGGAGCTTGGGCACCGCCAATGGGCCCCCTTCGCGGAGTCGGAGGCGCGCGCGAGGTACGAGCTCAAGCGGCATCGGCGGTTCCAGAAGAAGCTGTGGAGCCTTTACGCCGCCCCGCGCCTCGGCGTTCGGCTGGCAACGCCCGACACACTGATCTGTCGGTGCGAGGAGATCACGCTTCGCCAGATCGACGAAGCGCTGTCCGACGGTCCGCTGCCGATCGGTGACCTGAAGCGCGTCACGCGGGTCGGCATGGGACCCTGCCAGGGCCGCTATTGCGGCATGATCCTGTCGGAGCTGGTGGCGAGGTCCCATGGTGCAGCACTCGACGAGAGCATGCGCTTTGCGCCGCGCATGCCGGTGAAGCCGGTGGCGATCGCCGACATCGCGCGCTGGCCCACCGCATGACGCCGTTGCCGCACCGGCTCGGCGAGATTGCCATCGCCATCATCGGCGGCGGCATTGTGGGATCGTGCCTTGGAGGCTTCCTGGCGGCGGAGGGCGCCGAGGTCGTGGTGATCGATGCCGACTATGTCGGCGGCACCACCGCCAATGCCGGCAGCCTCCACGTCCAGATGCAGAGCGTCTTTCTCGAGCGCTATCCCCATCTCGTTCCGCGTCTCGAAAGCATGCTCTTTCTCTACAAGCTGGCAGCGGCCTACTGGCAGGAGTTTCAGCGCGAGCTCGGCGTCGATTGCGAGGTGAAGGTCGCCGGCGGCCTGATGATCGCCGAGGATCAGCGCCAGCTCGACTTTCTGGCGCGGAAGGCAAGGCGCGAAGCCGAGCTCGGGCTCGACGTTGACATCCTCGACCGCGCCGAGCTCGATCGGATCGCACCCTATCTCGGTCCAGCGGTGATCGGGGCGGAGTTCTGCGCTCATGAGGGCAAGGTCAATCCGCTTCTCGCCAACGCGGCCATTCGGCGCTGGGCGAGTGCCAAGGGCGCCTTGCGCATCGGACAGGAGGCGGTGCTTGCTCTCGAACGGGAGGGAAGCGGGTTCCGCATCACCACCGCCAACCGCACCCTGAAGGCCGGCAAGGTCGTGCTCGCCGCCGGCTATGGCAGCAAGCCGCTGGCTGCCCAGCTCGGTTTTGACCTCCCGGCGGCTCCCGATCCGCTCCACATGAACATCACGGAAGGCACCTCCACCTTCATCACCCATCTTGTTCAGCATGCCGATCGTCCGATCACCATCAAGCAGCTCGGCAGCGGCCAGGCGGTGATCGGCGGCGGCTGGCCGGCCAACCTCGGGGCCGAGGGCGAGATCCCGATGACCCGGCTCTCCAGCATGATCGGTAATCTCAGCCTCGCCCAGCACATCGTCCCGCAGCTTTCGCCCTTGCGGGTGATCCGCACCTGGGCCGGCATCAATACCGTTGTGGACGGCTGCGGCGTGATCGGCCCGGTCGCGGCAATCCCCGGCCTCTATTTTGCGATTCCCGGCGATGCCGGTTACACCCTCGGTCCGATAACCGCCCGGCTCGCCAGCGAATGCGTGCTCGATCACCAGACCAGCGAGGATATCTCGCCCTGCACGCCGGACCGTTTCGCTGCTTAACACCTGTTGAAGGGATATCACGATGTCTATTGCAAGCGAGCCGGAAATCCTCAGCCGCGACATTGCCCTCAATCCGAAATCGAGCGCGCTGCTGTTCGTCGACGTGCAGAATTTCGCGGCGCGCCGTGAAGGAGCCGAATTCAAGGGTCTTACGGACCAGGCGTTCGAAGAGCAGTACGGTTGGTTCTTCGAGGAGATGCGATGCAGGGTCATTCCGAACATGCAGCGGCTCCAGCGTTCCTTCCGCGAGCGGCGCATCGAAGTGATGTATACGACGATCGAGAGCCTCACCGCCGATGGCCGTGATCGCAGTCTCGATTACAAGATCACCGGCTTCCACGTGCCGAAGGGTTCCTGGGACGGCAGAGTCATCGATGAGCTCGCCCCGGCAGGCGACGAGATCTGGCTGCCGAAGACTTCGTCCAGCGTGTTCGTGTCGACCCACATCGACTATATCCTCCGCAACCTCGGGATAAGGCAGCTGGTGATCAGCGGGATTGTCACCGACCAATGTGTCGAATCTGCCATTCGCGACGCCTGCGATCTCGGCTATCTCGTGACCCAGGTGACCGACGGCTGCGCTTCCTACAGCGCCGAGCGCCATCACAATTCGCTCCGGGCAATCAGCGGCTATTGCCGGCAGCGCACGACTGACCAGCTGCTCGAGGAGCTCGAAAGCATCGCACCTTCCTACCTAGAACGACGTTGACTCTCTCAATATCGTCGCAGTTAATTGCCTTTGTCGAAAAAGCCGGCCAAAAACGAGGAAATTGCCATGGATGATCAGGGCCTTCTGAAGGAGATCGTCGCCAGAAATCCAGTGCGGAATGCGGGCATGCAGCGGTCAAGTGTGACTCGACGCGCTCTCCTGGCGGGCGCTTCGGCAGGCCTTGCCGCCGCCGCTTGGGGCGGGCCGGCCAGAGCGCAGGACCGGGTGCTGAACCAGCTGGTGTGGGACGGTTACGCCGATCCCCGCATGGCCGATCTCTGGAAGAAGGATACCGGCGGGACACTCAAGCCGGAGATCCACATTTCCGACCCGCAGTCGGTCAATCGTCTCCGGGCCGGCGAGACGAAAAACTTCGACTTTCTCAATGTGAACGATCCATGGGCACGCAACTATCTCTGGCCGGAGAAGCTGATCGTCGAGGTGCCGCGTGATCGGTTCGAGCCGCTCTACGCGCAGATGTTCCCCAAGTTCAAGCCGCCATTCAAGCGTGCATACAGCAAGGACGAGCAGCATCTGCTCGGCGTCGTCCAGCGCTTCGAGACCTTCGATTTCGTCATCAACACCGACAAGATCTCAAACGCCACGGCGGAGAAGGAGGGGTGGAGCCTGTTCAGCAACCCCGATTTCAACCAGCGCTTCGGGATTCTCGCTTATGACGACTGGAACGTCATGGACATATGCCTCGGCGCCGGCGTCCACCCATTCAAGGAAAAGACCGACGCGGATGTGGCCAAGTTCAAGGAGACGGCGGAGCTCTGGGTCAAGAACGCCAAGCTGATCACCACCGACTTCGTCCAGCTCAACCTCGCCATGCTGAATGGCGAGATCGACATGTATTTCACCGGCGGCACGTACTCGATCGCCGGCGCGCGCCTCGAGGGCAACAACAACTTCTTCGCCGTCACGCCGCTCAGTGGTCCGGCCGACGGCAAGGGCAGCATCAACTGGATCGAGCTCAATTCGGCGATCAACAACCCCAACCTTCATCCGAAGATTTTCGATTTCCTCGAATGGATCACCACGCCGGATGCGGCCTATATCGTCGCCACTGCCAACAACAACCTCCAGCCGGTCACCCAGATGGTGCAGGACAAGGTGCTCTCGAAATTCTCCAAGGAGCAGCTCGCAGCAATGCAATATGACACGCTGGAGGAGCGTGTCTCGAAGGCCGTCGAATTCGACATCGTGCCGGAATACGACAAGCTGCTCGACATCTACACGGCTGCCCGCCGCGCCCGAGGGTGAGTTCCTTCCAGGTGATCACTGCCCAGCGACCGCTTGCCGGAGGCGACCTGCGACCCCGCGGCGAGCATGTTCCGATCCTGTCGCTGCGCGGCGTGACGCGCTCCTTCGGCGCAATGAAGGCTGTGGACGGCGTCACCCTGGACATACCTCAGGGTGAGTTCTTCACCATTGTCGGGCCGTCGGGAAGCGGCAAAAGCACGCTGCTCCGCATGCTGGCTGGTCTCGACAGGCCGACCTCCGGCGACATCCTGCTGCGCGGCCAGAGGATCAATGACATGCCGGCCAATCTGCGGCCGACCTGCATGGTCTTTCAGTCGCTGGCGCTTTTCAGCCACATGTCGGTGGGACAGAACATCGAGTTCGCCTTGACCATGCGGCGGGTGAAGCCTGCCGAACGGCGGCTGCGTTCAGAATCGCTGATGGACCTCGTGCGATTACCGCGCGAATTCTATCGGAAATCGGTTCTTGCCTGCTCCGGCGGCGAGCGCCAGCGGGTGGCTCTCGCCCGGGCGCTGGCATCCGACCCCGAGATCCTGTTCTTCGACGAGCCGCTCTCCGCGATCGACTATCGGCTCCGCAAGGTTCTCGAGATGGAGATGAAGGACCTGCATCGGGCCACCGGCAAGACCTTCCTCTATATCACTCATAGTCTCGAGGAAGCCATGGTCATGAGCGATCGGATCGCGGTCATGCGCGACGGGCGCATCGTGCAAACTGGCGATCCGCTCACCATCTACCGCCATCCCGGGTCTCGTTTCGTCGCGGAATTCATGGGCGAGGTGAACCTGCTGAAGCTGACGCGGGACCACAACGATTGGCGTTTGCCGGAACTCGGATTCACCCTGGCAAGCTCGCCGCGGAACGCAAGCGAAGGGTGGATCGTGCTTAGGCCCGAATGCCTTCGCGTGCTCGGCGAGGGGAGCCGCGCCGACGTCGAGTTCGAAGGCGAGCTTCTGAACGACTACGTCCTCGGATCGCGCACGCAGGTCCTGCTGAGAAGCGGCGAGAAAACCTTCATCAGCGAAATCGGCGGAAACCGCGCTCCGCCCCCGGCGGGCACCACCATCCGGGTCGGCTTCAATATCGCCGATGCCGTCGTTGTCACCGAGTGAGTCCATGGACGAGAGTGCGCGAAACGGCCTTGTCTCCGTGATCCCGGTGGTGCTCCTGCTGCTTGTCGGTTTTGCCCTGCCTCTCTTGTTCATTGTCTATACCGGGTTCATGCCGCCCCGCAGCTTCGGTCTGGTCGGTGAACCAACGCTCGCAAATTACCGGATCATCGTCGAAGAGGGCTACTGGCGACCGCTCATGTGGTCGCTTGCCTTTGCCGCAGCAACCACCGTCCTGTCGCTCGTGATCGCTTGGCCGATCGCCAAGGCGCTTGTGGTCCATGCCGGACGGTTCGCATCGCTCATCTCCATCCTTGTCGCGGTTCCGGTGTTCATTGCTGAAAGCGTGCGGCTGTTCGGAGCGCACCTTTTCATGATGCCGAAGGGCGGCATCCTGGCAGGATCCATGAATGCGCTCTTCGGCATCGACGTCGGCAGCATCCTGTTCACGCCGCTCGCGACCCTTGTCGGGATGGTCTACATTTATCTCCCCTTCGCCATCTTTCCGATGGTGCTCGGCCTTTCACAGGTACCTCGCGAACAGGTTGAGGCGGCCAAGGATCTTGGCGCCAGCGGCTGGCAGACCGTTATCAATGTCGAGCTGCCTATCGCACTTCCCGGCATCCTGATCGGTGGGCTGCTTGTCTTTGTCCTCGCACTCGGCGCCACCGCCGAGGCGGCGATACTTGGCGGCCAGTCCGTGGTTGTTGCTGTGCAGTCGATCGAGCAGCGGTTCAACTATGCGCAGGATTGGCCGCTCGGATCGGCATTGGCGACGGTGCTGTGCGTCATCACCGCTCTGGTTGTTTTCCCCTCGATGCGGCGGCTCGACGTCGACCGCCTGTTTCGACGCTGAGGGAGGCATGGAATCCCGTCCCCTGACCACCGCGCGGATTGTCTGGACCATGGTGATCGTGGTCCTGCTTTACCTGCCGATCATCAGCATCGTGCTGGCCTCGCTCGCCAATACCCGTTTCATGCGCTTCCCGCATCGCATCTGGTCGCTGGATGCCTATCGCGACGCGCTGGGGCTTGAGCTGACCTACGACCTGCAATGGACCTCGCTCGAGGTTGCCGCCAGCGTGGCGATTCTCGCTGCCGCTTTCGCTATCCCGGGCGCGCTCGCTTTTGCCCGTTACGAATGGCCAGGACGCTCGCTGTTTCAGAAGACGCTCCTGCTGCCGATCTTCTTTCCGCAATCGGTGTTGGGGCTCGCCGCATTGGTCACGATGAGCACCATGGGCATCTCGCCCTCCTGGAAGACTGCCGTCTTCATGCACCTGGTCTGGGTGGTCCCGATCGTCACCATGATCGTCTCGATCCGGCTTTACGGGTTCGATGTCGCTCAGGAGGAGGCGGCCTTCGACCTCGGCGCGACGC
>JBIOYR010000096.1:0-17336 GCA_044870245.1 Aestuariivirgaceae bacterium | reverse complement strand
CCGGCGTCCCCGATCCATTACCAGCACGATCCGGTGCAGACGACGAAGACCTCGGTGCACGGCGCAATCAACATGCTGGGCCTCGCCAAGCGGCTCAGATGCCGGATCTTCCAGGCCTCGACCAGCGAAGTCTATGGCGATCCCTCGGTTCACCCGCAGACCGAATCCTATTGGGGCAATGTCAATCCGATCGGTCCGCGCTCCTGCTATGACGAGGGCAAGCGCTGCGCCGAGACGCTGTTCTTCGATTATCACCGTCAGCATGGGCTCGAGGTGAAGGTGGCGCGGATCTTCAACACCTATGGGCCGCGCATGCATCCTCGCGATGGTCGGGTGGTGTCGAACTTCATTGTTCAGGCGCTCAAGGGCGAGCCGATCACCATCTATGGCGATGGCAGCCAGACGCGATCCTTCTGCTATGTCGATGATCTTGTCGAAGGCTTCGTCCGCCTGATGGACAGCCCGGCGGATTTCACCGGTCCGGTCAATCTCGGCAATCCGACGGAATTCACCATCCGCGAGCTCGCCGAGATTGTCGTGAGATTGGTCAAGTCGCGCTCGAAGCTCGAGTTCCGTCCGCTGCCGGCCGATGACCCCAAGCAACGGCGGCCCGACATCACGCTGGCAAAGACCCGCCTCGACTGGTCGCCGACAGTAACGCTGGACAAGGGTCTCCCGACGACGATCGAGTATTTCAAAGGGCTGGCATGAGCCGGCTCCGGTCGATCTGCAGCCGTCCGATTTCGGCGCGCAGGATCGGCACGTCGGCGGGGGTGGCGAGGCGCGCCATCACGGCGAGGCGAACAAACCCGACATTGCCTGCTGTGGCGGCCAGGACGTGGCGCAGCCTCGACGTCTGGTCGGCGGTTTCGGCTGTGCGCAAAGTGGCGAGCAGCTGCTCGGCCTCGCTGAAGAACCGGTCGAGAAGCTGCTCGAATGCCGCGCTTCCCAGGGCGTCATGGATCTCCCGATGACGTCGGCTGTCAATACGCGGTGCTGCAACGATACGCTTGGGACGCCACTCACTCATGCGGCAAGCTTGCCGCAGGATGGTTAAGATGTGGTGAGCAGGAAATGGGCAGTATTCGTAGGCAGGTCCTCCGTGCACTGCCTGATGCCTGTTGCCTGATGCCTAGAAGCGCGGATGGATGAACGTGGTGCAGACATATTTCGGCCCGCTGAGCGGCGGCGCGCCGCGGTGGCGATAGGTCCATGACACCGGGAAGAAGGCGAGGCGGCCTTCGCGGCAGGCGATCGCCGTCTTCTGGTCCTCGAACTCGGTCGCCCCGCCTTCGGCGACATCGTTGAAGTACCATTGGACGGCCAGGCAGCGCGAATGGTTCTGCGCCGAGTTGCAGTCGATGTGCCAGGAGAACTGGCCGCCGATATCGTATTTCTTGACCCGCAGCGGTTCCGCATAGAGCGACTTGTGGTCCGAGCCGGCGAGGAACTTGACGTCGCGCTGGTATTTCCCGAGCCCCACCGACATCGATTGCTGCAATGCCCGCTTGACGTCGGACCACACCGCGTCGTCGGGCAGGATCAGCTCGTTCGTCTGCTTGGCCGCGCGATCGAGCTCGGGTCCGGCGTTGCCGGAGACCCGACCAGAGATCTGCCGCCGATCGCCGTCAAAGCGGCTGATGATCTGCCGGCAGGTCTCCTTGTCGAGCGACTCGTCGTAGTAGCGAATGAAATGGTCCACCCCAGCACCTCCCGCTACTTGCCCTTCTCCGCCGCGTCAGGTTCGAGGCGCAGTGCCGTTCCGTTCATGCAATAGCGCAGGCCGGTCGGCTTGGGGCCGTCCGGGAACACATGCCCGAGATGCGCATCACAGCGGGCGCAGCGCACCTCGACGCGCTCCATGGAATGTGAATTGTCCTCGATCTCCCTGACCGCATCATCCGACACCGGCGTGAAGTAGGACGGCCAGCCGCTTCCCGATTCATACTTCGCCTCGGAGCGGAACAGGGGCGCGCCGCAGCAGACGCAGACATAGAGGCCGCCGCGCTTTTCGAGATTGTAGGGATGCGAGAATGGCCGCTCAGTCCCGTTCTGGCGGGTGATGTAATATTGCTCCGGTGTCAGCTCGGCGCGCCACTCGGCATCCGACTTCACACCGACCTTGTCTTCCATGGTCATGGATTTGGACTCCCTCAAGCGACTGTCCAGCTATAGATAGGCGATCCCTGGCGCGGCAGCCACTCCTGCCTGACTTTCAATCGCCACAAGGCGCGGTGGCGGCCTTGAGCAGCGTTGCACCTGTCCGTGCGGTTGCTCCTGAGCGGTTGGCGCAGGCGACTGCAGGCGACAAGCATGACCTCGTCGGACCATACTATCGTCATGCGTATAGACTTTTGGAATCCTTATCATTTAATAAAGCCAAAGTATTGTTGACTTATTGGAACTGCGATTTGCCGGATCGACCTCTAGTTCTGGCAGAACTTGACTATTTCAATAAGAATTCTCTTGCACGGTCTGACGTTCTGGTCATATACGGGCGCCATTGGAACCCGGGGGGACCAGCAAATGGAAAACAAATCTGAATTGGTGGAATTCGCCGCCGATATTGTTGCAGCCTATGTCGGGAACAATTCCGTTCCTGTCACGGTGCTGCCTAGCCTCATCAACGACGTCATCAGGGCTTTGAACGGTGCCGTGTCGACCGGTGGTGAGGTCGTCCTCGAAGAGGTGAGGCCGGCCGTGCCGATCAAGAAGTCGGTGACGCCGGACTACATCATCTGCCTCGAGGACGGCAAGAAGTTCAAGTCGCTGAAGCGCCATCTGCGCACCCATTACGACCTGACACCGGAGCGCTATCGCGAAAAGTGGGGTCTGCCGCCGGACTATCCGATGGTCGCTCCCAACTATGCGGTCGCGCGCTCGAAGCTGGCACGGCAGATGGGCCTCGGGCAGCGTCCGCGCGGCAAGTGACGGCGGCAAGAACCAATCTCTCCACGATTTCAAGCGCTTTGTGTTGCTGGCGACCTTGCGGTAGCGGCGCCGTCGATTCATAAGTTGAAGGACTGTTCGACGTGCCGATTCGCGAAGGGAGGGCGGCCCCCATGGCGCGGGATATGTCGCAAGGGGCGTTTCGGGCTCAGCTCGTCATCCCCGAACAGCGACAGCTCTTCGATTACTGGTCGGAAAAGGCGGCCGGGCGGCGCATGCCCGATCGGGCGGACATCAGCCCGGCCCACTTTCCGCGCCTTCTGCCGCAAGTGAGCCTGATCGAATGCGAGATCGGGACCGGCAAGCTCAAGGTGCGGCTGGCCGGAACGCGGCTGCGCGACATCTACGATCGAGAGATAACCGGACTTTATCTTGATGAGATCGATTTCGGCCGCACCGCCGAATATTGGGCAGCCTCCTATGAACGGGTGGCGACGTCCGGCCGACCAGCGCAAGGTATCGTGCGCGGCCCCAGGGTTTCCAAAGAACATCTGGTGCAATTCTGGCTGAAACTGCCGTTGTCGCGGGACGGCAGGCTGGCCGCGATGATCCTTTGCTACGATGTATGCGTGCCGGCGACCGATGTGTCCTGGGCCATCAATGCGACTTCACGTTGAAGTCTTGCGTATCCGCACTTCTTAGTTGACATATCCCATACCTTTGAACGAAAAAACTCGCCCTTTTCATCCGAAGGCGAGATTTGGCAATGGAACAAAAAGCGAACACGACACCGGGATTGGCCAGCGCCATCAGGCGCGTGGTGCGGCTGCTCGGCACCGGGCGGCGGGCCCTGGTCCGCCGCGGCGACGATTTCGTTGTGGTCACCTTGAAAGGCAAGCGGGTGCGCGGTGCCTCGGCCGTGCCGGCCTCGGTCGTTGCGGAGATGCGGCGGCTCGAGCTCGTGACGGCGGAGGACGGCGACCGACTCGTCGGCAGGGTGCCGACCCTTCGCGGCGGCCGGCGCCAGGCAGAGTCGCCGTTGCTCTGGCTGGCGCAACGCCGCGATGGCCACGGCCAGCCGTTGATCTCGCAGGATGAATTCGCCGCTGGCGAAAGGCTGCGGCAGGATTTCGAGCTGGCTCAGCTGTCGCCGCGGGTGACGGCCCTGTGGGGCGTCGAGGGCGCGGTCTCGACGACTGGCGGTCGACGCTCGGGCCTGCCGCCCGACGGCCTGCCGGCCGCCGAGCGCGTCCTCCAGGCGCGGACCCGCCTTGAGCGGGCGCTCAAGGCGGTAGGGGAGGGGCTCGCCAGCATCCTGCTCGAGGTCTGCTGCCTCGAACGCGGCCTCGAAGCGGCCGAGCGCCGGCTCGGCTGGCCGTCACGGTCGGGAAAGGTGGTGCTGCGGCTGGCGCTGGCCCGCCTCGCCCTGCATTACGGGCTGAGGCGTCCTGAAGCGCCGTCACGCGACGACGGCTTTGACCGCTTCGGCCTTCAGCCGCTTCACCATGGAGGCTAGGCCATTGGAGCGCTGCGGCGTCAAATGCTCCTCGAGGCCGAGCGGGCGCAGTGCGCCAAGCGCATCGAACGCGGCGACTTCCCGCGCCGGGCGCCCCGACAGCAGCGCCACCAAGAGCGCGATCAGGCCGCGCACGATCAGCGCGTCGCTGTCGCCGCGGAAGCTCATATGGGGAACACCCTGGCTGTCGCGGCTCCGGCGGAACGCGAACCACACCTGGCTGGCACAACCCTGGACCTTGTTTTCGGCCGTGCGCTCGGCTTCGGGGAATTCGCCGAGGGCGCGCCCGAGCTCGATCAGGAAGCGGTATCGCTCCTCCCAGTCGTCGAGATAGGCGAAATCCTCGACGATCGTGTCAAAGGCCGGCAGACCGGCCGGACGGGCGGCAATGGTGGCGTCCATGATGTATCAGATAGAGACCGAGGCCACCTCAGGCAAGCACCCGTCAGCCGGCGCGCATCACGCTCTGGGCGCCCGCCATTTCGGCCTGAGATCGGCCGGCTGCAGGGCATCGCTCGCCGGACGCTGGTTGCCGGCGACGGTGCTAGTCGTGATCGGGTCGCCGAGCTTCGCCTCGGCGCTGGGTGCCGCAGGCGGTTCCGGGGTCTCGGCCCATTGATAAAGGAGCCGCATGCCGTATTTGGCCTTCGCCTCGAGCCTGACGAGCAAGGCACGGGCGGTGTCGCACACTGCCGGCTGGCGGGTGCAGAAGCCGGATACGTCGTCGACCGCCCCGAGCGCCGCCGCCAGCAGGTCGCCGTTCGAGGCGGCAGGGGCAGGTACCGAACCCGCCATTCCGAGCGCGGCGTGCTGTGCCGCCGGCTGCTCGGGCGGCGACGGCAGCAGGAATGCGATGACCCCAAGATAGATCGCGGCTCTGATGATCTTCATATGGCTGGCCCTTCCATCCTGATCGAGCCTACGACAGAAAGCTTGATGCCGCCTCAATGGCCGCCCGGCGATTTGTCGGAGAGGGGAAGGAGTTGGTTAGGGTTAGCGAATGGTAAGTAGGCAGCAGGGAAGAACTCCACACACTGCCTATTGCCTATTTGCCTGTTGCCTCACTACTGACCGACATCCCCGCCATCCTCGCGCTGGATGGCCACCACCGCCGGACGGGGCGGCATGGCCGCGGCGAAGTCTGGCCAGCGGGTCTCCACCTTGTCGAGGCTGTCCGCATCCTCGGCCGGATGCTGGACCGAGACGAACAGCGTCTTGCCATCGGGCGTGAAGCACGGGCCAGTGGCCTCCGCACCATGCGGGCAGGAGAACAGCAGCTTCGGCAGGCCACGGGCCGGACCGTCGGTATCGACGCCGTAAATGCCGTCGGGCAGGCCGAAATCATTGGCGCCGTCGGTGGCGACGAACATCCGTCCCTTGGGATCGAAGGTGAGGTTGTCGGGATTGACGAACCAACCGTCGTCGCTGGTCTGAGGATGGAACTTCGCACCCTGTTTGGGATCCTTGGGATTTCCCGCCAGCACGAACAGATCCCAGCGA
The DNA here is from genome assembly GCA_044870245.1 of Aestuariivirgaceae bacterium. Classification (GTDB taxonomy): domain Bacteria; phylum Pseudomonadota; class Alphaproteobacteria; order Rhizobiales; family Aestuariivirgaceae; genus DATAFF01. The sequence goes on along the minus strand of JBIOYR010000096.1, from coordinate 11,431 downwards.
TAGACGTCGGCGGTGTGATCGGCCTTGGCGCCCTCGCTGCCCGGCGGGATCAGCTCGATGATATGGCCATACAGATTTTCGGGACGCGTGTTGAGCGGATTGAGCTTGTCGCCGGTGATCTTCTTGTTCTTGGTCATCACCGCATAGACACGGCCGGTGACCGGATTGGTTTCGATGTCCTCGGGCCGGTCCATCGGCGTGGCCTTGAGCAGGTCGGCAGCCTCACGGGTCCGGAGCAGCACGTCGGCCTGCGAGGCAAAGCCATTCGCCGCGGTCAGCGGTCCGCTGCCATGGGTGAGGGGCAGCCAGCTCAGGGTGCCGTCGGCATTGGCCTTGAGCACCGACAGGACGCCTCGATCGAGGATGTCTCGAGCCGATTGCGGGTTCGCCGGATCGTAGGGGTCGGCCGAGACGAAGCGATAGACATATTCGAAATAGTCGTCGTCGCCGAGATAGACGACGATCCGCCCATCGCCATTGACCACCACGGTCGCCGCCTCATGCGCCATGCGGCCGAGCGCGGTGCGCTTGACCGGCACCGAATTCGGGTCATAGGGATCGATTTCCACCACCCAGTCGAACCGGTTCGGCTCGTTGGGCTCCTTGTCGATGTTGAAGCGGTCGGCGAAGCGGGCGCGGCCATAGGTGTCGGAGCCGTCGAAGCCATAGCGCTCGAGAGTCTTGGCGCTCGCGGCCTTGCTCGGGTCGCCGCCGAAAATGTCGGAAACGCCTTCCTCGCAGGTCAGCACGGTGCCCCAAGGGGTGATCCCGCCGCCGCAATTGTAGCTCGTGCCGAGGACCTTGCTGCCGGTCGGGTCGGCCGAGGTCTTCATCGCCTCGTGCCCGGCGCAGGGTCCGCCGATCGTGAATTCGCTTTCGAGGGTTATTCGCCGGTTATAGGGGCTGTCGGGCACCGTCGCCCATTTGCCGTCCACCTTGCGCACCTCGACGATCGAATGGCCGATCGCCGCGTTGCACAGCGCTACCTGCTCGCGGCTCATGGCCTTGCCGGAATCCTTCTCCTTCAGGCCTTCGAACATGACATGCGGCGACACATATTCGTTGTTGACGCAGAGCAGTCCGTGATCGCTCGTCGTCGAGCCGCGCGGCAGCGGCATGAAGGCGATGTAGTCGCAATTGTAGCCGAAGCGCTGTTGCTGGCCGGCGGCGTCGAGCTTGGCGGGCTCGAAGGCCGGCGCGCCGGGCTTGAGCGGATCGCCCCAGGCGACCACCACATCGGCGCGGTATCCCGGCGCCACATGGGCGCGCTCGTCATAGACGCGCTTGAGCTCGCTGAAGCCGAGGCTCGAGGCTGCCGCCTGGGCTAGCGCCTCGCCGGAGAACAGCGATCCCACGAAGCCCGGCGCGCCGGCCGCACCCAATCCCGCCGCAGCGCTCGCGAGGAACGCCCGGCGCGAATAGCGCTCGGCAATGATGTCGCGGAAGCTTGGTCGGTCCTGTTCAATCCTGTTGCGCATCGTGCTGGTCCTCGGGTTCGGAAAGGGGCTGGAGAAAAGCGCCGGGAGATGACGGATGGATGACTGGCAGGCAGTAGGCGTTAGGCAGCAGGCAGTAGGCGTCATGCGCTGGGCAGGCAGCGGAGAAAAACGCTGATCACTGCCTGTTGCCTATTTGCCTACTGCCTTCCTCTCAACCGCTTCTTAACCGCACCGGGGCTAGGGTCAATACGGGCAAAAGTCGGTGGGCGTTTGGGGCGTATGAGCGCTTTTGACGATGACGATGACCGGGGTCGGCCGTCGCTGCGCATTCTGCCAGCAACGGGCCTGATCCTTTCGCTTGGTCTCACGGTGGCAATCGTGTGGAACGCGATCTTCGCGCAACCCATGGGGCGGCGGATGGTGAATTCCGACACGATCGAGCTGGCGCTTCCTAAGGGTCGGGCGGGGCCGCGCCTGTCGGTGGCGGTGAAGACGGAACGGTCGGCGCCGAAGGCGTCGCTGATCGATGTGCAGCGCGAGCTGGCGGCGCTCAAGCGCTATGGCGGTCCGATCGACGGGCGCCTGTCGACCGAGACGCGTGCGGCGCTCGACGCCTACCGCCGGACCAATGGACTGCCGCTGCGTGCCACCCTTCAGGATCTGCTCGACCACCTGCGCTACACCAAGACCCTGAAGCAGATGGCGCGCACCGAGACCACCGGCTCGATCGGGCCGGACGAGGCGACGGTCAAGCATGTGCAGACGGGCCTGTCCGAGCTAGGCTACCTGCCCGGGCCGATCGACGGCACGCTGGGCGAAACGACGCGCCAGGCCATCCGCGAATTCGAGGGCGACCGGCGCCTGCCGGTGAGCGGCGAGATCACGCCCGATCTCCTGAGCGAGCTCTCCAAGACTTCCGGGCAGACGAGTTTTCTCAAACAGTCGGGCAATGGTCAGTAGGCGATAGGCGGGGGGCATTGATCGCTGCCTCTCGACTGATGCCTAATGCCTCCCGATGGCGGTCAAGACAGCAATCTGGGTGGCGGCGCATCTTCGGCGGTGCTTCGGGCAGGGCCTGACCGGGGTGGTCGCCCGGCGTGGTGCCGATGAGGCCGGGAGCGTGTTCGTGCGGGTGATTCTTCGCGACGGGACGGTCCGGCTGTTCGGCCCGGCACCCGGCCCCGCCTTCGACGAATCAGGCCGCCGGCGGTTCCGTCTGAGATTGACCGCAGCCCTCGACGAAACCGAGGTTGTGGACGCCATGATTGCCCGGGAAGTGCGGTTCGACCCGGATCTTTGGGTCCTCGATATCGATGATCCGGAGGGTTCTGGCCTTCTGGATGCCGATTTTTCGCATTGATAACTGGATTGTTGGTTAGATTTTGTTAACCATAAGGTGCATCAATCGTGGGTGGCCAATCGCGGGGCATGTCGATTGGGCGGGGAGCATTGGGGACCATGGGCGAGCTTTGTCAACTGACACAGCGCGAGCGGCGGCTACGCGTGGCTTCAGGCGGGGGACCGGCGCAGATCTTGCTGTTTACCGGGGTCAGAATAGAACGGGGCGACTTCAGCCTGGCGGATCGGCTGCCGGCATCGGCGGGACCGGAGAAGGCCGCTGCCAACAGCGAGTAGGCAATAGGCAGTAGAGGAGCGCGCCACTCGTGGCCTATTGCCTAAATGCCCACTTCCCTCAAACCGGCTCGCAGCGGGCCCGTGCGAGCTCCTCCTCGACGCGGGCGCGCGCCGGTTCATCGGGCAGGATCGCGCGCATGACGATGAGCCCGGTTGGCTCGGTCAGATCGATGAAGATCTTCTCCAATGTCGAATCGGAGCCGACAGGCGTCTCGGTCTCGCGCAGCGGATTGGCCTTGCGCAGCACCATCGACAGCGACGAGACCTTGGCCTGGCGGTCATTCAGCGTGTAGACGTTGGTGCCGTGGGCCGTGTAGATGCTGAGCGACCAATAGCCCGGCGGGATCGGCGACCAGGCCGCGACCTCGCCCTGGCCGAGATCATAGACGCAGATCGCATGAACGAGGCCCGGGCCCTCGCCGACCAGGAAGTTCTTCGAATCGGCGGCGCTCAGCACCTTCAGGCTGTTGACGCCGGCAAGCGTCCGCATCGCTTGCAGCTTGCGCTCGACCGTGTCGCCGGGCGCAAACAGCACATAGGTGAGGTGAACCACGATCGCCAGCAGGATGGTGGCGGCCACCCAGAATACGCGTCCGCTCATCGCTCACGCCCCATCAGCATGTCACCCGCGCCAGCACCGGCAGTGGCTCCTGCTTGGCATTTCGGCGGAAATTTACCGCCGGATTGTACAGCCGCATGATCACGGTGAAGCTGCCGGAATCGTTCAGGTGGACCCACTGTCCTGTCTGCGGGCTGGCCGACAGGGCGATCATCACCTCGCCATTGGCATCATAGACCACGTCGCTGGAGGTGACGCCACCCGGTTGTTGATCGGCGCTCGCGCCCGGGACCATCGCCCACAGGCTCCACCAGCGGGTCGGCGGCATCCGCCCGCTGAGCCGGTAGGTGCAGGAGGCGTCGAGCGAGCGGCCCTCGCTGTCGACGGACGTCTCATATTCCTGGACCTCGAAGGAATTGGGCGGCAGCCGGTCCTCGGCGGTGAAATGCGCTCTGGTATAGGGATCGGCTGCAGCGGCGCCGGCCAATGGCCAGATCTTCCATTGCCCGAGGCTCTCGGAAATGCCGCCGATCGAGCCGTCGATCGCGGCCGTGACGCTGGCCAGCCCGACCGTTCCTGCGGCGAGCGCCGAGAGAGCGAATTTCAACGAACCACGCAACCTTGTGCCTCACCGGCCGAGCTAGCCGATCAGCGTTCGCGAGTCCAGTCCCTCTTGAATCGCGACGAGAAATTGTTGGATCGGCCGAATCCGTTGAAGAAGAAGAACGAGTCGCGGGAACGCTGCGGTTGCCGCTGCACCATCTGGGGCGATCCCTGACGGACCCGGCGGCGCTCGACCTGCTGGCGGGTCTTCTGCACCGGCTGCTGGCGGAACAGTGTGAACATGTCCTGCAATATGCCGCCCGCATCGCTCTTCTGCGGCTCGTCATTGTCATCGCCCAGGCCCTCGGCGAGCGCCGCGTCGGCCGCCGCGAGCGCATCTGCCGGACCGTTGGGCGGCGGCGTTGCGCCCTCATCGGTCGACGCCGTTGCATCGGTCTTGGGTTGATCGGCCATGGCGGTCTCGACCGTCGCCTTGTTCTCCGCCGCCAGCTTGATATGTGAATCGAGCACCGGCAGGCCGGCCAGCGCGACCGGCGCCTTGCCGGCCAGCGCCTCGACCATGAAATCATGCCAGGTGGCGGCCGGGACGGTGCCGCCGGTCATCTTCTTCATGTCCTTGAAATCGTCATTGCCGAACCACACGCCGGCAACGAGCTGGCCGGTGAAGCCGATGAACCAGGCATCGCGGTAGCTCTGGTTGGTGCCGGTCTTGCCTGCCTGCGGGGTGAAGCCGAGAAAAGCCCGCTGGCCGGTGCCGCCCATCACCACCTGGTTCATCATGACGTTCAGATCGGCGATCTTGTCCTCGGGCTCAACCTGCTTCGGTGGCGGCGCATTGGCCTCGCGGCTGTACAATAGTTCGCCGGTCGGACGGCGGATCTCGAGCACCGTATGCGGCACCGCCAGTCTGCCGCTGTTGGCGAAGGTGGCATAGCCGGTGGTGAGGTCGAGCAGCGTCACCTCATTGGTGCCGAGCGGCAGCGAGGCGATCGACAGCAGGTTGGATTTGAGGCCGCATTCATGGGCGGTGTCGATGATTGCCTTGCGCCCGATCTGCAGCATCAGATGCACCGGCACCGAATTGTAGGAATGCGCCAGCGCATTGGTGAGCGTGGTGCGCCCGGCATATTTCAGCGTGTAGTTCTTCGGCGTCCAGCTGCCGACCGACACCGGCGAATCATAGACGACCGAGGTCGGCTTGAAGCCGGCCTTGAGCGCTGCGAGATAGACGAAGGGCTTGAACGACGAGCCCGGCTGTCGGAGCGCATCGGTCGCGCGATTGAACTGGCTCGCCTCGTAATCCTTACCGCCGACGATCGCCCTGACTGCACCATCCGGCGTCATCGCGACGAGCGCCGCCTGTGTCGCTCGGTACGCAGGCGCGTCCTTCTCGAGCTTGTCGTTGACGATGCGCTGGGCGGCCTTCTGCATGGCGAGGTCGATGGTGCTCTTGACCTCGATGACATATTCGCTGGTCAGATTCTGCTCGTTGATGACGTCGAGAGTCTCCTTATAGGCCCAGTCGAGGAACCAGTCGGGGCTGTAGAAGGCCGCCTGGTTGACCACTTCCGCCGGATGCTGCTTCGCCTCGAACAGCTCGCCCTGGCTGATGAAGCCGACATCGAGCATCCGGTAGAGCACCACATTGGCGCGCGCCTTCGCCGCCTCGGCATTGACATGTGGCGCATAGTTCGAGGGCGCCTTGAACAGGCCGCCCAGGATCGCCGCCTCCGACAGGTTCACGTCGCGGATCGACTTTCCGAAATAATATTGCGCCGCCGCCTCGACGCCATAGGCACCGCCGCCGAGATAGGAACGGTCGAGATACATCTTCAGGATCTGGTCCTTGGTCAGCCGCGACTCGATCCACAGCGCCAGGAACGCCTCATGGAGCTTGCGCTTGACCGAGCGCTCCGGCGATAGGAACAGATTCTTGGCAAGCTGCTGGGTCAGCGTCGAGCCACCCTGCACCACCTCGTTCGCCTGGGCGTTGATCAGCATGGCCCGGGCCAGACCCTGAAGGTCGATGCCGAAATGCTGGTAGAACCGCGCATCCTCGGTGGCGAGCACCGCATTGATGACGTGTTTCGGGATCTCCTGGATCGGCACGGCATCATCCTGTCGGATGCCGCGCCGGCCGATGATCTCGCCATTCTGGTCGGTGAAGGTCACGGCATATTGCCGGCCCTGGTTCCAGATGTCGCCGGTGTTGTTGAAGGGCGGGATGGCCACGACGCAGATGACTGCCGCCACCCCCATGCCCAAGGTGAGGGCGTCATCGACCATGTCGACGGCAATCCGGGTCAGACCGCTGATGCGGAACCGCTCGAGCCAGGAGGAATAGGCCGACCAGGAGCGCTGGATGAAGTCCACGGTTTCGAAACCGGCGGTGGACAGCCAGGAATCGAGGGCCATGAAACTGCGGTAGAACGGATTGTCGTCGTTCATCATGGGATATCAGCGTCTTGGTCCCGGGAAGAGCCGGACAGGGGTTAGCGGTTGATTGCGCCCCTTTTCGGGCCGCCCCGATCGAATCGATGACTATGGTATAGTCGAAAATCCGTCGTCTGCATCACATGATTGCTGTCATGAGCCAAGACCGTTTTTGGGAAAGAAAGCGCCTCTTCGAAATGACCGAGGCCGAGTGGGAGAGCCTGTGCGACGGCTGCGGCCGCTGCTGCCTGGTCAAGCTCGAGGATGAGGATACCGGCGAAATCCATCCGACGACAGTGGCATGCCACATGCTCGACGGCGCCACCTGCCGCTGCAAGGACTATGCCAATCGCCGCCGCCTGGTGCCCGATTGCATCAAGTTCGATCCCGCCAATGTTTCGCGATTTTCCTGGGTTCCGCGGAGCTGCGCCTACCGCCGGCTGGCCGAGGGCCGTGGCCTGGCCTGGTGGCACCCGCTGATCTCCGGGACCCCGGACACGGTGATCGCCGCCGGCATTTCATGCCGGAACCGGTCGGTGTCGGAGGAGGGGATCGCCGAGGAGGACCTTGGCGACTACATCACCGACTGGCCCGACTGGAAGTAGAAACCGACCTGCGTTTCCCCGTAGTCGCGGCGCTCGATCAGGCTGAGGGCGGGTGGCGCCTCGATCGTTTCGCCGGCCGCTTCCTCGACCACCACGACCGCTCGAGGGGCGAGCCAGCCCCCGGCGACCAGGCTGCCCAGCGCCGCCGTCGCGAGGCCGCGCCGGTAGGGTGGATCGATGAATGCCAGCGCGAAGGGCGGCACCGGGGCCGAGCGCCCGAGCCGCGTGGCGTCGCGCCGCCAGATCTTGGTCCGCCCGATGACCCCGAGCGCATCGGCATTGCGCCGGATCAGGCCGCGCGCCTCCTCGTCATCATCGATGAACAGCACATGGCCGGCGCCGCGCGACAGCGCCTCGAGCCCCATGGCGCCGCTGCCGGCGAAGAGATCGAGAACGCGGATGCCGGCCAGCGCAAATCCCGCAACCCCATGCTCGAGCTTGTTGAAGATCGCCTCGCGGACCCGGTCGGCGGTCGGACGGGTATGCCGGCCCCGCGGCGCCGTCAGTGTCCGGCCGCTCAAGCTCCCGCCGACGATCCGCATCATGCTCCAGCCAGGCGCCGGCGGCCGAGCTGCTCGCGCAGCACGCGCGGATGCACCTCCTCGACCGCGCCGCGCTGCAGGTCGCCCAGCATGAACGGGCCGAACGACACCCGGATCAGCCGATTGACCTTGAGCCCGAGATGCTCGCACACCTTCTTGACCTCGCGGTTCTTGCCCTCGCGCAGGCCGAAGAGCAGCCAGGCATTGCCGCCCTGGACCCGTTCGAGCGCTGCCTCGATCGGGCCGTAATGCACCCCCTCGATGGTGATCCCGGCCTTCAGCCGGTCGAGCGTCGCCTGATCCACGATGCCGAAGGCGCGGACGCGGTACCGCCTGAGCCAGCCGGTCGCCGGCAGCTCGAGCTCCCGGGCGAGCTCGCCATCATTGGTCAGAAGCAGCAGCCCCTCGGTGTTGAGGTCGAGACGGCCGACCGAGACCACCCGCGGCAGCTCTTGCGGCAGCCGGTCGAAGACGGTCGGGCGGCCGCGCGGGTCGCGATTGGAGACGACGAGGCCGGCCGGCTTGTGATAGCGCCATAACCGCACCCGCTCCGCATCGGGCAAGGGCCGGCCATCGACCAGCACGGTGTCGCCAGGCCCGACATTGACCGCCGGCGAGGCGAGCACCATGCCATTGAGCGTGACCCGCCCCTCGGCAATGAGCCGCTCGGCATCGCGCCGCGAGCAAAGGCCGGCCCGTGCCATGACCTTGGCGATTCGTTCACCTGGAAAGGCGCTTGGCGATGGCGATCGGCTGGCCATCGGCTCGGCGTGGCCCAAAAGGACTCCGCCGTCAAGGGTGCTATAAGGCCCCATGATCCTGCCCGCCGCCATGCGCCACGCCCTCGACCTCGCCGCCGCTGCCGCGGGCGAGGGCGAGGTGCCGGTCGGCGCCGTGGTGGTCGATCCGCGAGGGACGATCATCGCCGCAGCGGCGAACCGCACCGTGAGCGATCGCGACCCGTCCGCTCATGCCGAGATGCTGGCGGTGCGCGCGGCCTGCGCCAGGCTCGGCAGCGAACGGCTGGTCGGCCACGACATCTACGTCACGCTCGAGCCCTGCGCCATGTGCACGGCGGTGATCTCCTTCGCGAGGCTCCGCCGCCTCTATTTCGGTGCCGGCGATCCCAAGATGGGGGCGGTCGAGCATGGTCCGCGGCTCTTTGCGCAACCGACCTGCCACCACGTTCCGGAGGTCTATGGCGGCATCGGCGAGGTCGAGGCGCAGGCGCTGCTGGTCGGCTTCTTCAAGGCGCGGCGCTAGAGCGTGTCACTCCGCGGCGAGCCGGCCGCGCTCGTGCATCTCGATTGCCGTGCCAAGCGACCGCTTGAGACGCTCGCGGGCTGGCTCCGCCGCCTTGAGGATATCGCGCAGGCGGAAGAACTCATGGACGCGGAAGCGGTCGACCTCGGGCTCGATATAGATGTCCGGCGGATTGACCGCCCGCCTCAGCGCCGAGATTTGCTTCTGCTGGATCTGCAGCGCCCCGGTCAGCAGCTCGAGGCTCGACGGCCGGCGCGGCCGCGGCAGCGGGCTGCCGATCACATCGATTCCGACCACGATGTCCATGCCTTCGCGGGCGCGGTCGAAGGGAACCGGATTGACGCATCCGCCATCGACCAGCGGCCGGCCCTGGACCTGCGGTCCGGCAATGACGCCTGGAATGGCGATCGAGGCGGCAATGGCCTGCTCCATGTTGCCGGTCGTCACCTCGACCTCGCAATGGCCGAAGAAGTCGGTGGCGATGACCTTGAAGGGAATGACCGTGTCCTCGATGCGTCGCGCGACGGTGGCCGGCAACGCGAGGCGGATGAGCTGAAGGCCGTCGAGCAGGGGCGCGGCGAGCGGATTGAAGTTGATCAGCCGGAAGATGCTGCCGCTATCGGGAGCAAGCACCCGCCGCGCTGCCGAGACCCGCTTGCCGAGCACCGCTTCGGCATGGGCGCGGATGGTGCGGGCATCGAGGCCCGAGGCATAGCTGCCGCCGATCAGCGCGCCGATGCTGGTGCCGACGATGAGCGACGGCTTGACGCCGAGATCGTCGAACGCCTCGAGGATGGTGATGTGGGCGAGGCCGCGGGCGGCGCCGGCGCCGAGACCGAGCCCGATCTTCAGCGGGACGCTCATGCCCCGGCCCTCCTGGCATAGGCCCAGGCGACCTCCGCCATGGGCCTCACCTGTCCGGCAACGGCGGCGGCATTGGGATTGGCGGCAGTGCCATCGCGGACCCGGCCGACGATGCCCTGGAAGATCGCTGCCATGCGAAAGAAATTATAGGCGAGGTAGAGATCGAGATCCGGGATGCCGGCGCGGCTGGTGCGGGCGCAATAGAGATCGACATAGTCCTCGAGCCGCGGCAATCCGGGCGCATCGGCTTCATGCCCGACCAGCGAGCCGACACCGGCGCCGTTGGGATTGGGCGGCATCCGCCACTGCATCAGGTGATAGGTGAAATCGGCGATGGGGTCGCCGAGCGTCGCGAGCTCCCAGTCGAGCACGGCGCGAATTTGCGGACCGTCGGTGGCAATGATGCAATTGTCGAGACGGTAATCGCCATGGACCAGAGCCGTCTCGCCGCTGTCCGGCACCGCTGTCGGCAAGAAAGCGCTCAGCCGGTCCATCTCCGCGATCCTGTCTGTCTCGGAGGCGCGATATTGATCGGCCCAGCGTTTGATCTGGCGCTGCACATAGCCGGCGGGACGGCCGAAATCGCTCAAGCCTGCAGCTTCGATGTCGATCTGGTGCAGGCGCGCCAGGGTGGCGTTCAGGCTGTCATAGATGGCGGCCCGCTCAGGCGCGGTGACGCCCGGGACATAGGGTTCCCAGAACACCCGGCCGGCAACGAAATCCATGACGTAGAACGCAGTGCCGATGACGCCTGTGTCCTCGCACAGAAGATGCGGCCGCGCCACCGGAAAGCCCAGCGGATGGAGCGCCGCGGTCACCCGGTACTCCCGCTCGACGGCATGCGCCGAGGGCAGGAGACGGCCCGGCGGCTTGCGCCGCAGCACATAAGAGGCGGACGGGGTGGCGAGCTTGTAGGTCGGGTTCGACTGACCACCCCTGAACTGGCTGACCGTCAACGGTCCGGCGAAGCCGTCGATGTGGTCGGCAAGATAGGCGGCAAGCGCGGCGGCATCGAAGCGGTGCGGCGTGCGCACCTCGGCGGTCCCGGAAAATGCAGCCTGACGATCGATCCTGCCGGCGCTCATGCACGACCCGAGAAGAAGGGAATGAGCGCCGCCGCCGTTTCGGAGGGGTTCTCCTCGGCCAGGAAATGGCCTGCGTCGATCGCCCGGCCTTCCGCGTCATCGCACCAGCCCCGCCAGATCGCCATGGAGTCGGCAGCCTCGGAGGGAATCCCGCCGGTGCCCCACAGCACCAGCGTCGGGCAGGCGATGCGGCGGCCGGCCGACCTGTCCTCGCTGTCGGCGGCGAGATCGAAGGTCGCGCCGGCGCGATAATCGTTGCAGGCGGCATGAACGCGGCCTGGTGCGGCGAAAGCGTTGCGATAGGCGGCAAGCGCTGCCTCGTCGAATGAGGCAAGATCGCCGCTCTTGGTCCAGCTCGCGAGCGTCCAGTCGAGATAGAAGCGGGTGTCGCCTTCGATCAGCCGCTCGGGCATCGGGGGTGCCTGGGCGAGAAAAGGCCAGT
>JBIOYR010000095.1:0-20130 GCA_044870245.1 Aestuariivirgaceae bacterium | reverse complement strand
TGGCGCGCTCGCTGCTCGGGCTGACGGCGGCCGATCCGCAAAGCCGCATCAGCATCAACGGGCGCACGTTGCCGCCGCGCCTCGGCGGACGGGCGCCGGAGGACGTCAAGGCGCTGCAGATCGTGTTCCAGAATCCCGACTCGGCGCTCAACCGGTCGCATGCGGTGCGCCGGCTGATCGGGCGGGCGATCACCAAGCTCGCCGGGCTTGCCGGCGCGGCGCTGCAGCGGCGCCTGCTCGCTCTGACGCGCAGCGTGCAATTGCCCGATCGCTATCTGCCGCAGCGACCGCGGGCCCTGTCTGGCGGGCTCAAGCAGCGGGTGGCCATTGCGCGGGCTTTTGCCGGCGAGCCCAAGGTGGTGGTGTGCGACGAACCGACCTCGGCACTCGATGTGTCGGTACAGGCGGCGATCCTCAATCTGCTCGCCGATCTCCAGACGATGGAGGGCGTGAGCTACATCTTCATCTCGCATGACCTCAGCGTCATCCGCTATCTGGCCGACCGGATCGCTGTGCTCTATCTCGGCCGCATCGTCGAGATCGGTCCGGCGGAACGGGTGTTTCATGGACCGCAGCATCCCTATACGGCGGCGCTCCTCTCGGCGATCCCCGACATCAGCGGCAGCCATGGCGCGCGGGTCCGACTGCAAGGCGAGATCCCGAGCGCGATCAAGCCGCCGGCTGGCTGCGTGTTCCAGAGCCGCTGCCCGCGCAAGATCGGCCTGATCTGCGAGACCGAGGAGCCGGCGCTGAGCGAGGCCGAGCCGAGGCACACCATTCGCTGTCACATCCCGCCGGCGGAGCTCATGCCCCGCGAGTGAGGCGGGCGATCTCGGGCCTCACCGTCTGGCCTTGCCGGCGTCGCAGCGCCAGGCGAAAGGCGCGCGGGGTCTGGCCGAACTGGGACTTGAAGGCGCGGGTGAACACCGATGGATAGGAGAAGCCGCAGGCATCGGCGATGTCCTTCATGGTCTGCTCCTCGTAGAACAGGAGATTGCGCGCAGCCTGGAGCCTGACCTTGAGATAGAGCTGCATCGGCGACTGGCCGTAAATGCGCCGGCAGTGGCGCTCGAGCTTGCGGATCGAGATGCCGAGCTCGGTCGCCAGAGCAGTGGGCGCGAGCGGGAAATCGAGATTGCGCTCCATCAGCGCGATGAGGCGGCGCGACAGCGCCGGGGTGGTCTCGCGCGACTGGTCGGCCCGGCGCTGCGGCGAGGTGCCCGGTCGCGGCGAATGGACCAGCGCATCGGCGACCTCCGACGCAAGGGCGCGGCCATGGAAGCGCTCGATCAACGTCAGCATGAAGTCGAGGGTGGCGACGCCGCCGGCACAGGAAGCGATGCCCTGGCTTTCCATGAACAAACGGTCGGCGGTGGTCCGCCCGGGAAAGCGCTCGCGGAAGGACGGGGCAGCCTCCCAATGGACGGCAACACCCGTGTCGTCGAAAAGGCCGGCCTGGGTCAGGGCGAAAGCGCCAGTGTCGATGCCGGCAACGAGGGCGCCATGGCGGCTGGCGGCACGGAGCGCCGACAGCAGCCGGCTGGTGGTGCGCTGGACCGGCAGATTGCCCTCGAACAACAGGACGACCTCGGCGGCCGGCATGGTGGCAAGCGACTCGTCAGGTTTGATCCACATGCCGTTGCTCGCTCTGACATCGTGACCGTCCTCGGAAACGGTTACGGCGCTCACCAGCGTGCGGCCACTGTTCTGGTTGACGATGCGCAAAGCCTCGGTCGCCAGCACGAAGGCGTTGATCGGGAATTCCGGCTGCAGCAGGAAGACGAAGCGGGGTATGTTGCGGCTCTTGTCGAGCATGACGTTGCCTCACGAACTGCCGCCCATTGAGAAGGATTTGTCGCTCAAGGTCAATTCCTTGCCCGTTTTGCTGCGATGATCGGACATGGATTTCGATCATCTGAAGCGACGGCTCGAAGGCTGCTACGTCACCGTCCCGACGCCTTTCGTCGACTCCTCCGACCTGCCGGTAAACGGCTCTGCCTTGCGGAGCTTCGTTCGCTTTCTGCTCGACAACGGGCTCAATGCCGGGAATGCGACGCTGCTGGCCGGTGGCGCTGCCGGCGATTTCTCGACCATGAGCTTCGAGGAGCGCCTCAAGGTGGCGGAAACCGTGATGGACGAGGCGTCGGGCCGGGTGCCGCTCGCTTTTGGCGGCCAGACGACGAGCACGCGCGAACTCTGCCGCCTGGCCGAAGCCGCCGCGGCAATGGGGTTCGATTTCCTGCAAGTCTCCTGTCCGTTCTACTTCACCCACACCGAGACCGATTTCGAGGAGTTCATCACCGCCGGCGCGACGGCAGCCAAGAATGTCGGCATCATCGTCTACAACACCTTCTGGACTGCGACGAATTTGAGTTTCGGCATGGTCGAGAGGTTGGCCCGAATCCCCAATATCGTCGGGCTGAAATGGGCGACGCCGCGCACCGACGCCATGGAGTTCGAAGATGTCACCTCGCATTTCTCCGACCGATTCACCATCATCGACAACAATCTGTTCTTTCCCTATTCGGCGATGCCGGCGCTGGGGTCCCGGGCGTTCGAGGTCCACCTATGCAACTACTGGCCGGAATGGGGCGTAAAACTGATCGACGAGGTCGGCCGCGGGAACTATCCCGAGATCGCCCGGATGATGGTCGAGGAAGCGATGCCGTTCTACAAGCTGTGGACCCGCATCGAGCGCGAATTTACCAGCGGCGATGGGTATCTGGACAAGCTCTGCATGGAGCTCGTCGGGCTGCCGTCGAGCCGCTGCCGGCCGCCCACCCGCGATATCCGCCAGCGCTACCGCGCCGCGACGCTGGAGATGATGCAGCAGACCGGGGTGCCGAGGCTCAAGGACCGGTGATGCTCATGGACCGTCGCGCCAACATGGTCAGGCTTGCTTCCGCCGACAATGTCGCGGTGGCGCTGGGCGATATCGCCGCCGGCGAGATGGCGCTCGATCGGGCTGAGCTGACGGTGACGGCGCGCGAGCGCATCCCGCAAGGACACAAGATAGCGCTCCAGCCGATCGCCGTCGATGAGCAGATCATCCGGTTCGGCATGCCGGTCGGCGTGGCAAAAGCGGCGATCGCCAAGGGCGCGCTGGTCCACATCCACAATGTCCGCAGCCAGTATCTCGACAATGAGGTCGACCATTATGAGTGACGCGCCGGCGCATTCGGTGGCAAAGATCCCGCGGCTCGACCTCAGCCGGATGCGGGGCTACTTGCGGCAGGACGGCCGCAAGGGCATCCGCAATTTCCTGGCGATCGTCTATCTCGTCGAATGCGCCCATCACGTGGCACGACGGATCGCCGAGCCGTTCCAGGAGCAGGGGGCGCAGCTGATCGGCTTTCCCGGCTGCTATCCGAGCGATTATGCCCACCGGATTCTCGAGGCGATGTGCACCCATCCCAATGTCGGCGCGGTGCTGCTGGTATCGCTCGGCTGCGAGGAGTTCCGGCGCAGCGATCTCAAAGAGGCAATCGCCCGATCGGGGCGGCCGGTCGAGCTCATGGTTATCCAGGACCGCGGCGGCACCCGCACGACGATCGAGGAAGGCCGCGCCTTCGTCGCTGCCGAGCTCATGCGATTGAGGACGGCGGCGACCGTGCCGCTGTCGCTTGGCGAGCTCACGATCGGCACCAAATGCGGCGGCTCGGACGGCCTCTCCGGCATCACCATCAATCCCGCAGTTGGCCATGCCTTCGATCTTCTGGTCGATCAGGGCGCGACGGTGATGTTCGAGGAGACGCCGGAGCTGATCGGCTGCGAGCAGCACATGGCGGGCCGCGCGGTAACGCCGGAGCTCGGCGCGGAGCTCATCGCCGCCGTCGCCAAGGCCGATGCCTATCACCGGGAGCTCGGCCATGGCAGCTTCGGCGGCGGCAACATCAAGCATGGACTCTCGACCATCGAGGAGAAGTCGGTCGGCGCCTATGCCAAGAGCGGCTCGCGCCCGATCGTCGGCCTGCTCAAGCCGGGCGACCGGCCGCGCCGGCCCGGCCTGCACTTGATGGACACGGTCAATGACGGACCGGTCAGGCTCGGCATTCCCAATATCAACGACACCCAGACGGTGACCGAGATGGTGGCCAGCGGCTGCCAGCTGATCGTGTTCACGACCGGTGCCGGCTCGGTGGTCGGTCAGGCGATCGCCCCGATCATCAAGGGCGTGTCGAACTCCCGGGTGTTCCAGCGGCTGAGCGACGATATCGACGTCAATGGCGGCACCATTGCCGATGGCCAGGAGACGATACAGGAGGTCGGCGAGCACATCCTGCGCAGGATCGTGGCGCTGGCGAGCGGCGAGCAGAGCCGCTCGGAAGCGCTGGGCCACCAGGAATTCGCGCTTGCCTATAAGAGCTATGAACCGGCGGGACCGGCCTGCTTCCCGCTCGGATAGAAAGGGAGAGGAAACATGACCAGGCTGAACAGACTCGTGCTGACTGCCGCGCTGCTTCTCGGTGCCGTGCTGCCGTCGGCTGCCAATGCCGCCGACCCGGTGCGGCTCAGGCTCAATTGGATGTATTACGGGTCGCACGCACCCTTTGCGCTCGGCAAGGACAAGGGTTACTTCCGCGACGCCGGGATCGATCTCGACATCCGCTCGGGCAATGGCTCGGGTTCTGCCCACAGGCTGGTGGCCAATGGCGACAGTCAGTTCTCCTATGGCTCCTGCGCCTCGATGGTGAACCTGGCGGCGAAGGGCGCGCCGCTGATCTCGGTGGCGGTGATCGACGCGATGGGCACCGAAGCGGTGATCGTCCGTCCCGATGCCGGGGTGAGCAAGCTTGGCGATCTCAAGGGGAAGTCCATTCTCACCACCGCCAATGCCGGGGTGAACACCTTTTTCCCGCTGGTGCTGAAGAATGGCGGGCTTACGGAGGGCGACGTCAAGATCACCAATGTGCCGGATGGCGCGCTGGTGTCGAGCTATCTGCAAGGGGCAGGGGGATCGGTCGGCATATTGGGAGGGCTCGACGACAAGCCGGCCGAGATCAAGGCCAATGGCGGAGCGCAGCCGGTGACGTTTCCCTATTCGGATTTCGGCGTCAATCAGGTCGGCTATTGCATCGTCACCAACACCGAGACGCTGAAGAACAATCCCGACCTGGTGAAGCGCTTCGTGGAAGCGACGCTCAAATCCTACAAGGAGGCGGAGGCCAATCCCGATGCGGCGATCACGGCAATGGCCGATATCGTCGGCGGGACCATGGCGGAGGATCAGGGCAAGGCCCAGGCGCGGGCGGTGCTCGATGTGACGCTCGGCGTTCTCTATTCGAAGGCCAACACCGACAAGAAGCTCGGCCTCCACGTCGCATCCGATTGGGACGACATGCTCAATCTCATGAAGAAGTACAACGATCTGCAGACGGACAAGCCGGCGACGGCGTTCTACACCAACGACTACGTCAAATAGGGCCAGCCGACCCCGACAGAGGAGGACATGGGCAGCGCGATCGAACTCACCCAGGTGTCGAAGAGCTTCGATACGGTTGATGGCGCTGTCCATGCTTTCGGCCCGGCCGACCTCAGCATCGCGCCGGGTGAGTTCGTGTCGCTGCTTGGTCCCTCGGGCTGCGGCAAGTCGACCGTCATCCTGATGATCGCCGGGCTGCTTGCGCCGTCGCATGGCACGATCCGGGTCAATGACCGCCCGGTGATGGGGCCGCAGACGGCCATCGGCATCATGTTCCAGGACAACACGCTGGTGCCGTGGCGCACGGTGCGCGGCAATATCGAGCTCCAGCTCGAGCTCAGGGCGCTCGACAAGCAACGTTATGCCGAGCGGATCACCGGCATGATCAAGGCGGTGCGCCTCGACGGATTTGCCGAGCGGCAACCCTTCGAGCTGTCGGGCGGCATGCAGCAGCGCGCGGCGTTCTGCCAGGCGCTGGTGCATGAGCCGGACACCCTGCTGCTCGATGAGCCGCTGGGCAAGCTCGATGCGATGACGCGCGAGGGCATCCGCGTCGATCTGCAGGCGCTATGGCTCGAACGCCGACCGACCGTGGTGTTCGTCACCCACAGCATCGAGGAGGCGATCCAGCTGTCGAGCAAGATCTGCGTCATCACGCCGCGGCCGGGGCGGATCGATCAGGTCATCGACATCGACCTGCCTTGGCCCAGGAACCTGGAGGTCAAGAAGAGCCCGGCCTTCGCTACCTATCTCGGCACTATCCAGGAAATATTTCATGGCTATGGCGTCTTTTGAGAGCGGAGCGGCCGAGACTGCCAACCGGCCGAGAGCGCTCAGGGCGGCGCTGCAGAGGCTCGCGGCGAAGCTTGCCCGCTCCTGGCCATTCATCGCCTTCTTCGTCGGGTTCTTCCTGTTCTGGGAATACTCGATCGACTGGTTCGGCATTCCGGCCTACATCCTGCCGAAGCCTTCCGACATCGTGACCAAGAGCGCGGCCGATTTCGATCGGCTCCTCTATTACACCTATGTTACCGGCCTCGAAACGGTGCTCGGCTATGTCGCTGCCGTGGTCATCGCGGTGCCGCTCGGGTTGGCGATCGCCTTCTCGTCGATCCTCCGACGGACCATTTATCCCTTCTTCGTCTCGATCGAGATGACGCCGAAGATCGCCTTCGCGCCGCTCTTCATCTCATGGCTCGGCTTCGGCCTCCTGCCCAAGGTCATCATCGTCTTTCTCGTCTGCTTCTTTCCGATCGTGCTCAACGCCATTCTCGCCTTCGGTTCGCTGCCGGAGGAGCTCGAACGCTTCGTCAGGGCGACCGGGGCAGGGCCCTTGCGGTCGTTCATGAAGGTGAGGCTGCCGGCAGCGATGCCGCAATGTTTCGTCGGCTTCAAATATGCGGCGATCAATGCCACGGTCGGCGCCACCATCGCCGAGTTCATCGGGAGCGATCAGGGGCTCGGCTTCTACATCCAGATCGTGACCGGCAACATGCGGCCCGACCTCGCCTTCGCCGGCATCTTCCTGCTCACCATTCTGGGCCTGTCGCTATTCGGCATCGTTACATTGTGCGAGCGGTTCACCATTCCCTGGCACATCTCGCAACGGCGGCGGCACTAGCGCATGCTTTACGCTCCCGAAGCGCTGAACCGGATTGCCCGCGAGATCCTGGAGGCGGCGGGCGTGCCGGCCGCACCGGCGGCGGCGGTCGCGGCGGGGCTCCTTCAGGCCGATCTCTACGGTCATCGCACCCACGGCCTGCAGCTCCTTGGCGACTATGTCGAAGCGCTCGAAGAAGGCAGCATGACCCGCGATGGCGCGCCGCAGGTGGTCAGCAGCCATGGCGCGGTCGAGACCTGGGATGCAAGGCGCCTTCCCGGTGTGTGGACCACCGGCCTCGCCATCGACCGCGCAACGGCGCTCGCCGACCAGCTCGGGCTCGGCGCGGTGGCGCTCCGCCGCAGCCACCATATCGCCTGCCTGGCGGCGTTCCTCGAGGAACCGGCGCGGGCCCAAACGTTCATCCTGGTCTTCACCTCCGACCCGAGCGCGGCGATGGTGGCTCCCTATGGCGGCATCACGCCGGTGACGACGCCCAATCCGATCGCCGCCGGAATTCCGGCCGAGCCCGATCCGATCCTGATCGATGTGTCGATGTCGATCACGACGGGCGGGATGACGGCTTTGCGAAGGGCGGAAGGGCGCGCCATGCCGGGGCAGTGGCTGCTGACGCCGGAGGGAAAGTTGAGCGATGACCCGCGGGTGCTGGAGGCCGGCGGCGCGCTGCTGCCGATCGGCGGGCTCGACCATGGCCATAAGGGCTATGCGCTGGGACTCCTGGTCGAATGCCTGACCCAGGGCCTGAGCGGCTATGGCCGGGCAGACGAGCCGAGCGAGTGGGGTGCCGCGGTGCTGGTGCTGGCGCTCAAGCCGGCACGCTTCGTCGGAACTCAGGCATTTCAACGCCAGGTGCATTGGCTGATCGAGGCCTGTCGTGATGCCCGCCCCCTCGATCCTGCGGCGCCGGTCCGCCTGCCGGGAGAGGCAGCACTGGCGCGGGCCCGCCAGGCGCGGAAGGACGGGGTGCCATTGTCGCCGGCCATCGTTGCGACGCTGCGGGACTTGGCCGAACGTTATGGGGTCGAGGCGGGGGAGCTGGGGTAGGTCGTAGGCAGGGAGAGGCACAGGTCACTGCCTATTGTCCAATGCCCACTGCCTTCCTTCGCTACCGCACCAGCACGTTGCGGAACTGCCAGGGATCGCTCGTGTCGAGGTCCTCGATGAAGAGCTGCGAGCGGTGGTCGAGCGGCGTCCAGTCGGTGTAGACGCCGATGACCGGGCCGAGATAGGGCCGCTGGATCTCGAGGCAACGACGGTGGTCCATGTCGTCGGTCTCGACGATGCCGGCTTCGGGGTTCTCCAGCGCCCAGACCATCCCGGCGAGCACCGCCGACGAGACCTGGAGCCCGGTGGCATTCTGATAGGGGGCAAGCGCGCGGGTCTCCTCGATGGAAAGCTGCGAGCCATACCAATAGGCGTTGCGCTGATGGCCGAACAGCAGCACGCCGAGCTCGTCGCGGCCATCGACGATCTCGTTCTCGTCGAGAATGTGGATGTCGCTCTGGCGCTGACCGGCGCGGCCGAACATCTCGTGCAGCGACAGGACGGCGTCGTTGCAAGGATGGTAGGCATAATGACAGGTCGGCCGGTAGACGACGTCACCGGTGGCGTCGCGGACTGTCAGATGATCGGCGATCGAGATCGACTCATTGTGGGTGACCAGGAAGCCGAATTGCGGGCCGGGCGTCGGGCACCAGCTGCGGACGCGGGTGTTGGCGCCAGGCTGCAGCAGATAGATCGCAGCGCCGCAGCCGGTGGCGTGAGTCCTGGCATTCTCGGGCATCCATTTCTCATGAGTGCCGAAGCCAAGCTCGGCCGGCTGCAGGCCCTCGGAGATGAAGCCTTCGACCGACCAGGTGTTGGTGAATACATCGAGGGGCTTGGGATAGCGGGCGCGCTGGGTGTCGCGCTCGGCGATGTGGATGCCCTTGACGCCGAGGCGGGCAGCGAGCTCGCCCCATTCCTCGCGGTTCTTCGGCTCGTCGCCGCCAAGCTCGAGATCGCGCTTCAGATCGATCAGCGCCTGCTTGACGAACCACGACACCATGCCGGGATTGGCGCCGCAGCAGGAGACGGCCGTCACCCCGCCGGGACGGCGGCGGCGGGCCGCCAGGATCTCCTCGCGCAGCGCATAGTTGGAGCGCGCCTCCGGACCGAGGCGGTCGTCGAAGTAAAAGCCGGCCCAGGGCTCGACCACCGTGTCGATGTAGAGCGCGCCGATCTCGCGGCAGAACTCCATGATCTCGAGCGATGAGGTGTCGACCGAGAGGTTGACGCAGAAGCCCTGGCCGCCGCCCTCGGTGAGCAGCGGACCCAACACTTCGCGGTAGTTGTCGCGCGTCAGCCCGAGCTGCAGGAACTTGCCGCCATATTTGGCGATCTCCTCCTGATCGACGTCGGCAGGGTCGATGACGGTCAGTCGCGACCTGTCGAAGTCGAAATGCCGGTCGATGAGCGGCAGCGTGCCGCGGCCGATCGAGCCGAAGCCGACCATCACGACCGGCCCGGCGATGCTTGCATGTCGAGGATGGTGGGCCATGGTCAGATCACATAGGACCGAAGCGGCGGAAAGCCGTTGAACGCCACAGTGGAGTAAGTCGTGGTGTAGGCGCCGGTTCCCTCGATCAGGACCTTGTCGCCGATGGCCAGGCTGACCGGGAGGGCATAGGGCTGCTTCTCATACAGCACATCCGCCGAATCGCAGGTCGGCCCGGCAATGATGCAGGGCGCGGTCTTGTCGCCGTCCCGCGGCGTGCGGATCGGATAGCGGATCGCCTCCTCCATGGTCTCGGCGAGACCGCCGAACTTGCCGATGTCGAGATAGACCCAGCGCACCTCCTCATCCGCCGATTTGCGGGAGATGAGCACGACCTCGGCCTCAATGATTCCGGCGCCGCCGACCAGGCCGCGACCGGGCTCGATGATGGTCTCCGGGATTCGGTTGCCGAAATGCTTCGACAGGGCACGGAAGATCGCCGCCCCGAACCGCTCGACGGTCGGAATCGCCTTGAGATAGCGGGCCGGGAAGCCGCCACCGAGATTGACCATGCGCAGCGTGATGCCGCGCTCGGCGCACCGACGGAAAATCTCCGCCGAGGCTGCAAGCGCCGCGTCCCAGGCCTCCGGGTTCATTTGCTGCGACCCGACATGGAAGGACACGCCATAAGCATCGAGGCCATGGCGCTTGGCATGCTCGAGAATGTCGGGAGCGAGCTCGGGGGCGCAGCCGAATTTGCGGGACAGCGGCCAGTCGGCCCCCTGTCCGTCGCAAAGGATGCGGCAGAAGACCTGGGCGCCCGGCGCGGCGCGCGCCACCTTGTCGACCTCGGCTTGCGAATCGACGGCGAACAGCCGGACGCCGAGCTCATAGGCTCGCGCGATATCGCGCTCCTTCTTGATGGTGTTGCCGTAGGAAATGCGGTCGGGGCTGGCACCGCTCTGCAGCACCAGCTCGACCTCGCCCATGGAGGCAACGTCGAAGCAGGAACCAAGGGCGCTCAGCAGGTTCAGCACCTCGGGCGCCGGATTGGCCTTGACCGCGTAGAAGACGCGGGTATCAGGCAGCGCCCGGGCCAGCGCCAGGTAGTTGGCGCGCACGACATCGAGATCAAGGACGAGGCAGGGCCCGTCCTCGGTTCGTCGAGAAAGGAAATCGCGGATTCGGGCGGTCATGGCACTCGATCCCCAATGGCTGTAGCGGACGGAAACCGCCCTGTTGCGATGCTGCCGTGGATTGGATCGGGATCACCCGTTCCGCACGCCTGGCAAGATGGACAAGCCTCTTCGGTGTTCCAGCTGAACTGGAAAAGTCGAAAAAGCCCGTTCCGTCGTTGCTTCAAGCCGCCTCTGCCAAGGTTGATGCCGTTGGAGAGCACGACCACAGGCACGTGCGAAATTGGGCAAGACGCCACTTAAGACGTTATGCCTACATAATCAAGAATTTTCTCGGCTCGCCGCGCCGAAGAACGAACGATCAATCACAAGTGTGGCGAAGCAGCCGCATCCGCCGGCGCGAGGAGCTTCTCATAGACGCGGTAGGTCTTGTAATGGCGAGCGCCGGCATCCTCGAGCATGCTGCGCATGCGGTGGTTGGTGTCGAGCACCCAGCCAAGCTCGGCGGCAACGATGCCCCGCTTTCGCGACCCCTCGCGGAGCTTCTCGATGGCAAGAAAGGCCAGGGCGGCCCCGAGCGGATTATCGCGGTAGCGGCGCCTGACCCCCATCAGGGCGAGCCGCTCGCTGCGTATCGAGCGGGTGAGATAACGGGTCAGAACGCGGGCCCAGCCGAAGGGTATGAGCCTGCCATCGAGCCCGTCGGAGAGCTCGAGCAGATTGGGCAAGGCAAAGGCGAAGGCCTGCGGCTCACCATCGACCTCGATGACGGTCATGCTCTCATTGGCGATGAAGGGCTTGAGCTCCTTGGCCATGTGGGTGACCTCACCGACGGTGAGCGGCACAAAGCCCCAATTGTCGGCCCAGGCATCGTTGAAGACTTTGGCGATCACCGAAATCTCCTCGTCGATCCGGCCCAGATCGGCGAAGCGCGCCTTGACGGTCGGGTCGCGGCCGATTCGGTCGAGCAGGCGCCGGCCCTTGTGCTGCGGCTCGTCGAGAACATCGTGCCGGTAGGCGAAAAGGTCGCGGACCGGCCGATAACCTTGTTGTTCGAGATGCGCTGGAAGCCAGTCACCGTCCCACGGCATCAGGAACATCGGTCTTTCCTGATGACCCTCGACGAGGAGCCCGCTTTCCTGGTTGATGGAGAGATTATAGGGGCCGGTGACGTGGCTGACGCCGTGGCGACGAAGCCAATGCTCGGCCTCGCGGAAGAGTTCCCGGACGACCTCGCCATCGTTGATGGCGGCGAAATTCCCGAAATGGCCAAGACCGGGGCGGCTCTCGGCTTCCAGCCGGTCGATCTGGGCCGAGATTCGGCCCACCGGCCGACCATCCTGGAGAGCAAGCCAGAAGGACGCCTCGGCATGAGCGAAATAGGGGTTGCGGCGGCGGTCGAGCTCCTGGAGCCTCTGGAGATCGAGCGGGGCGGAATAGCCCGGAATCCCGCGGTAAAGCTGGCGCGGCAGCCTGACGAACTGTTTCAGTTCTCGGCCGCCATCGACCGGCCTGATCTCAACCGGATGTGGCAAGGAGTCCTCCGCTGGTGCTTGAAAGGGAAGGGGCGCCGAGCCATATCTAGCGCCGATCCTGCGGGGCCCCTGTCGGGACTGCGGGAACCTTCATTGGAAGAGCTGCTTCATCTGAAAGGGCTTGGCCGATGTCTCGCAACGGACGCACTTCGCCTTTGCTGCTTGGGTTCGAGGAAATCGAACGCCTCATCGACAGAGCGTCGAAGACGGCGGGAGACGGTTATCCGCCGTACAACATCGAGCGCCTGCCGCGCAACGGGTCAGAACCCGAAAGGCTGAGAATCACCCTTGCCGTGGCCGGTTTCGCGCGCGAGGACCTGGAGGTCTCCTTCGAGGAAAACCAGCTGGTGATTCGCGGGAAGCAGAAGGACGATATCGAGCGCCAGTATCTCCATCGCGGCATTGCCGCGCGGCAGTTTCAGCGCGCTTTCGTCATTGCCGACGGCATCACGGTCAAAGTTGCGGAATTGAAAGACGGCCTGCTGTCGATCGATCTCGAACAGCCACAGCCCGAGCGCATTACGCGCCGGATCGAGATCGCTAGAGGTTAGAGGCAGTGCCGGCGGAGTGAACATGGAAAACCAGACAAGAAGAGTCATCTCCCGGAGCGATCTGGCCGGTCTTGGAGACGGTCATGTTGCCTATATTCGCGAGATCGGGCCGGAGCAGGCCTCGGAGCTGCTCGGCGACCAGGTGGAATTGCCGTCGGGATCGAAGCTGTTCTGCCTCTATATGGCTGACGGCACGCCGTTTGCGATCTCAGCAAGCTTCGAGGCGGCGATGGCCAATGCTTTCGAGCACGATCTCCTGCCGATGAGCGTGCATTAGCGCTGTTTCAAGCCGCGTGCGGGGCGGAGGCCGCGGGTTCGGTCAGAATGGCGTAGAGCCCCTCGCGGTCGGTGGTACCCCGAAGCTTCTGGACAACAGTTTGGTCGCGGAACAGCCGCGAAATGCGGGCAAGAGCCTTGAGGTGGTCGGCGCCCGCTGCCTCCGGCGCCAACAAGGCGAACACCAGATCGACCGGCTGATCATCGACGGCGTCGAACTCGACGGGCTGGACGAGCCTGGCAAAGACGCCGTGGACACGGTCGATTCCAGCAAATTTGCCATGGGGTATGGCTATGCCATGGCCAAAACCAGTAGAGCCCAGCTTCTCCCGGCGAAGCAAGGTCTCGAGGATGCCACGAGGGTCAAGCTTGGTGAGGCGGCCGGCATGGGTGGCGAGCTCCTGCAGCAGCTGCTTCTTGTTTGCTGCCTTGAGGTTTGGCACCACGCCTTCCAGACGGAGGATTTCGTTCAGCTGCATGGAATCATCCTGCCCGTCCCGGATCGATCCAGCCTATATGGCCATCATGACGCCGATACACCAGATTGAATCCGGCGCCGGCCCGGTTTCTGAACAAGACGAAAGGCAGGTTGGAGATCTCAAGCTGCATCACCGCTTCTCCAACCGTGAGCTCGGGAATGTCGGCCGTGGTCTCGGCGATGATTGTTGGCGACAGGTTGTCCAGCTCGGGGGTTTCCTCGCCGCTGCCGGCGATCACATAGCTTGCGGCGGCAAACGCCCTGACCGGCTCGGTCCGCGATTGCTGATGGTCTCTGAGGCGCTTCTTGTATCGCTTGAGCTGACGCTCGAGATGGGATGCCGCCTCATCGAATGCGGTATGGGCATCGGCGCCCCGGCCATGCGCTTGCAGGGTGAGCCCGGTCGGCAGGTTGAGGGTGCATTCGCAGTGGAAGAAGCCGCGCTGCTTCTCGATGACGACCTGGGACTTTACCGAGCCATCGAACAGCCGCTCGACCCCGCTCGCGATCCGCTCTTCGATGCGGCTGCGCAGCGACTCACCCATGTCGAGGTTTTTGCCGGTGATCAACAGTTTCATGACGTGCCGTCTCCCCGACGTTCCCCACTGTCCGGCGCGGAGCGGGCGGACACTAGTTGCACCCGGCAATAACGTCAACTGCCAATATGGCCGTTTCCCGGCCTGCCTCAGCGGGTCAGTCGGTGCTCGCGCTGGCGTTGCACTGAAGAGGGAATTCCAAGCGCGTCGCGATACTTGGCCACCGTACGGCGGGCTATGTCAATGCCATCCTGGCGCAACCGGTCGACAATTTCCGTGTCGGAAAGGGCGCTGCCAGGCAGCTCGCGGTCGACCATCTCCTTGATTCTGTGGCGGACAGCCTCGGCGGAATGGGAATCACCGCCAGCGGAGGAGGAGATGGCGGCGGTGAAAAAATACTTCATCTCGAAGGTGCCACGCGGCGTGGCGATGTATTTGTTGGAGGTGACCCTGCTGACCGTCGATTCATGCATCGAGATCGCGTCGGCAATCGCCTTGAGATTGAGGGGCCGCAGCGCCTTGACGCCGTGAACCAGAAAGCCGTCCTGCTGGCGAACGATCTCGCGCGCCACTGCCAGAATGGTGCGGGCGCGCTGATCGAGACTGCGCAACAGCCAATTGGCATTGGCGTGGCATTCGCCGAGATAAAGCCGATCAGCCTGGTTGAGCGATCGCCGCGAGACGGTGGCGTAGTATTGGCTGTTCATCAAAAAGCGCGGAAGGGTCTCGGAATTGAGCTCGACAAGCCAGGCGCCGTCGGGCGCCGGCTTGACGATCACATCGGCGATGACCGGCTGCACCACCACCGTGCCAAAAGCGTTGCCGGGTTTGGGATTGAGGCGCCTCAGCTCGGCTATCATGTCCATGACGTCGTCGAGATCGACGCCGCAGAGAGTGGAAAGGGCGGCGAAGTCGCGGCGCGCCACCAATGTCAAATTGTCGACGAGCCGTTCCATTGCCGGGTCGAAGCGATCCTTGTCCTTCAACTGCAGGCTCAGGCATTCCCTTAGGTCGCGGGCGAACACGCCCGGTGGGTCGAAGCCTTGAAGCTCTAGCAGCACATCCGCGATGAGGGCGACCTCAACGCCGAGACCTTGCGCCAGTTGGTCGAGGTCAGCGACGAGATAACCGGCCTCGTCGATCAGGCCGATCAGATTGGCGCCGACCAGTCGGCGCTGCGGGTCGGTGATGGCGATGTTGAGCTGGTCGGTGAGGTGGCTGGCGAGGGTCGGTTCCTCACTGATGGTGGCGGCGAATTCCTGGTCGACGGCAGGCAGGCGGGAACCGGTGCGGTCGCTCTGCCATCCGGAATCCTTGAGCTGCGGCACCATCGACACCAGCTCCTGCTCATCGGCAGCCTCGGGCCGGGTGGCGGCGGACGCTGCCGCCGGTTCTTCTGCGGGGTCGCTTGCGCGCTCGAGCAGCGGATTGCGCTCGATCTCCTCCTCGAGGAACGCCTTGAGCTCGAGATTGGACATCTGCAGGAGCTTGATGGCTTGCTGCAGCTGCGGCGTCATGAC
This sequence comes from Aestuariivirgaceae bacterium, assembly GCA_044870245.1. GTDB lineage: Bacteria > Pseudomonadota > Alphaproteobacteria > Rhizobiales > Aestuariivirgaceae > DATAFF01. The sequence goes on along the minus strand of JBIOYR010000095.1, from coordinate 4,579 downwards.
CAGCGACTGGCCGTGGCGCAATTCGAGCTTCTGGACGAGCGCCATCGCTAATAGCCCGGAGGAGAGTGTCGTCGGCTTCCTGCCATGAGCCGATTAGAGGCTGAAACCTTCGCCCAGGTAAAGGCGCCGGACGTCTGGGCTGGCGACGATTTCCTCCGGCGCCCCCTCCATCAAGACCCGGCCTTCGTGGATGATAAGTGCCCGGTCGATGAGCTCGAGCGTCTCGCGCACGTTGTGATCCGTAATAAGCACCCCGATTCCCCGAGAGGTGAGCTGGCGCACCAACTGGCGGATATCACTGATCGCAATCGGGTCGATTCCGGCAAATGGCTCGTCGAGAAGCATGAATTGCGGCTCGGCGGCGAGAGCGCGCGCGATCTCAGTGCGTCGGCGTTCTCCGCCAGACAGCGCCACAGATGGCGAACGCCGGATATGGGAGATCTGAAACTCTTCGAGCAACTCACGGAGTTTCTCCTCGCGCGCCGCCCTTTTGCCCTCATGGAGCTCGAGAACGGCTCGGATGTTGTCCTCAACCGTGAGTCCCCGGAAAATCGACGCTTCCTGGGGCAGGTAGCCGATGCCGAGGCGTGCCCTCTTGTACATCGGCAGATGGGTGATATCTGCCCCATCGAGCGTGATCATGCCCTCATCGGCGGCGATCAGCCCGGTGATCATGTAGAACACCGTGGTCTTTCCCGCGCCGTTGGGTCCGAGCAATCCCACGGCCTCTCCGCGACGGACGGCGAGGCTGACCCCCCTCACCACCGGCCGGCGCCGATAGGCCTTGGCGAGCTCCATCGCCACAAGACCATCGTCGGCCGGCTCGTCGAATGGCTCAGGCGTGTTGCCAGGACCGTTCCGCCACGCGCCCATTAGCGCCCCAATTGTCTTAAGATCGGGTGAAAGCCCATGGCGGCGCCTTTCGGTTCATGGGGTCTTCTGACTCGGAGTGAAGAGCCCTTTGACCCGGCCTCCGGTCATCTGGCTGCGATTGGTCGCGAGGTCGACGACGAGCTGATTGCCCTTTACCACCGAGCCGCCCTGCTCCACGACGACATTGCCATCGACGGTCAGGCGGTTGGCCTTGACGTCGATCAGCGCCTTGTCCCCGGTAATCTTCTGGGTGCGGGTGATGATGACGACGCTGCCGGTTGCCTCGAGATTGGTGACATCGTTGCCGCCGCCGCTCTTGGCCTGGCCCTTCTTGCTGGTGCCGCCTTTCAGATAGTCGACAACGAGCTTGTTGCTCTTCAGGGTGACGCCGCCACGCGCCGCATTGACGTTGCCGGTAAAGATCGCCTTGCCCTGCTTGTCAAGGACCTCCATGTTGTCCGCCTCGATATCGACCTTCTGGCCCTGACGCGTCGCCTCCGCAATCGGTGCAGCATCAACGGCTTGCGCCAGCGCGTCGGGGGCCTCTGCGATGGCGGCCAAAAACAGGGCGAGCGGCATGGCCAGCGCGGAGGCTTTCATTGCATATCCGCCTTGCCGCCATCGTTGCCGAAGCTGGCCTTGACCCCGCCGGTGAACACCACCCGCGCGCCATCCTCGCTAATCGCCATATAGCCGGCCCGAATCACGCCGTCCGTCATCTCCACCACGACCGGGTTGCGCGTCACGAGCCCCTTGTTCTCGACATCCACCTCGGCCTCGCTCAGACTTGCCACGAACCGTCCTTCTGAGACAAGGCGCACATCGCCAGTGAGATTGAGCTGCTTGGTTTTCATGACGTAACGGCCGTGGCGGGCGGCAAAACCGAGGACGGCGCCGTCGCTGCGGCGGACATTGCCGGAGACCTGTTCGAGCGCCACCGCTCCGGGATCGGAGCTGTCGCGCACCGCCTGTTCGGCCGAGATCCGGAAGGGTTGCTGCTCCTTGTCAAAGCCCGAAAAGGTCGATGTCGATACGGCTGTCCGGCTGACTGCCCCGCTGTCCCCCTTCTGAGCAGGCCGTGGGTCTTGCTGCTGGATGGTCTCATAGGTGCCGACCTTGATGAAGAACCCGATGACAAGCACTCCCGCGAGCAGCACGAATGCCCAGCTCATGATCAGCGACAGCCGGACCCTGGACCCTCGCTTGCCCGGTCGTGGCGCAGCCCTAATGTGCGAAGACATCCTCCTCCGTCCAACCGCCGAGATCGAGGGCGGCGCGAACCGGCACGAAGTTGAAGCAGGCCCGGGCCAGCTCCGCCCGGTTCTCCCGCTTCAGCATGGCATCGAGCCGCGACCTGATCTCGTGCAGATAGATGACATCGAGGGCAGCATATTGTTTCTGGGCGTCGGAGAGCACCGGCAGGCCCCAGTCGGAACTCTGTTGCTGCTTCGACATCTCGATGCCGAGCATCTCGCGCACCAGATCCTTGAGACCGTGCCGGTCGGTGTAGGTGCGGGCAAGCTTCGAAGCGATCTTGGTGCAGTAGATCGGCGTTGCATCGATGCCGAGCCACACTTTCAGGGCAGCCACGTCGAAGCGGGCGAAATGAAAGATCTTGAGAATGCCGGGGTCGGTCAGCAGGGCCTTGAGGCGCGGCGCTTCAAAGGTCTCGCGGTCGATCTGAACAAGATGGGCATCACCATCCCCGGATGAGAGCTGGACGAGGCAGAGCTTGTCGCGATGGGGGTTGAGCCCCATGGTTTCGGTGTCGATAGCGACCTCCCGCCCGAGATCGAGCGTCGCCGGCAGGTCGCCCCGGTAAAGCTTGACCAGCATTTGCCGCGCAGTTCCCTAGAACCTGAAGTGCCGCCCCCGCAGGGAGCACCGGCTCGGGCGTTGAATGAGCGTTTAGCACGGTTTCGGCGGCGCGCAAGTCTCCTGCCGCCCAGGCACATGCTTGCGCGCTCCAGAGTTGCGCAATGCACCTATAGCGTGCGAACCTAAGGAGAGGGCTTGCCGCGGTTCGGCCGGCGAAGCGACTGCCAAATCGACGCGACTGCGACCACCGCCAAGATGAACAGAAAGGCGCCGACGGCCGCGCCGGTGAAGATCGCGATTAGGGCAAGCACGATCACGGTGGCGAGCGCCACCACCGCAAACACCCCCAGCGCATTCAAGACGTCTCTCGCCGTCATAGCCCTTCGCTCCTCGGCCCGACCATCGGCCGGATCCGGATTTTGATATAGGGCCATATGGCCGATTTCGCCACCCCCGAGGTGGATTACTGCTGTCCGCGCATCTGCCTGAGCTTGGCGAACAGCGCGTTGTTTTCGATCTCAACGTTCTGGCGAGCCTGCTGGCGGACGGCCTCCGTCTGCTTCTTGTAGCCGGGGGTGAAGTGCGGCTCGAGAATTGTCCACCACCCGTTGTTGAGCTGCGTCCATTCCTTGGCGCAGAACATTGCCCGGGACTCGGGGAGGTAGCCGTCGGTGACGAGGGACTGGAGCCGCTGGGGATCACTTCCAAGGACGGAGCAGAGAAAGTTATAGACCCGCTGCAGGATGACAGCGTGGTCGCTGGAGAAGTCCTCCATGGTCAGGTTGGGCCTCTTGCTGCCCAGGGCATCGAAAAGCACTGCGGCGCCGAGGGCGGCATTGGATCCTGTGTGCTTGTCGTTGACGGTGAAGAAGGTGGCGAAGCCGTCGGCGGAGTCCTCCTCCAAGCCGGTAAGCGGGATGTTCAGCTGGTGGATGACAGCGTGACCCAGCTCGTGGCCCAGGATGAACTGGCTGCCCCACACGTTCAGGACGTCAGTCGTGAAGCTCTCCTGCGGGATGACCTTGGGCGCAGCCTTGTCGCGGGCTGAGAGAAATCTGGCGAGGGTTTCCTTTGTTTCTTTCGAGAAGGCCGCCGGCCAGAAGATCCGACGACCATCCAATTCTGTCGTCGGATCGTCGATGCCCTTGGGCACATTGTCGGTGACGACCACTTGGATATCGTGGGGCAGCACCACAGCGCTCGTCAGTTGGTCCGCCATCCGTTGGAACACGCCCGAGTCCATGATCTTCTTCATCGCATCCCGATTCTCGGGTCGGATGGTGTCCTCGTGGTAGATGATCGTGACCCGCCCTTTGCCGTCGGCCAGAGCGGACGTGGAGCTGTTATCCCCGAAGCAAGAAATGCCCCCGGGAATGAGGAGAAGAATAGTGACGGCGAAGGCGACCTTGTGACGGAGTCGCATGACCGCTGAAACTAGGAACTTGAAGCGGATCAACAGCTTGCTTGCAAACTTGGCGCCCAAAAGAGGATTCGAAAGATCCTCTGACCGCTTGATTTTTCGGCCTCCCTGAGTCGGCGCGTGTGTATCACCTATTTGTATCAAACTGTCCAGAGAGAATGGGTCCCATCCGCTCCGCCAGTTGTTGTTGTTGGACTTTCGTCAGCAATGACGAACGTCAGAACTTGAGATCGATAGGACCCAATCGAGAGTAGCAACAGCACAAATCCAACTACTTTCGGCGTCGGTTTGATCAGTTGCGCTAGAAATTTCATTCCGGCAATCCAGCCTTACGCAGACCATCAAGCAAAATAGCAAGTCGCGTCTCGTCCTGGATCGGCAGTTTACTGATGCGGGAAACAGTCATGCGCGGCGACAGCGACAAGATCTTCGCTACGGCCGCTTTTGCCTCGTCGAACCAGCCCAGAT
>JBIOYR010000094.1:0-67423 GCA_044870245.1 Aestuariivirgaceae bacterium | reverse complement strand
GGCTTGACCGGCACCGGCACCACGCAGGTGCCGGTCGAGACGAGGTCGCCATCGCGAAGGCCGCCGGCGAACTCCGCCACCTCATTGGCAAGCCAGGTCAGGGCAATCCGCGGATCGCCGAGCACATTGGCGCCCGTCCCGTGCGCAACCGCCTTGCCGTTCTTGTAGGCAGCGGCAGGGTGGGATCGGAGGTCGATGGCGCGCCAGCGCGCCGGCGCCTCGTCGCCGACAAAGAACCAGCCGGCGCAAGCCGCATCGACGATGAGCTGCTCGACACCGACCGAGGTGAAGTCGCGAAAGCGCGAATCCGGAACCTCGATGGTCGGGTGGAGGGTGGCGACGGCGGCCAGCACCTCCTCGACCGTGTAGGGGCGATCGCGCAAAGGCAGGTCGCGCCCCATGCGGAAGGCGAACTCGGCTTCGGCCACCATCATGACATTGTTGGCAAGCGGTCCTGCCATGCCGTCGGGCAGCACCTTGGTCTCGAGCAGCCTGCCGCCGAGCGGGCCTGAGACATTGATGTGCTTCTGGCCGGCGGCGCTGGTGCCGGCGATCTTCCAGCCGACCGCGAGCTGCCCGGAGACGCGCGGCAGACCGGCTTGCGCGGCATAGGCCTCCGCCCGGTCCTTCGGACGAAGCGCCGGCGGCAGGCCGTCGAGCTTGCGGCCGGCGCACCAGGCATCCCAGATCATCGCGGCGGCATCGGCATCGGTCATTCAAGGTCTCCTTCGAGCAATGCCGGATCGAGCCCGAAGGTCGCGACCAGGTCGTCGATCTCGGCCGGCGACAACAGGCGTGGGCCTAGGCCGCGCAGCAAGAGAACGAGCTTCGCGGTCTCCTCCAGCTCCTCGACGGCATGGACGGCTCCTTCGAGGCTCCTGCCCGCGACCACCGGGCCGTGATTGGCAAGAAGCACGCAAGCATGGCGCCCGGCAAGAGCGCGAATGGCCTCGGCCACCGCCGGGTCGCCGGGACGGAAATAGGGGACGAGCGCCAGCCGGCCGACCCGCATCAGCGAATAGGCGGTGATCGGCGGCAGCACATTGGTGGGATCGGCGGCGGGGAGAGTCGAGAGCGCGACCGCATGGGTCGAATGGAGATGGACCACCGCAGTGGTCTCGCCGCGGGTGTCGTAGAGCGCCGCATGGAGCGGCAGCTCCTTGGTCGGGGCGGAGCCGCTCTCGGCCCTGCCGCTCGCATCGAGACGACAGAGCGCGGCCGGATCGAGAAACCCGAGCGAGGCATCGGTCGGCGTCACCAGCAGGCCGCCATCGGGCAGGCGCGCGCTGATATTGCCCGACGAGCCGGGGGTGAGGCCGCGCTCGAACAGGGAGCGGGCGAGGCGGCAGATCCGCTCGCGCAGCGCATTCTCCGCCGTCACCGGCCTTCTCCCAGGATCCGGACCGCCTTCTCGTAGAAGTCGACGGCACCGAAATTGCCGGACTTGAGGGCAATGCCCAAGGCGCGGCCCTTGTGGCGCGCGAGCATCGCCGGCACGCCCGGATCGATCTCCGGTCCGATCTCCAGCTCGGCAATGCCGATGGCGTTGACCACCGCGCCGGCGGTCTCGCCGCCGCCGATCACCAGGCGACCGACACCCTGGTCGAGGAGCTTGGCTGCCAGCTGACCGAAGAACTGCTCGATCGCTTGCGCCGCGCGGCCGCCGAAGCGCTGCTGTGCCGCCGCGACCTGGTCGGGCGGCGCCGTCGAATAGGCGATGGGGGCGCGGCTCCTGAGCGACCAGAGCTCGTCGGCCACGGCATCGACGGTGAGCTCGCCGGCAAGGATCGCGTCGGGGCGGATCGCAAGGCCCGGGTGCTGCTGGAGATGAGCGCTCAGCTGAGCGCGCGACTGGTTGGAGCAGCTCCCCGACAGAATGACGGCCGGCGCCGCGACCGGCTCGAAGGAGAGGGGTCGCCCGGCCAGCAGGCCGGCTTCCCGGAAGTTGTCAGGAAGCCCCAGCGCGATGCCGGAACCGCCGGTGACGAGCACGGCATCGCTCAAGGCCCGGCCGATCGCCAGGAGATCGGCATCGCTCAAGGCATCGACGACGACCAGAAGATGGTCGTCCTTTGCGAGGGCGGCGGCAATCGATCCGGCGCCGCGCGCGACGATGTCATGGGCGATGTGGCCGATGTCGCCCGCGGTCTGGCTCCTAAGCCAGCGGCGGATGTCCGGGTCGGTCATCGGGTTCAGCGGGTGGCGCTCCATGCCACTTTCGGAGAGCAGGCGATCCTTCACGAAGAGATGGCCCTGATAGACGGTGCGGCCATTGGTCGGGAAGGCCGGGCAGACCACCACGGCCCTGGTTGTCAGGGCCTCGCACAAGGCCTCTGCCACCGGCCCGATATTGCCTTGCGGCGTCGAGTCGAAGGTCGAGCAATATTTGAAGAGATATTGCCGGCAGCCCTGCTCTTTCAACCAGGCGAGCGCCGCCTGCGATTGCCGCACCGCATCCGCGGGCGGGATCGAGCGGGTCTTGAGGCTGACGACGCCTGCCTCGATGACGCTGCGCGCCTTTTCCTTCGGCACGCCGACCAGCTGGGTGACCGCCATGCCGCCGCGCGCCAGGGTGTTGGCGAGGTCGCTGGCGCCGGTGAAGTCGTCGGCAATGGCACCGAGCAGCATCAATGCCCTCCGTTCACCCGACCTTGCCGCCGAGTTCGTCCTCGATATGGATGCGGACGATCTCGTCGAAGCTCTTCTCGGCGGTGAAGCCCAGCGCCAAGGCGCGGTCGGCCGTGAAGGCGCGCGGCCAGCCTTCGACGATGCGGGCGATCACCGGATCGGGCTCGCGCCGGATCAGCCGGACGGCCCCCTCCCCCGCCACCCGGCGCAGCGCCGCGATCTCCTCGCCGACGGTGACCGAGAGGCCGGGCATGGACAGGTTTCGCCGGGCGCCCAAACGGCCGAGATCGATGGTGGCGGCATGGATCAGGAAGGCGATCGCGGCGCGGGGGCTGGCATGGCTGTGGCGGATCTCCTCGCCGACCGGCAGCACCGCCTCGCTGCCGACCAGCGGCTCGCGGATAATGCTGGAGAAGAAGCCAGACGCCGCCTTGTTGGGGAGACCGGGGCGGACGCAGATGGTCGGCAGGCGGATGCCGATGCCGTCGAAGAAGCCGCGGCGGGAATAATCCGACAGCAAGAGCTCGCCGATCGCCTTCTGAGTGCCGTAGCTGGTCAGCGGCGCCGGGATGAAATCGTCGCCGATCGCTTCGGGGAACGGCGCGCCGAACACCGCGATGGAGGAGGTGAAGACGAGGCGCGGCCGGTAATTCTCTCCGGCCTTGCGGATCGCTTCGAACAGCAGTCGGGTGCCATCGAGGTTGATGCGGTAGCCCTTGTCGAAATCGGCTTCCGCCTCGCCGGAGACGATCGCCGCGAGGTGAAAGATCAGATCGGGCCGATGGGCCACCAGCGCGTCGGCGGCGCCTGGTGCCGAGAGATCGGTCGTGATGATGTCGATGGCAAGCGGCGACACCGGCTGCTCGGGCATGACGACATCGGCGAGCACCAGGCTCGCCAGGCTTCGTCTGCCGATGCGGCCGTCGGCGAGAAGCCGGGCGGTCAGCTTGCGGCCGATCATGCCGGCGGCGCCGATGACCAGGACCTTGATGTATTCGTCTTGCGCAGTCATGCGACGATGTGCACCACTTCATAGGGTTGAAGCTCGATCGCGCCCTGCTCGCGCTTATCGCCCGGCTTCACCAGAGCGTCGGGATCGTCGGAGGCCTTGGTGAAGCTTTGAGCGTTCAGCCGGGCGATGCGGCCGCCTTCGATGCCGTCGAGCGTGACACGCTGCGGCTCGGCGGTGAGATTGGCAAGCCACACCGTCGTCGCATCGCCATTGCGGGCGGCGAGCGCCTGCACATGGCGCGGGGCGGTCACCTCGGTCTGGCGCAGGGTGGCACCCTTGAGGGCGGCAAGCCCGCGCAGGATGTGATAGGCGGGATAGAGGCCTCCGCCCTGGTCGAACCAGGCCTGCGGCCAGTCGGCCCGCGCATGGACCACGCCGAAGGGACCGGCGAGGCCGCCAAGGGCGACCGCCACGGCGCCGCCATAGGCGAAATGGGTGAAATAGCCAAGGTTCCAGGCGGCGCCGAGGAGGCTGCGCTGGCGCGGGTCGTTGCGGTTCATCGCCTGGCGAATGTCCTCAGGGTTGTCGGCCACCGCAGCGCCATAGGGATTGTCGCGCATGGCGATGGCGCTCGGCCCGACGGCATAGGGCTTTCCGGCGATGAAGCTCCTGACGCTTCTGGCGATATGCGGCAGCGCCTCCAGGCCTTCGGTGACCGAACGGTCGTCGCCGGCATGAACGAGGGCCGAGGTGGTGAAGCTGACGAAGTCGATCCGGTCGAGCGGCGGCCGCTTGCGGTTGAGCTCGGTGAAGAAGCTGAGCATGCCGCCGCCGATGCGGGCTTTCGGGAAGTGGCGGCGGGCGCTCGCGAAGAAATCGGGCGCCGGCGGAACCGGCGGCCATGGCGAGCCGGGAAGGACGCATTTGAGATCGGCGGCCGGCGACAGCAGCACGGTCTCGAAGGGGTCGCCAAGCCTGGAGGCCATCGCGGCGAGGCGCGCGATCTCCTCCTCATAGTCCTCGACGCTGCCGATCACCGCCTCGAGCCAGGACGTGGCGCCGAGCTCCTTGGCGGTCGCTGCCGCGTCGGCGAGGCTTGCCGCATCATGGCCCTTGCGGGCGTCGTGATGGCAGACGAGATAGTTGAGGCCGAGCTTCTTCAGGACGGCGCGATTGTCCCTGATGCCGGCGATGTCCTCCGGCGCGAGACCGGCACCCAGCGCCGGCACCGTGCCCTGATCCTTGCCGATGCGCACGTTCACCGACGCGCGCGCGCCCGTCGTTGCGGCAGGCTTGCCGGCGACGCTCAGACGCACCGCCTGCTCGATGACGGTGCCCTTGGCGAGCGTATAGGGCCAGGGCAGCGCAAGCGGCCGCACATAGGTCTTGTAGGAGGCATCGGTCCAGTTGCGCTGGTCCTCCATCTCGAAAGTGTCGCCTTCCATGCGGCATTCGACGGAAGCGCCGGGCGCGAAGGAATGGGTGATGGCGCGGAGATTCATCATCGGCTGAACCGGATCGATCAGCTCGGGGAAGCGCGTGTCGGCGACCTTGCCGTCGACCGTCTCGATCCTGGCCGGCGCGCCGGCGACGCCGTCGATCGGATGCAGCACCACAAAGCCGGTGCGGGCGGTGAGGAAGTCGGTCACGGCCTCGCCCTTGGCGATGAAGTCGAGCCTGCCCGAGCTCATCCCGGTGATCACCGCGGAATAGCGGAACTGCTGCTTCGCGTCGCGGGTCACCGCTTCATAGGTGACCGTGAAGCGCTCGCCATCCTCGGTGACCTCGAGGTTCGTGATCTCGGGATTGTAGGTGCCCCAGTTCTTGTCGCGGACGATGAACGACACGGCACGGATCATCTCGGTGCCGTCATAGCGGATGTAGCGGAGATTGCCGGCCTCGAGCTCGGCGGTGAGCTTGCCGGCGGTCAGGAGACGCGGCGGGGAGACCTCCTGGTCGGTGCCAGTGAGCATGACCGCATGCGAGGGTGGCTGGCGCATCTCGATTACTCCATCATTCGGCGCGGCCGTGGGCGAACACCTTGCCGCTTTCGGGATCGATCAGAATGGCATGGCCCATGTCGAAGGCAAGATCGATCAGGGCGCCGGGCTTGAGCGCGGCATGGGCATCGGCCTCGGCGACCACGGTCGAGTCGGCGAACCGGGCCGTGACATAGGTGCGCGAGCCGGTCGGCTGGACGAGCTCGATCGAGGTCCTGAGCGTGACCTCGTCGGGGCCGGCGATGGCGCCCGCCTCGCCGATATGCTGCGGCCGCACCCCCAGGGTCACCGGACGGTCGGCATGGGCATGGGCCGCGGCCGCCAGCGTCAGGGGGAGCGCGAGGCTGGTGCCGTCGCCTGCCTCGAAGGCGAGGCCCCGGCCATTGGCGACCAGACGGCCTTGCAGCAGATTGATCTTGGGCGAGCCGAGGAAGCCGGCGACGAAGCGGGTGGCCGGCCGGTCGTAGAGATCAAGCGGCGCTCCGACCTGCTCGATCTGGCCGCTGTTCATCAGCACGATGCGATCGGCAAGCGTCATCGCCTCGATCTGATCGTGGGTGACATAGATCATGGTGGCGGCGAGATCCTGGTGGAGCCGCTTGATCTCGCTCCGCATCTCGTCGCGCAGCTGCGCATCGAGATTGCTCAGCGGCTCGTCGAACAGGAAGAGCTTGGGGTTGCGGACGATGGCGCGACCGATGGCGACACGCTGGCGCTGGCCGCCCGAGAGGTGGCGGGGATAGCGGTCGAGCAGGCCGCCAATGCCGAGAAGCTCGGCGGCACTCCTGACCCGGCGCTGGGTCTCGGTCTCTGGTGTGCGGCGGGCACGCAGGCCGAAGGCGATGTTGTCGCTGACGTTCATGTAGGGGTAGAGCGCGTAGTTCTGGAACACCATGGCGATGTCGCGATCGCGCGGGCGCACGTCATTGACCTCTCGCCCATCGATCTCGATTGAGCCCTTGTCGATGTCCTCGAGCCCGGCGATGGTCCTGAGGAGGGTCGACTTGCCGCAACCCGAAGGCCCGACCAGGACCGCGAACTCGCCGGAGGAGACCTTGAGGTCGATGCCGCGCAGCACCTCGACCGGGCCGAAGCGCTTGTGCAGTCCATGGATGGTCAGATCGGCCATGGTCGCCTCACCCCTTGACCGCGCCCATCGAGATGCCGCGCACCAGGAAGCGCTGCATGGTCGCCACCGCGAAGAAGATCGGCACGGTGCCGAGCACCGACATGGCGGCGATCTTGGCCCAGAAATTCGACTGGCCGCCGAAATAATGGGTGACCTGAACGGTGTAGGTGATGACCTCGGTGCGGGTCAGCACCAACGCGAAGATGAAATCGTTCCAGGCGAAGACGAAGGTGAAGACGGCGGTGGCGAACAGGCCGGCGCGAACCATCGGGAACACCACCTTCCACAGCACCTCCCAGCGGGTGCAGCCATCGACCAGCGCGCTCTCCTCGAGCTCGAGTGGCACCTCCTCGATATAGCCGCGCATCATCCAGATGACATAGGGCAGGCTGAAGGCGGTGTAGAGGATGATGAGGCCGTGATAGGTATCGACCCAGCCGAGCCAGACATAGAGCAGGAAGATGGGAAAGATGATGGCGATCGGCGGCATCAGGCGCTGCGAGATGATCCACACGGCGAGGTTCTCGCCGCCGGTGCGGAAGCGCACCAGGCTGTAGGCGCACATGGTCCCCAGCACCATGGCGATGAGGGTGCTGACGCTCGCCAGCACCAGGCTGTTCCACACGGTGAAGGCATCGCCGTCCTTGAACAGCACCCAGTAATTGGCGAACTGGATGCTCTTCGGGTACCAGACCGGCGGATAGTGGAAGATCTCGGCCGGCGTCTTGAAGGAGATGATGAAGAGCCAATAGACCGGGAAGATGAAGAACAGGGTGAAGGCGATGGCGGCGGCATAGCGCATGGGAAGGGCGAGGCGGCGGCGGGCGTTCATCTGGCAAGCCCCATGCGCCGGATGGCCCAGGTGACCACGACCGACATCAGCGCGACGATGAGGAAGGCGATCGCCGCGGTGTAGCTCGACTCGAATTGCTGGAAGCCCTGGACGTAGGTGTAGATCGAGATGGTCTCGGTCATGGTGCCGGGACCGCCGCCGGTCAACGCCCAGATGACGTCGAAGATGCGGAAGAGATCGACGCCGCGAATGAGGATGGCGATGGCCATGACCGGCCAGATCGCCGGCAGCACGATCTTGAGGAAGATGCGCGGGAAGCGGGCGCCGTCGAGCTCGGCCGCCTCGAGCTGCGAGCGGTCGACATGGGACAGCGCCGCCAGCAGGATCAGGAACATGAACGGCGTCCACTGCCAGATCTCGCAGATGAGGATCGCCGGATAGACGAGCTTGGGATTGACCGTCCACAGCAGCACCTGCTGCTGGCCGGTCAGCCAGCTGATGATCTGGTTGACCGGCCCATAGCGCTGGTCGAACATCAGTCGCCAGGTGGCACCGGCGACGATCGGCGAGATGATGGTCGGCAGCACGATGAGCGCGATGAAGAGCTGCCGGCCGGGCATGTGGTCGAGAAAGAGCTGCGCCATGACGAGCCCGAGCACCAGCTCGAGCGGCAGCGCCACGGCGGTGATCAGCAGAGTGTGCAGGATGGCTTCCCAGAGACGGCGGTCGCGGAACAGCTGGGCATAGTTCATCAGCCCGTGAAAGGACGTGTCCTGATCGAGCATCGTCAGGTTCTGGAAGCTGATCACCAGCGAATAGATCAGCGGGAACAGGCCGATCAGCAGGAGCAGCAGAACGGCCGGGAAGACGAGCCAGAGACGGAAGTTGCGATCCGGCATCCGGTGCCTGCGGACCGGCCTGTCGAGAACGCGATCAACCGTCTCCGACGTCATCTCTCATTGCCCTCCCCCTGGTGGGGAGGGTGGCCGAGCGAAGGCGAGGCCGGGTGGGGGGTTCTTCGAAGCACTGCAATCCCCCCACCCCCGACCCCTCCCCACAAGGGGGAGGGGAGGAAGGGAGGCCGTGCTCGGACATAGGCACTCATTGCCATCGACGCCTTACTTCGGATAGGCGCCCGTCTTCATCGCCCAGTTGTTGTACACGGCCTTCTGCTTGTCGACGCCGATCTTCTCGGTGATGGCGTCCCACTGGCCTGCCGCCTCGTCGAGAATGGCCTTGGGGTCCTCGCCGGCCCACAGCTTGCTGATGGCCTGGCGCAGCACCTCCTCATATTTGTCGGTCTGCAGCAGCGAGAGGTCGAGCAGCCCGGTCTTCGAGCCCTCCTGCAGGGCTGCCAGATACTCCTTGGCCTCGGGCCACAGCTTGAGATAGCCCGGGTCGGTGAAATGCGAATCGCGGAAGGGGTCGCGCAGCGCGGTCGGCAGCTTCACCCGCTCGAGGCTCGTATCCTCGCTGTTCAGCCATTGGATGAACAGATAGGCGGCGTCCTTGTTCTTGCTGGTGGAAGCAACCGAGAGCGCGAAGCCGGCGGCGAGCTCGGGATGGCCGCCCGGCGGCAGGGCATAGCCGACCTTGCCGGCGATCGTCGATTTCGGCACCCAGTTCAGCGCCTCCTCATCCTTGCCGTAGCCGGCGGCCCAGCGCCCGTAAGGCGGCCAGGAGATGGTCATCGCCGTCTGGCCGGCGAGGAAGGCGGCGAGATTCTCGGTGAAGCCCCATTGCTCGACCCCCGGCGGCATGAACTTGTTCTCGTTGCGCATGTCGGTGAACACCTTGACGCCGATGTCGCTGTTGATCGTCGCCTTCATGGTGTCGCCATCGAAGAACTTGCCGCCCTCGTTGCGGAAGCGCTCCTGGAACATGAACTGGGCATAGGGGGGCTGGCGGAAGAAGGCCGCGCCATAGGTGGCGGGCTGCAATTTGTCGGTGAGGAACTGACCGATCTCGTCGAACTCGGCCCAGGTCTTGGGCACCGCCAGCTCGCGATTGAACTTGGCCTTGAACTCCTCCTTGGTCTTGGGATCCTCGAGGATGTCCTTGCGATAATAGAAGACGAAGACGTCGCCATCGTCGGGGAAGCCGTAGATCTTGTCGTTCACCTTCATCTGGTTGTCGCGATAGGTCGGCGCGATCTTCTGGAGCTCGTCGTTGTAGCCATATTTCTCGACATAGGGGTCGAGGTTCTCGAGCGCGCCGGCCTGGGCGAGATCGGGCATCCAGGACGGGATGACGTTGAGCGCGTCATAGGCGCCGGTGCCGGCGCGGTATTCCTGCATGATCTTGGTGAACATCTCGGCGGTGGCGACCTCCACGACCTTGACCTTGATGCCGGTGAGCTTCTCCCATTTGGGGCCGGAGAAGTTCAGCGGGTCGAGCGCCTGAAGACCGGCCTCCCAGACGATGGTGATCGTCTGTCCCTTGTATTTCTGAGCTTCCTTCACCGCGCGCTCGGCGGCACTTTCGGCATGTACGCCGGTCGCTCCCGACATGGCGAAGGCGGTCAAAGCGAGCATCGAGGCCCATTTTGCAAGCAAGCCCATCGGCAACTCCTCCCTTTGATCCCCCCGGTCTATGCGCTTCGTCCCCGGTCTAACCGCCATAGGCGGCCCGCAGCCGCTCGAGGCGTTTCTTGAAAAGCTCGTTCTCCAGCACATCGCGGTTGACGACGCCGCGCGGCACCCGGCCATGCTGGATATCGAGCACGGCGCGGACATCGGCGGCGCCATTGCCGGCGAAGCACTGATCGGTCCAGCACAGGGCGTGCGGCGTCACGATGACATTGTCGAGCTTGAGCAGCGGCTCGTCGGCCGGCGGCGGCTCGACCTCGAAGACATCGAGACCGGCACCGGCGATGCGGCGTTGCTCGAGCACCGTCGTCAGCGCCTGCTGATCGACGATCGGCCCGCGGGCGGTGTTGATGAGAAAGGCGGTCGGCTTCATCAGCGCGAGCCGGCGGGCATTCACCAGGTGGCGGGTGTCGTCGGTCAGCGGACAGTTCACCGTCAGCACGTCGCTCCGGCGGAAGACCTCGTCGAGATCGACGAGATCGATCCCCAAATCGCGCGCCACCGCCGGCGAGGCAAAAGGATCATGGGCGATGAAATTCATGTCGAAGGGCTTGGCCAGCCGGAACAGCTCGGCGCCGATATTGCCGATGCCGAGCGAGCCGAGGGTGCGGCCGACCAGGCCATAGCCCATATGTTGGGCGCGGCGGTTGAAACCGTCCGGGCCCTCGCGGGTGAGGCGGTCCTTGATCGCGAGCTTGCCGGTCAGCGCCAGCATCAGGGCGATGATCGATACCGCGACCGGTCGACGCACCCCGTCGGGGGTGATCACCAGCGGGATCGCGGCGCGGGTCAGGGCGTCGACGGCGACATTGTCATAGCCGACGCCGAAACGGGCAACGACGGCGAGCCGACCATTGGGATGGATGCTGTCGGCGGTGAAGCGCGGGGTCAGCAGGATGAGGGCGTCGACATCGGCGAGCTGGTCGGCGTGCAAGCTGTCGGCCGGGGCGAGATAGCGGACCTCGACACCGGGCGCCTCGATCAGCGGCGCGAGATCGAAGTCGGGAAAGAGCGGCGCGCCATCGCTTTTACGAAAATCCGCCGAGAGCGCCACCCGGAACGGTGCCATCGCCGCTCAAGCCCTTCCGCATCCGGCCCGCAATCTGGCGATCGCCGCCGCCAGCGCATCATGCAGCACCCAGACATCGCCGGAATAGCAGACGAAGTCGAAGCCCAGCGCATTGACCTCGATCCCCTGCTCGACGGTCGGCACCAGCCGCCCGAGGGAGCGGCCGTGGCGGCGGGCGGCGCTCACCACCCGCTCGATGGCGCCGGTGAATTTCGGATTGTCGAACTGCCCCGGAATGCCGAGCGACACCGACAGGTCGAAATGGCCGACCCACAGCAGGTCGACGCCGTCGATCGCAGCGATGGCATCGGCGTTCTCGACGCCCTCGGCGGTCTCGATCTGGCAGACGAAGGTGGTGCGCTCATTGGCGCGGCCGAATTTTTCGGCGACGGTGCCGGGGCGGTAATTGTCATGGGCGATCTGGAGCGCGACGCCGCGCGCCCCTTGCGGATGGTACTTCATGCTGGCGATGATGCGGCGGACCTCGTCGGGGGTGCCGACCATCGGCAGCATCAGTCCTTCGGCACCGGCGTCGCAGGCGCGGGCGATATGGTGGTAGTCCTTCGACGGCACGCGGACGATGACAGGAAGCGACGCCGCCTCGAAATAGCGGATCGCGCGCTTGACCGTCTCGATCGAGAAGCCGGAATGCTCCATGTCGAAAATGACGAATTCGCAGCCGGCCGATTTGAGAATGTGGCCGATCCCCGGCGTGGCAAACTCGACGATGAAATGCCCGAACTTCGGCTCGCGCGTCCGGGTCAGCGCCTTGAGGCCCTGGCCACTCACTGCTTCCTCCCGATGCGGTTCCGCTCGGTGGCGGAATTCTTGGTGGCATTAGCATAGCAAGGGGTGGGGCGGCGTCAATCTTTAGGCAGTAGGCGGTAGGCAGTCGGCAAATCGTGTCAGTAGTCAGATAGGCATTAGGCAGTCGGCTGCGCACTTCCCTACTGCCTACTGCCTATTTGCCGACTGCCTAAGAGCCCGACCGCCGACGCGCCAGCTCCTTCCAGGCCTCGTTGCGCTCCTCGATCAGCCGGCCGATATGGTCGACCCGCATGCGCTCGCGATCCTCGAAATGGTCGAAGCGGCATCCCTGATGGCAGGACGGCGCCAGGCTGGAGAGCTTGGCTTCGAGATTGGCGACAATGGCGCTCAGCCTCTCGACATCGGCCTTCAGCACGTCCCGTTCGAGGAGCAGCAGCGCCAGGTTCTGCTCGGCGAGATCGACAATCTTGTTCATTTCGACACCAACTCACTGACTCGTCGGCATAGTTCACGAGAATCGTAAGATGATCCAGGGGGAGTCGTGGCGGTCCTGGTCGTTTGTCACGTCGGTGTGTCGATTTGGCCAAAGGGTGGCGGACTTTGAAAAAATTCGTCAGCCGAAGAGCTTGTCGCCCTGCTCGTCGATCAATTGGCGACCCTTGGCGATCGCCGCCTCGGTCGCGGCCTCGCGGCTGGCGAAGCGGTCGGCGCGGATGAAGGCGTGCTCCTGGCGGCCCTCGCCGGTCGAGCGCGAGATCGTTCCGGCGAGCTGATATTGGCCGCTCTCCAGATAGGGCTTGGCAGTGATGAGGAAGCCCTTGTGCTCGACCTCCTTGGCCGCCGCTCCGTCGTCGCTGCGCGCCTTTCCCCAGCCGAACAGGTTTTTCAAGAACGACACCGGGGTTGCTCCATGGGCCGGAACCAGGCCCCTTATAGTTCACTCCCTCCGCAAAGTCACACGGTTCCCGGCGAGCGGCAAGGTGACCTCGATCCGGCTCGGCCTGTCGCGTGTCGGCGCCCATCGGGCAGTGCCACCATGGTTGCTGGCGATCTGGTGGACGAGGGTCAGGCCAAGGCCGGTGCCGCGGCCGGATTCCCTGCCCGAGCCGCCGCGATAGAAGGGTGAGAAGATCAGCTCGCGCTCGCTCTCCGGCACACCCGGTCCCTGATCGGACACGACGATCGACGCCAGCCCGTCACGGAGACCGACGCGGATCTCGATCGGCGATTTGCCATGGCGCTCGGCATTGTCGAGAAGGTTGCGCAGCATGCGCTGCAACAGGCCGCGGTCGCCGATCACCGTCACCGACTGACCTTCGAGCGTGCAGTCGTCATAGCGCGCGCCCTCCTCGGCGGCGAGGGCAAGCAGATCGATCTCCTCATCCGCCCGGTTCACCGCATGGGCATCAAGCCGGCTCGACAGCAGGATCTCGTCGATCAGCCGGTCAAGCTCGGCAATGTCAGCGAGGAGCTCGGTCTTGCCGCGGCCGCCTGCGTCCTCGAGCATGAGCTCGACGCCGAAACGGATGCGCGACAATGGCGTGCGCAGCTCGTGCGAGGTGTTGGCGAGGAGGAGCTTGTGGGCGCTGACCAGCTCCTCGATGCGGCCGGCGGCGCGGTTGAAGCTCGCGGCGAGACGGGCGACCTCGTCGCTGCCCTCGACCTTGACGCGGGCCGAGAGATCGCCGGAGCCGAGCTGCTCGACGCCCTGCTGCAGCCGCTCGAGGCGGCCCGTCAGCCGGCGCACCACCGGATAGGCGCAGAGCGCCACCGCGAGCGCAATGCCGCCGAGGAAGACGATCAGGCGGAGCACCGGGCGGTGCGGCGGGATCGACGGGCGGGCGACGATCCATCGGCTGTCGGGCAGCTTGATCGCCCAGGCGGCGCCGTCAGGACCATAGATCCAGCCATGAGATTGGCGGGCGGCCGGCTTGGGCACGGGGCGACCGGCAGTGGCGAGGGGATGGCGGGCGCTGTCGAACAGGCCGACATCGATGTCGAGCTGCTCATGCAGGCGGGCGATCGCCTGCTGCTGCGCCGCCGCCCCGGCGGCGGCCGGCGGCAATTGCGCGGCCATCAGCTCGCCAGCGATCTCGAAGGCGCGCGAGGAGGGGGTGTCGTTCGGTCCGAGGCGCCACAGGAGGCCCGCCACCAGCACCACCAGCACCAGGCTCGCGATGATGGTGAGATAGAGCTGGTGGTAGAGCCGCCGCATCGCAGGGCACGCCTCTAGTCTTGCGCCTTGGCGAAGACATAGCCGACGCCGCGGATGGTGATGACGCGGCGGGGCTTCTTGTGGTCGTCCTCGATCAGGGCGCGGATGCGCGAGATGTGAACATCGATCGAGCGGTCGAAAGCCTCGAGCGGCTCGTTCTTCATGATTTCCATCAGCGCCTCGCGTGTCATGACGCGGCCGGCGCGGCGGGCCAAGGCGAGGAGAAGGCCGAATTGGTGGCTGGTCAGCGGCCGCGGCTCGCCGTCGAGGCGGACCTCGCGGGCATTGCAGTCGATCTCGAGCCGGCCGAAGCGGAGAATGCTCTCGGGGACGGCGCGGCCACGCCTGAGAATGGCCCGGAGCCTCGCCAGCAACTCGCGCGGCTCGAACGGCTTTGGCAGATAGTCGTCGGCGCCCATCTCGAGCCCGATGACGCGGTCCATGGCATCGCCGCGCGCCGTCAGCATGAGGATCGGGATGCTGCCGCGCTGGCGCAGCTGGCGGCAGACGTCGGTCCCGTCCATGTCGGGCAGCATCAGGTCGAGCACGACGATGTCGAAGCTGTCGCTCGCCTGCATCTGCAGGCCGGCGGCGCCATTGGCGGCGCGCGACACGCGAAAGCCCGACTGGCCGAGATAGTCGGACACCATCTCGGCCAGGCGGCTGTCATCCTCGATGAGCAGGATACGGTCGCTCAAGCGTTCATCCGCGATGCCATGGGCGCCAGAAAGCCCTGCGCTCACGCCATTCGTCAAGCTTCTCCTCGAGCTTGCGTCGCTGCTCGACGCTCAGAACGTCGGCGGCATCCGCCAATCCTTGGGCGATGCGGCGGCTGCCGGTGTCGAGATTGGCCATCTGCTCCGAGCGGAGCTGCTCGATGGCGGCGCGGTCGATGGTCGGGGCGGTGAGCAGCTCGCGGGCGCGCTCGCGGGCCGATTTGATCTTCTCGCGCAGCGGAACGAGATCCTTCACCGTGGCCTTCATGATGGCGCGCAGCTTGTCGGTCTGCTCGTTGGTGGCATCGACCTCGATGGCAAGATGACGCACCATGCGGTCGGCGTGCTCCTCGGCCCGGGCGGGGTCGAAATCATGGCCGCCCATGAAATGGATCGGCATGGCCGAGCCGTTGTAGTCGCTCACCGCACTGCCCGCGGCCGCCCCGGTCAATGCCGCGGCCAGCGCGATGGTCGGCAGGATCAGCCAATTCCTTCCGCCCTTCACCGGCGGCGGTGACGTGTCAGGCGAAGAAACGGGATCGAGATGATCGCTCATTGTGCTCTCCTTTGGTTGAGGCAATCAGCGAAGGAGATCCAGCTCGGCGATTTCCCGCGGGTCTCGGATTTGCAAAGAAGTGTAAAGAGAGGGCAATAGGCATTAGGCAGATAGGCAGTATATGGAGCGCTTCCCTTCTGCCTACTGCCTACTGCCTACTGACTCAAGTGGCATCCCGGGGTGCGCAGGCCGGCGAGATACTCGTCGATGATCTGGCGATAGCGGGTCGGCCCGAAGCTCGGGAAATGGCCGCCATGGACGACCTCGACGGGGAGGCGGCGGAGCATTGCCATGGTGGTGGCGTAATCAGCGCGATCGGAGTGATAGGCATCGTCGATCAGCGGGCCGTCATAGACGATGTCGCCGGAGAGGAGGATGCCGGTCCTCGCCTCGAAGAGCGCGATGCCGCCCGGCGAGTGTCCCGGGGTGTGGACGACCTCGAAGGCGCGGTTGCCGAGATCGATCAGGTCGCCATGACGGAGAAGGCCCGTTGCCGGTGCCGGCGCGACGCGATAGGCGGCAGCGTTCCAGCCGCGAGGCGGGGAAAGGAACATTTCATCGGTGGCATAACGATCGGCGAGCGTCCAGTCGCGGCGCGGATTGGCGAGGATCGCCGCTTCGGAGGCTTCGACACGGCGGTCGTCGAACTCGTGATGGCAGCCGATATGATCGAAATGGGTGTGGCTCGCGACACAGACGATCGGGCGACCGGTCACCAGCGGGACGTGGCGCCGGAGGCTGACATGGCCGAGGCCGGTGTCGAACAGGAGATCGCGGTCGCGGCCGCGAACATGCCACATGTTGCAACGGTAGAAAGGCTTGATCCAAGGCTCGTGGACGAGCGTGACATCGTCGCTCATGCGGATGGTCTCGTACCAGTCGCCGGGATCAACCCAGCCGCTCTCAGCCACTTTCACCTCGTCGTGACGATCACGTTCTCGGGGTCACAGGATATGGCGAGGCGCATGCCGACGGCAATCGTCGGGCCGGGCGGAACCCTGGCCTCGAACAGAACTGCCGGGTCGCGCAGGGACACCGCGGTGACCCTCCGGAAACTGCCTTGGAACACCACGCCCGAGACCTCGGCATCACCGAGATGGAGGGGCTTCAGCGGCTCGCCGAGATGGAGGTGCTCCGGCCGCAGCGAGAGGAGGATCGGCGCGCCGAGCGGTGCTTCCGCCGCGATGCGGACGTCGCCAAGGCTGGTCGACGCCAGGACCGCTCCTTCCGTCCTCTCGATGACGGTTGCCTCGAGCGCGGTGCTGTCGCCCATGAAGGAGGCGGTGAACCGGCTCGCCGGCCGGGCATAGACCCGCTCGGGCGGCCCATCGTCCTCGATCCGCCCGCGGTTCATCACCACGCAATGATCGGCGAGCGCCATGGCTTCCTCCTGATCATGCGTGACATGGACGAAGGCGGTGCCGACGCGGTGCTGGAGGGCCTTGAGCTCGTCCTGCATCTGGCGCCTGAGCTTGAGGTCGAGGGCGCCGAGCGGCTCGTCGAGCAACAGGACGGCCGGCTCGACGACCAGCGCGCGGGCGAGCGCGACGCGCTGGCGCTGACCCCCGGAAAGCTGGTGCGGCCGCTTGACGGCGAGCCCGGCGAGACCGACCAGGGCAAGCGCGGCGGCGACCCGATGGCGGCGCTCCTGCCGGTCGAGCCGCCGCATCATCAGCCCGAAGCCGACATTCGATTCGACCGACATATGGGGAAAGAGCGCGTAGTCCTGAAACACCGTGGCGGTGGGGCGCGCCTGTGGGCTCAGCCGCGTGCAATCCGCGCCATTGATCAGCACACGTCCGCGGGTCGGAACGACAAAGCCGCCGAGGATCGAGAGCAGCGTTGTCTTGCCGGAGCCGGAAGGACCGAGCAGCACGGTATAGGCGCCCGGCGCGATGGCCAGCGAGACGCCGTCGAGCGCCACGGCCTCGCCATAGCGGTGATGAAGGTCGTGGACTTCGACCAGGGCATCGATCACGAACGTCTCCGGAAAGTGACGAGCTCGGCAATGATGGCGAGCAGGACCGAGACGATGAAGACCAGCGAGCCTGCCGCATTGGTCTTGGGGTTCAGACCCGAGCGCAGCAGGTTCCAGATCTCGACCGGCAAGGTCGTGTCGAAGCGGGTGAGCAGAAAGGCGATGATGAACTCGTCCCAGGAAAAGGTCATCGACAGGAAGAACGCGGCGAAGATCGCCGGCCACAGCATCGGGGCGGTGACGAGCAGCATCACCTGCCACTCCCCTGCCCCGAGGTCGCGGGCGGCCCGCTCGATGTTCACCTGATGGTCGCCCATCTGGCTGTAGATGATGGAGAAGCAGAGCGGCAGGTTGATCACCACATGGCCGATGGCGGCGGCGGTCAGGGATTTCGGCATGCCGAGCTGGTTGAAGAAGACGAGAAGCCCCATGCCGATGATCAGATAGCTGACGGCGAGCGGCAAGATGATCAGTCCACGGAGCACACGGGCCGCGGGGACGACATGGCGGGCAAACCCCCAGGCGGCGAGAAAGCCGAGCACCACCGAAAGGGCCGAGGACAGCACGGCCACGAAGAGCGAGTTGATGAGCGCGCTCACCAGGCGGGGATCGTTGACGACCGCCTGGTACCAGCGCAGCGACGGGCCGGTGAAGGGCGGGATGGGCAGCGAGGAGGCCTGAAGCGAGAACAGCCCGAGGACGATGACTGGCAGAAAGATGAAGCCGAAGATCACCGCTGCATAGGCATAGGCGAGAATGGTCGACAAGCGCAGCACGGTCACGCCCGCTCGAGCTTGAGCCAGCGCGCCGCGCCGAGATAGGCGATGCTCACCACGCCCATCAGGATCAGCGACAGGGCGGAGGCGAGCGGGAAATCGCCGCGCCGACCGATCTGCATCATGATGAGCTGCGGCATCAGGAGCTCGTTGTTGCCGCCGAGGATCTGCGGCGTGATGTAGTCGCCCATGGCGATCACGAAGGTCAGGAAGGAGCCGACGACGATCCCCGGCGCGGTCAGGGGCAGGACCACGTGAATGAATGCGGCAACGGGGCCCGCGCCGAGATCGGCAGCAGCGCGGCGGTAGTTCGGGTTCAGCTGCTTGAGATTGGCGTAGATGGTCAAGGTCAGCAGCATGACGAAGAAGTGGGTGAAGCCGATCACCGTGGCGGTGCGGGTGTTGGCGAGGCGCAGCGGCTCGTCGACCAGGCCGGCCGCGGTGAGCGCGCCGTTGACGATGCCGCGCTCGGCGAGCACCAGCAGCCAGCTGTAGGAGCGGACGATATAGGAGGTCCAGAACGGCAGCACCGCCAGCATCAGGGCGAAACGCTGCCAGCGCTCCGGGACGATCTCGGCGAGGATCCAGGCGAAGGGATAGGCGAGAACGAGCGAGACGACGGTGACGAGCGCGGTGACCTCGAGCGAGTTGACCATCGCCTGGAAGTAATTGGGATTGGCGAAGAACTGGCCGTAATTGGCCAGCGTCCAGGTGCGCTCCGCCTGGTCCTCGAGGCTGACGAGAACCATCGCGGCAAAGGGGAGGATGAAGAAGAGCACGGTCCAGGCGAGCGCCGGAGCGATCAGCAGCCGGGCGATCGCGCGGACCGAGCTCATCGGCTATTTGGCCTGCAGCATCTCCGTCCAGACATCCTGCATCTTCTTGTCGAGCGCGGCGTCGGGCGCCGGATAGCGCTGCGCCCGCGCGAGGAACGAGGGCTGCTCGTCGAAGCGCAGGGTCCGCTTCTGGTCATCGGTCAGGGTCGCCTTGCTGTTGGCCGGCATGCCCCAGTAGCAGGACGATGTGGCAAGCCGCGCCTGCCCTGCGGGCGACAGCACATATTGGATGAACTTGAGGGCGAGGTCCTTGTTCTTGCTGGCCGCGAACATGGCGAGGGACTGCGACCACAGGATTCCACCCTCCTTCGGAATGGAAAAATCGAGCGCCGGATTCTCCTTCGAGAGCCCGGCGGTGACCCATTCGCCACCCCCGACCAGAATGTCGACCTCGCCGGTGGCGAGCGCCGTCTGGCTCGCCGTCACCTCGCCGACCAGCTTGGCATTCGCCTTCATCTTGAGCAGGACATCCTTGATCGCCGGCAGGTCGGCCGCGGTCAGATCGGCGGTCTTCTTGCCGAGCGCCAGCGCCGCCATGCCGATCACCGGCAGATAGTAATCATAGATCGCGATGCGCCCCTTGTATTTCGGATCGGTCAGGGCGGCGAGCGACTGCATGTCGGCCTGATCGACCTTGTCCTTGTTGAAGCCGATGGTGTTGTAGCCGAACTTCTCGGTGATGCCGTAGCGCTTGCCATCGACCTTGGTGGTGTCGTCCATCCGCACCTCGGGATAGAGGTCGCCGATCGGCAGCTTGTCCTCGGGCAGGGGATCGAACAACTTCTTCTCGACGCCGCGGGGGACATCGATCGAATCGATCACCATGACGTCCCAGTCGCCGGGCTGCGACTGATCGACAATGGCGAAGCCGGCACCGGTGCCCTCGAATTCCTTCAGGTTCACCTTGACGCCATTGGCATCCTCGAAGGGCTTGAGCAGATTGGGATCGGCATGATCGCACCAGATCAAGGCATTGAGCTCGGCGGCCGCGGCGGCACCGCTCATGAGACAAAGCGCGGCAAGCAGGCTCCAGGCACGAAACGCAGGAATGCGCATGAAACCCTCCCAGGAAGCGATTTTTCGGATGCTGCGAGCCTGACCGAATTCGACAGTCGAGTCAAAGGGCGTCAGTCGCCGATCAATCCGCGCATCTGGCGCCAGATCGCCAGCTTGACCTCGACCGCAAGCGAGCTCGGCGTCTCCTCCGGCGGCGCGGTGGCGGCGACACCTTTCTCGACCAGCCGGCCGACCTTGACCTCGCCATCGGTGTGATAGCGATTGCCTTCGCCATTGCGGCCCCTGAGCGTCGGGCCGATGCCGTAGACGAGATAGATCGCCTCGAGCATGTTGGCGCCCGCCAGGTCGCCGATCAGCCCATCACGCTGAGCATCGATGTCGGGCGCGATGCGATGGGTCACCGCGCCGGTATAATGGCTGAGGCCGATGCCCTCGTCGAAGGTGGCGGAGCCGAGCCAAACCGGCCGCTGCTCCTCGCCCTTGTCCAGCACCCGCCACAGGCGGATATGGCCGCGCTGCCGAGCACTGCCGCCGACGAGCTTCTCGAAGGCGAGATCCTCACGGCGGCCGACGAAGAACAGCGGGCTGACCGGGGCATGGCGATAGCGACGGTGGAGCAGCACGCTGCCGACGATCTCGATGCTCGAGCGCAGCGTGATCGGGTCCGCCGGGAACCATTGGGCGTTGTCGAAAGCCCTGACGAGGTCCTCCTCGGTCCCGACCAGGCCGATATTGATCGGATCGCCGGGTATGCCCTGGGCGGTGTGGGTGACCATCGGCATGCCGGCGAGGCCCCGCTGATGCTCATAGTGGCGCCACAGGCGGGGCAAGATCCAATAGGCGACCGCCATGTAGGCCACCAATGCGACCGCGATCGCGCCGAGAACCATGCGCCAACCGGCGAGCGAAGCCATCAACCGCCGTCCGCATTATCCTTCCAGACCACGTGCCGGCCGGTCGGATCGTTGCCGACATGCATCAGGCGATAGGCGAGAGCGATCAGCACGATGGCCACCGGCTTGGCGAGAATGGCGCTCCATGGCAGCGGGTCCTCGGCGGCCGCCCAGTCGGTTGCGAAGTCGACCACCATATAGACCAGGATGACGCTCAGCAGCGTGTTCTTGAGCTCCTGGATGCCCTCGACGCGCATCCAGGACGGCACGGTGCGGCGGATCTCGGGCGGCAGGTCGAACACGAAGCCGAAGGCGATCGAATAGGTGAAGATGAGAAGCACGATGCCGAACAGGAAGGCATCGGTTCCCGACATGACGAGGGCGCTTGCCATGCGCGGATCCTCGCGGCTGATCACCATCTGGGCGCCCTTGATGATGTGGCCGGCACCCTCGCCGAACTCGACGACAGCGCCGAGGGCGGTGCCGACCGAAGCGATCAGCATGACGAAGCGCAGCGCGATGAAGAGTCGAAGCATTGGAGCACCTTGCTGCGGTCAGGTTGGCGACTGGCGGGGAAGCGACGCCGGCCGGGGACGGAGGCGCATCACCGCCAGACGAATGGCGACATAGAACACGGGGGTGAGGAAGAGGCCGAAGATGGTCACGCCGAGCATGCCGGCGAACACGGCGGTGCCGAGCGCCTGGCGCATCTCCGCTCCGGGCCCGGTGGCGATCATCAAAGGCACGACGCCGAGAATGAAGGCGAAGGAGGTCATGAGGATCGGCCGCAGCCGCAGGCGGCATGCCTCGACCACCGCCTCGATGGGCGACTTGCCCTCGCTTTCGGCATGGCGGGCAAACTCGACGATCAGAATGGCGTTCTTGGCAGCGAGCCCGACCAGCACGATCAGGCCGATCTGGGTCAGGATGTTGTTGTCCATGCCCCGTGCCGACACGCCGATCAGCGCCGCCAGGATGCTCATCGGCACGATCAGGATGATCGACAGCGGCAGCGACCAGCTCTCATATTGGGCGGCGAGCACCAGGAAGACGAACAACACCGAAAGCGCGAAGATGAAGATGGCGAGATTGCCGGTCTGGCGTTCCTGGAAGGCAAGCTCGGTCCATTCGAAGCTTGTGCCCTGCGGCAGCACCTCGCGCGCCAGGGTCTCCATGGCATCGAGCGCGGTGCCCGACGAGTAGCCGGGCGCCGCGTTCCCCTGCACCGGCACGGCGGTGTACATGTTGTAGCGCTGAACGAGGTCGGGGCCGGAGACGTCGCGGATCTCGACCAGGGTGCCGAGCGGCACCAGCGCGCCGGTCGCCGATCTCACCTTGAGGCGCAGCACGTCCTGGCGCTCGAGGCGGAACTTCTGGTCGGCCTGGGCGCGAACCTGATAGACGCGGCCAAAGGCGTTGAAGTCGTTGACATAGGAAGTGCCGAGATTGACCTGCAGCGCCTCGAAGATGTTGGCGATGGGCACATCGAGCATGCGCGCCTTGGTACGATCGATCTCGAGATAGATCTGCGGGCTCGAGGCGGAGAAGGTGGTGAACACCCCGGTGAGCTCGGGCATGGTGCGGGCCTTCGCCATCATCTCGCGGGCCGCTGCGAGAACGCGCAGCATCGAGGCGTCGACCCGCTCCTGCAGCTCGATCTTGAAGCCGCCGGCATTGCCGATGCCGCGGACCGGTGGCGGCGGGATGGCGATGATGAAGGCCTGCTCGATCGTCGAGAGGCGCGAGACGAGCTGACCGATCAGCGCGCTGCCGGACTGGCCATGGCGGAGCCGTTCCTCGAACGGTGCGAAGCGGGCGAAGATGGCTGCCTGGTTCGAGGCATTGGTGAAGGTCGCTCCGGAGAAGCCGGCGAAGGCCACCGCGTCGACGATGCCGGGCGTGTCGAGCATGATCTTGGAGGCTCTCTGCACCACCGCATCGGTGCGCGACAGCGACGAGCCGTCGGGCAGCTGGATGACGACGATGGCATAGCCCTGGTCGAGTTGCGGGATGAAGCCGCGCGGCACGGCATTGGCCATGTAGACGGTGCCGGCGAGGAGGCCGGCATAGATCGCGAGCATGATGACTCGGCGCTTGACGACGCCCCCGACGCTTGCGGCATAGGCGCTGCTCGTGTAATCGAAGCCGGCATTGAAACGGCCGGCAAGCCAGCGGCCGCCGCGGACCAGGCGATTGGCCGAAGCATGCGCGTCATGGGGCTTCAGCAGCGCCGCGGCAAGGGCCGGCGACAGGCTCAGCGAATTGAAGGCGGAGATGATGGTCGAGGCGGCAATCGTCACGGCGAACTGCTTGTAGAACTGGCCGGAGATGCCGGGGATGAAGGCGGTCGGGACGAAGACCGCGGTCAGGACCAGCGAGATGGCGAGGATCGCCGTTCCGACCTCGTTCATGGTGCGGTGCGCCGCCTCGCGCGGGCTGAGCCCTTGCGCAATGTTGCGCTCGACATTCTCGACGACGACGATGGCGTCGTCGACGACGATGCCGATGGCCAGCACCAGGCCGAAGAGCGTCAGGGTGTTGAGCGAGTAGCCGAGGGCCGCCATCACCGCGAAGGTGCCGATCAGCGACACCGGAATGGCGACGATCGGGATGATGGCGGTGCGCCAGGACTGGAGGAAGACGATGACGACCAACACCACCAGGGCAACCGCCTCGAACAGGGTCTTGTAGACCTCCTTGACCGACTCGGCGACGAACTCGGTCGGATTGTAGACGATCTGGTAATCGAGCCCCGGCGGGAAGTCCTTCTTCAGCTCCTCCATCTTGTCGATGATCTCGGCAGCGGTTGCGAGCGCATTGGTGTTGGGCCGCTGAAAGATCGCCAGCGCCACCGCGGGCTTGCCGCTCAGATAGGAGTTGGTGACATAGTCGCGGGCCCCGAGATCGACGCGCGCCACGTCGCGCAGGCGGATCAGCCGTCCCTCGGTGCCGGACTTGACGATGACATTGGCGAACTGGCGGGCATTCTCGAATCTTCCCTGGGTGGTGACCACCAGCTGAAAGGCGTTGTCGGCGGGCGCCGGCTGGGTGCCCAGGGCGCCGCCCGACACCTGGACATTCTGCTCGCGCAACGCCGCGACGACATCGCCGGCGGTCATTCCGTAGGCGGACAGGCGCTCGGGATCGAGCCAGACCCGGAGGGAATATTCGCGCTCGCCGAAGATCGTCAGATCGCCGACACCTTCGAGCCTGAGCAGCACGTCGCGCACCCGGTTGCGGGCATAGTTCGAGACATAGAGCTGGTCGTAGCTGTCGTCGCGCGCCAGCATGTGGACGACCATCATCAGATCGGGCGAGCTCTTGAGGGTGGTGATGCCGAGGCGCCGGACATCCTCCGGCAGGCGCGGCGTTGCGATCGCCACCCGGTTCTGCACCAGGACCTGCGCCTGGTCGAGATTGGTGCCGAGCTTGAAGGTGATGGTGAGCGACATCGAGCCATCGCTCGTCGAGTAGGACGACATGTAGAGCATGCCCTCGACGCCGTTGACCTCCTGCTCAATGGGCGTGGCGACGGTCGCGGCGACGGTCTCGGCATTGGCGCCCGGATAGGAGGCGCGGACCACGACGGTGGGCGGCGCAACCTCGGGATATTGGGCAACCGGCAGGCTCAGATAGGCAATGGAGCCGATCAGCACGATGACGATCGACATCACCGATGCAAAGATCGGGCGATCGACGAAGAAATGCGAGAAGTTCATCGGCGCTACTGAGCGAGGGACGCCGCCACCGGCGGCAGGGTGGTGGGCTCGGGGGTGACCGCCGCGCCGGGACGCGCCCTGACGATGCCGTCGACCACGATGGTCTCGTCGCCCGACAGGCCGCGGCGCACGACCCGATAGCCGTCGACCTTCGGGCCGGGGCGGATCGCCTTGATGGAAATCTTGTTGCCGGGGCCGACGACATAGACGATGCGCCGGTCCTGATCGCTGCCGATCGCCTCGTCGGGAATGAGCACCGCCTGGTGATTGCCGGAACCCGGGATCGAGATGCGACCGAACATGCCGGGCTGCAGGAAGAGGTCGGGATTGTCGAAGATCGCCCTGCCCCGCATGGTGCCGGTGGCGCTGTCGATCCGGTTGTCGACGAAGTTGATGTGGCCGATGCGGCTCTCCTTGGGATCGCCCGGGACGACCATGCGGACCTCATAGGCATTGTCGCGCCCGGATGGGCGCTCGCCCTGGAGCGCCATCCGGGCATAGGCGATGTAGGAGCGCTCGTCGACATCGAAATAGAAGTAGATCGGATTGAGAGCGACGATGGTGGTCAGGATGGTTTCATTGGCATTGACCAGGTTGCCCACCGACAGCATCCGATGGCTGGTGCGGCCGCTGATCGGGGCGGCGATCTTGGTGTATTCGAGATTGAGCCGCGCCTGCTGCAGGGCGGCGGTGGCGGCCTGGACCTCGGCCTTGCCGGACAGAAACTGCTGGCGGCGCTGATCGAGCACCGACTGGGAGATCTCGACGCCCTGGCGCAATCCCTCGGCGCGCTGGAGCTCCTGGCTCGCCAGGTCGAGGGTGGTCTTGGCAATTTCGAGGCGGGCGTTCGCCTCGTCGGCGGCTGCCTGGAAGGAACGGGGATCGATGGTGAAGAGCAGGTCGCCCTTCTTGATGATGGAGCCGTCCTTGAAGTGGATCTCCTCGAGATAGCCGGTCACCCGCGAGCGCACCGCAACATCCTCGGTCGCCTCGAAGCGGCCGGTGAAGTCGTCCCATTCGACGATGTTCTTCACCACCGGCTTGGCGACGGTGACCTTGGGCGGGTTCGGCGGCGGCGCCCCGGCGGTCGGGCCGGCGGGCTGACCGAGCCAGAGCCAGGCGGCGGCCGAGGCAGCCAGCAGAAGCAGGACGGCGGCAACCGATATGGCCCACCGGCGACGTGGCGGGGCGGCCGACGGGTTGGCGACCGTGCCGGGCTTGTCAGGCAGAGGGGAATCCTCCATCCCGTTCTCCTTTGGCTTCCGTTCCTTCATATACTGCGTTCACCGGCGAGGTGAACGGGAATTCATGTTGCGGAACGTCAACCCGTCCCGCGATCCCCTGTTGCCCCCTCCCGATTTTCGGGAGATGGTAGAACACAAAGATGCCCGGCCCAGTTTACAGGGCTCGGACGAAGAAAAATTGCAGGGAGGTGTCATGCGTAGATTTCTGATCGCCATCTTCATCGTGCTGCTGCCGTCGCTGGCAGCGGCGCAGAGCTATCCGGAACGTCCCATCACCATCGTGGTGCCGTTCTCGGCCGGCGGCCCCACCGACACGGTGACCCGGCTGGTGGCGGAAGCGATGAGCAAGGATCTCGGCCAGCAGGTCCTGGTGGAGAATGCGACGGGCGCCGGCGGCACGCTCGGCGCCGGCCGGGTCGCCAAGGCGGCGCCGGACGGCTACACGCTCCTGCTTCACCATATCGGCATGGCAACCTCGGCGACCCTCTACCGCAAGCTTGCCTACAAGCCGCTCGAGGATTTCGCGTATATCGGGCTGGTCACCGAGGTGCCGATGGTCCTTGTCGGCCGCAAGGACCTCGAGCCCAACGACCTCAAGGCGTTGATGGACTATGTCAAGGCCAACAAGGACAAGGTCACCTACGCCCATGCCGGCGTCGGCGCGGCGTCGCATCTGTGCGGCATGCTGTTCATGAGCAAGATCGGGACGCCGGTGACCACCGTGCCCTACAAGGGAACCGGGCCGGCGCTCACCGATCTGATGGGCGGCCAGGTCGATCTGCTGTGCGACCAGACCACCAAGACCACCAATCAGATCAAGGCCGGCGAGATCAAGGCCTATGCCACGACCTCGCCGGAGCGCCTCGCGGCGCTGCCCGATGTGCCCACCGCCAAGGAGCAGGGTCTCGATATCGACGTGGCGATCTGGCATGGCCTTTATGCGCCGAAGGGAACACCCAAGGAGGTGGTCGACCGGCTTGCCGCATCGCTGCAGAAGGCGCTGCAGGACGAGACGGTGAAGAGCCGCTTTGCCAGCCTCGGCACGGCGCCGGTGCCGCCGGACCAGGCGCAGCCGGCGGCGCTCGAGGCGAAGCTCAAGAGCGAGATCGACCGCTGGCGGCCGGTGATCGAGGCCAACGGGCAATATGCCGACTGAGCATTGCGAGGGGGTCACCGCCCGGCGGCGACCTCCTGTTCGAGGGTGTGCGTGGAACGGATCAACCATCGTGGCCTGCTGCTCGGCGCCATCTTCGCGCTGATCGGGGCGGGCTTCGTGATCGCTGCGCGCGGGCTCGACATGGGGACCTCGCAGCGCATGGGGCCCGGACTGTTCCCGCTCATCCTTGCATCGGTGCTGATGCTGCTCGGCATTGCGATCGCGGTGCAGGCGTTCTTCACCGCCGAGGAACCGATCGGCACGGTGCCATGGCGGGGCCTCGTGCTCATTCTTGCCGCCCCGGTGCTGTTCGGCGTCACTGTCCGGGGGCTCGGCCTCATCGGCGCGGTGGCCTTGGCGATCGCGGTATCGACCTTTGCCAGCCAGCGCGCCGGGCTGGTGCTCGCCGGCCTGCTGACGCTCGGCCTCACCATCTTCTGCGTTCTGGTGTTCAGCTATGGGCTCGGCCTGCCCATCCCGCTGCGCGGGCCGTGGCTTTCCTTCTGAGACATGACCGATGGAGCTCCTCGACAATCTCGCGCTCGGATTCTCCACCGCTCTCCTGCCGGTCAATCTGTTCTACTGCTTTGTCGGCGTGCTGCTCGGCACGCTGATCGGGGTCTTGCCGGGCATCGGCCCGACCGCCACCATCGCCATGCTGCTGCCGATCACCTTCGCCTTCTCTCCCGCAACGGCGCTAATCATGCTCGCCGGAATTTAGTACGGCGCGCAATATGGCGGCTCCACGACGGCGATCCTCATCAACCTGCCGGGCGAATCATCATCCGCGGTCACCGCCATTGACGGCTATCAGATGGCGCGCCAGGGACGCGCCGGGCCGGCGCTGGCGACTGCTGCCATCTCCTCCTTCTTCGCCGGCACCGTCGCGACGATCCTGCTCGCGCTGTTTGCTCCGCCGCTGTCGCGCATGGCGCTCAAATTCGGCGCGGCGGAGTATTTCTCGCTGATGGTGCTGGGGCTCGTCTGCTCGGTGGCGCTGGCCCATGGCTCGATCCTGAAAGCGCTGGCGATGATCGTGCTCGGGCTGCTGCTCGGGCTGGTCGGGACCGACATCTATACCGGCACGCCGCGCTTCACCATGGACCTGCCGGAGCTGGCGGACGGCCTCAGCTTCGTTGCGGTCGCGGTCGGCGTGTTCGGGCTTGCCGAGATCCTGCGCAATCTCGAGAACGAGCATGACCGGGCGGTGGCGGTGAAGCGGGTGACCGGCCTCATGCCGACCATCGCCGATCTCAAGGCGGTCGCGGCGCCGATCGTCAGAGGCACCTCGCTCGGGGCGATCCTCGGCATTCTCCCGGGTGGCGGGGCGATCCTCGCCTCGTTCGCCGCCTACACCGTGGAGAAGCGGCTGTCGCGCACGCCGGAGCGGTTCGGCAAGGGTGCGATCGAAGGGGTGGCGGCGCCGGAGGCGGCCAACAATGCCGGGGCGCAGACCTCGTTCATCCCGATGCTCACCCTCGGCATTCCAGCCAATCCGGTGATGGCGCTGATGATCGGTGCACTGATCATTCAGGGAATCACGCCTGGACCGAAGGTCGCGACCGAGGAGCCGCAGCTGTTCTGGGGCGTGATCGCCTCCATGTGGGTGGGGAACCTGATGCTGGTTCTGCTCAACCTGCCGCTGGTCGGCATGTGGGTCAGGATGCTGACGATCCCCTATTATGTGCTGTTTCCGGCGATCATCGCCTTCTCGTCGATCGGCGTCTACAGCGTCAACAACAACAGCTTCGACCTCTATACGGTCGCCGGATTCGGCTTTCTCGGCTATGTGCTGGTCAAGCTCGGCAGCGAGCCGGCACCGCTGCTCCTCGGCTTCGTGCTCGGGCCGCTGCTCGAGGAGCATCTCAGGCGCGCGATGATCATCAGCCACGGCGATTGGACGGTGTTCGTACGGCGTCCGCTGTCGGCAAGCCTTCTGTTCATTGCAGCGCTGGTGCTGGTGATCACCTTCCTGCCGGCGGTGTCGCGCAAGCGCGAGCAGGTGTTCGTGGAGGAGGAGTAGGTAGGCAGTAGGGAAGAGTTGCTGCCTACTGCCTAATGCCTATTGCCCGTCTTCCTTCTCCTCCTGCCGCTCCACATAGGGCGGCGGGCGGCGCGGCAGGTAGCCGGTCGGATTGAGCGGGCCGGCACGCCGGCGGTAGAGCATGTTCATCGCTTCGATGAAGATCGAGAACAGCATCGCGGAATAGATGTAGCCCTTCGGCACGTGGAAGCCGACGCTGTCGGCCATCAGGGCCATGCCGATCATCAACAGGAAGCCGAGGGCGAGAATCTTGATCGTCGGATGGTTGTCGACGAATTTGGCAACCGGCCCCGACGCGACCATGAGGACGATCATCGCCAGGACCACCGCGGTGATCATGATCCAGATCTCGTTGGCCA
This sequence comes from Aestuariivirgaceae bacterium, assembly GCA_044870245.1. Taxonomy (GTDB): domain Bacteria; phylum Pseudomonadota; class Alphaproteobacteria; order Rhizobiales; family Aestuariivirgaceae; genus DATAFF01. Next base: position 37,987 of record JBIOYR010000094.1, on the reverse strand, counting down.
TGCCGACGGCGGTGATCACCGAATCGATCGAAAAGACGATGTCGATCAGCGCGATCTGGGTGATCACCCCGGCGAAGCTCGCATAGCCCTTCGCCGTGATCTCCTTGTCGCCGCCCTCGAGACTCTCATGCATCTCGGCGGTCGCCTTGTAGATCAGAAACAGCCCGCCTGCTCCGAGAATGAGATCGCGGCCCGAGAAACCGTGGCCGAACACGGTGATCAACGGCTCGGTGAGGCCGATGATCCAGGTGATGAAGGCAAGAAAGATCACGCGTGGAATGATCGCCAGCGTCATGCCGATATAGCGGGCGCGGGCGCGCTGCTCCGGCGGGAGCTTGGCAACGAGCACGGCGATGACAACGATGTTGTCGACGCTGAGGACGACTTCCAGCAAAGTCAGCGTCAGCAGGCTTGCCCAGGTCTGCGGATCGGAAAGCATTCAGCGACGCTGCAAGATAGCAGGCGAAATGGACGGGTGGCTCAACCGGTGCAAGAGATCAGACGGCTTCCTTGAGTTCCTTGGCCGGGCGGAATGCGACCTTCTTGGAGGCCTTGATCTTGATCTGCTCACCGGTTGCAGGGTTGCGGCCCATCCGGGCGGGACGCTTGCGAACCTGCAGGATGCCGAGGCCGGTGATCCGCACCTTGTTGCCCTTCTTCAGGTTCTTCACCGTGGTGGTGATGAAGTCGTCGAAGATCGCCGCCATCTGCTTCTTCGGCATTTCGTGATTCTCAGCCAGCTCGGCGACAATTTTGGATAGAGGCATCGTCGCGATGGTCGTCTTGGCTTTTTCCGCCATGAGTTTCTCCTTCGTTGTCAGTGATGATCACCGGTGAGCCGACATGGCGAGTATCACATCGAGCGGAAAATTGGAAAGCGGTTTTTGGAAAAAACATGCGTAAAGACGCGCTTTTCAATGGTGCGCGCTAGCCGGAGCCGCCGATCTTGGCGCCGGCTGCGGGCCCGGGAGCGGTGCATATGGGCGGCGGCGCGCCTGCGCCGAACCACAGCTCGAAGGTGTTCGGCCTCACTTTCTTCGCACCGTCCCAGCTGGCGGAGAGGTCCACGAGACTGACCGGAAATCCGACGCTCTGGAACAGATCGCGCAACAGGGCGCCGCGGGCGAGATCACTGTCGCGCAGAACGCGCAGCTCGTTGGCGGCGCCGCCCCATTCGGCCTTGACGACCGAGGGAACAGTGATCGTCGCCTTGTCGCCGTCCTTCAGCGCATCCACCAGATTTCGCATGCAGGCGCGCTGCTCGTCGCCGAGTATATGGACGAAGATGCGGCTCGGCAGCCGCTCCATCGCCTCGGAATAGACCTGCGAGACGCCGGGATTGGTGCGCGATGCCTTGAGCAGGGCGGCTTCCATCAGCGGCAACAGGTCCTGATCGGAGGAGTTGTTGGCGTAGTCGAGCTGGGCGGCAACGAATTCAACCGGAACCTTGTCATTCTTCAACAGATACTCGAACATGGCGACGCCATATTTCCGGCGCTCGGCATTGTCGTCGCTGACCAGATCGATCATGGTCTTGAGGTCGTTGAGGTTCTGCTGCCAGCGCGTGTAATACCAGCCCATGCCGGCAACCGTGAGCGGGATCATGATCGTGGCCGCGACCTGGAACATGATCTCGCGCAGTGCGCGAAGCGATTCGCGATTCATCGATTCTCCGCTCCCGGTGCCTGAGAAAGCACCGGAAGGCGGCGAAACGGTGACGGCATTCAGAGCACGCTTCAGGGCTTGCCGGTGAAGCGCTTGCCGAGGCCGGCCCAGCAGGCGGCATAGTCGGGCTGCAGGCTGTCGCTCTTCGCCGCGAAGTCGGTCGGCGCTTGCGGGAAGCGCGATTCGAACATGAAGGCAAGCGTGTTGGACAGCTTCATCGGCTTGAGCTCGACGGTGCTTGCGGTCTCGAAGGCCGCGCTGTCCGGCCCGTGCGGCAGCATGCAATTGTGCAGGCTGACGCCACCGGGCGCGAAGCCCTCGGCCTTGGCGTCGTACTGGCCGAAGATCAGGCCCATGAACTCGCTCATGATGTTCATGTGGTACCAGGGCGGACGGAAGGAATGCTCCGCCACCTGCCAGCGTTCCGGAAAGATGATGAAGTCGACATTGGCCACGCCCTCCTCGCCCGAGGGAGCGGTCAGCACGGTGAAGATCGACGGGTCGGGATGATCGAACAGCACCGCGCCGACCGGCGAGAAGCGCCTGAGATCGTATTTGTACGGAGCATAATTGCCGTGCCAGGCAACGACATCGAGCGGCGAGTGATCGATGTCGCAGCAATGGAAGGCGCCGCACCATTTGACGATCACCCGGCAGGGTGAGTCCTTGTCCTCGAAGGCGGCGAGCGGCGTCTGGAAGTCGCGCGGATTGGCGAGGCAGTTGGCGCCGATCGGGCCGCGATTGGGAAGGGTGAACTTGCCGCTGTAATTCTCGCAGACATAGCCGCGCGCCGCCGCCGTGCCGGTGCCGAGCTCGACCTTGAACTTGACGCCGCGGGGAATGATGCAGATCTCGCCAGGCTCGATGGCGATCAAACCGAACTCGGTGAGGAAGCGAAGGCCGCCCTGCTGCGCCACCACCAGGAGCTCGCCGTCGGCATTGAAGAAATATTCGTCGACCATGCTGCGGGTCACGAAATAGATGGCAGTCGACAGGCCGGTCTGGCTTCGCGCATCGCCAGCGGTGGTGAGGGTCCGCATGCCCTCGATGAAGGTCAGGGGCTCCTTGGGAATCGCCATCGGGCTCCACCGCAATTGGGCGAGCGGCAGCTGGTGACTGGTGGGCGCCGGGGCGGTCTGCCAATAGGGCATGGCGAGGGGAGACAACTTGCCGAGATGACGGACCGAGGGTCGAATGCGGTAGAGCCAGGAACGCTCGTTGATGCCGCGCGGCGCGGTGAAGGGAGAGCCCGAGAGCTGCTCGGCATAAAGGCCGTAGGCGCAGCGCTGGGGCGAGTTCTGGCCGACCGGCAGAGCGCCCGGCAAGGCCTCGGTCTCGAAGTCGTTGCCGAAGCCTGCCATATAGCCGGACGCCGCCGTCGGGCCGAAGCGGTGCCGATCCTGATCGTTGCTGGTCACCATGGCCTTGTCTTTCAGGCAACGCGCGGCGCGATGACGCCGCGGCGCAGCTGATCCTCTTCTATCGATTCAAACAATGCACGGAAGTTGCCCTCGCCAAAGCCTTCATCGCCCTTCCGCTCGATGAACTCGAAGAAGATCGGTCCGATGACGGTGCGCGAGAAGATCTGCAGCAGCACCTTGGTCTCGCCGCCGCCGACGACGCCCTCGCCATCGATCATGATGCCGAGCTCCTGCAAACGGTCGACCGGCTCGCCATGACCGGGAAGCCGTTCGTCGACCTTCTCGTAATAGGCCGCCGGCGGCGACGGCATGAAGCGCAAGCCGTCGGCGCGAAGCTTGGTGACGGTCTCATAGATGTTGTGGCAGCCGCAGGCGATGTGCTGAATGCCCTCGCCCTTGTAGCTCTTGAGATACTCCTCGATCTGGCTCCTATCGTCGGCGCTTTCATTGATGGGGATGCGAATCTTGCCGCACGGGCTTGTCATGGCGCGCGAATGAAGGCCGGTATGCTTGCCGGAAATATCGAAGAAACGGATCTGGCGAAAGTTGAAGAACTTCTCGTACCAATTGGCCCACCAATCCATCCGACCCCGGAATACATTGTGGGTGAGATGATCGATGTAGTAGAGCCCGGCGCCGGCGGGCTGCGGGTCGCGCTCGCCGGTCCAACGGAAGTCGACGTCCCAGATCGAGCCTTTGTCGCCATAGCGGTCGATGAAATAGATGTGGGCGCCGCCGATCCCTTCGATCGCCGGAATGTTGAGCTCCATCGGCCCGATCCGACCGGTCACCGGCGTCGCGCCCAGTTGAATGGCGCGATCGAAGGCGTGCTTGGCATCAACCACCCGGAAGCCGATGGCGCAGGCGCATGGTCCATGCTGAGCGGCGAAGCTTCGCGCGAAGCTGTCGGGCTCGGCATTGAGAACATAGTTGATGTGGCCCTGGCGGTAGAGGGTCACGTCCTTCGAACGGTGGCGCGCCACCGCGGCGAAGCCCATCAGCTCGAAGAGGGCGCCCAAGGCCCCAGGATCGGAATGGGCAAACTCCACGAACTCGAAACCGTCGGTGCCCATCGGATTGTCGTCGGAGATCCGCGGGGGCGGTGCATCATGCGGATAAGGTCCCATCGGGTTCACCTTCAGCTGTAACTCTCATTGCACAACAGCCTATGGTGCCGATGCAGCAATTTCACCAGTTAAATCCCGTTTATCCCGCGTGACAGTCGCTCTAGCCGTGCCGCGGAAATCCCGCTACAGCAAGGCGAAAGCTCCAGACGCGAGGTCCGCCATCATCCCTTCCGCTTCAGCCCGGCCACGGGTGGTCATCATCGGCGCAGGCTTCGGCGGCCTCAATGCCGCCGTGCATCTGCGCCATGCACCGGTCGAGGTGACGGTGATCGATCGGCGCAACTATCATCTCTTCCAGCCCCTGCTCTATCAGGTCGCGACGGCAGCGCTGTCGCCGGCGCAGATCGCGACGCCGATCCGGCACATCCTGTCGCGGCAGAAGAACACCTTGGTGCTGATGGAGCGGGTGATCGAGATCGATCGGAAACGTCGAGAAGTTGTCACCGATCTCAGCCGGGTTCCCTATGACTATCTGATCATCGCCACCGGGGCGCGTCATCATTATTTCGGCCACGAGGCCTGGGAGAAGTTCGCCCCGGGCTTGAAGAAGATCGACGAGGCGACCGATATACGCGCCCGGATCCTGACGGCATTCGAGCTGGCCGAGGCAACCGCGGACGACGCGATGCGACGGCGGCATCTCACCTTTGCGGTGGTCGGCGCCGGTCCGACCGGGGTGGAGATGGCGGGAGCGATTGCCGAGCTCGCCCGGCATACGGTGGTCGGCGACTTCCGTCGAATCGATCCGGCCAGCACACGAATATTGCTGATCGAAGCCGGTGACCGGGTGCTCGCCAGCTTTCCACCGGAACTGTCGGAGAAGGCGGTGCAACAGCTCGAGGGGCTGGGCGTCGAGGTGATGCTGCGCAGTGCGGTGACGGCGTGCGATTCGGAGGGGCTGACGCTTTCCGGCGGCGAGCGCATCCTCACCTCGTCGATCGTGTGGGCTGCCGGCGTCATGGCGTCGCCTGCCGCCAGATGGCTTGGCGAAAAGAGCGACCGAGCCGGTCGCGTACCGATCGGTCCGGATCTTTCGCTGATCGATGATCCGACGATCTTCGTGATCGGCGACACGGCGGCGGTGACCGACGCCAAGGGCGAGGTCGTGCCCGGCGTGGCGCCGGCCGCCAAGCAGATGGGGCGCTATGCCGCGAAGGTGATCGGCAATCGCCTGGCGGGACGCAGCACCGCCCCCTTCGTCTATCGCAATTATGGAAACCTCGCGACGATCGGGAGGAAGGCGGCAGTGGCCGATTTCGGCCGAATCCGGCTGTCCGGGCTGCCGGCGTGGCTTGCCTGGAGCTTTGCCCATATCTGGTTTCTGATCGGCTTTCGCAACCGCCTGTTCGTGCTGATCGATTGGGCCTGGGCCTATCTCACCTATGATCGCGGCGTCCGGCTGATCACGGGCCGATAGAGGCTGCATTTTTGCCATTAGCGCAATATGCAGCGTCATTGAGACCAACTTTGAATTGCCTTTACATACGCGTCGTGCTCTAAGCACCCCCTGTGGGTTGAATTCATTACACTTTGGCTTGAATTTTCAATGCCAATCGAGAAGTATATGCCGCCTTTGATATTTCTCGAGTTAAATCTTGCGGTAGAGAAGAAGAGGACTAATTGGGATGGATGACGGGCCAGACCTCGCGCGACTTACGGCCGAGATGTTTATCGCTTATGTCACAAATAACAAAGTCGATCCCCTCGAGGTCGAGAATGTCGTTCGAGCCATCAGAACCGCGATCGCCGGGAGGGCTGGACTCGGTGAGGCGGGCGACGGCGAAGCAGGTGTCGCAGCAGCGCGCTCCGAACCCGCGGTGCCGATCGATGAGTCGGTTCTGCCCGACTACGTGATCTGCTTGGAGGACGGCCGCCGCTTCAAGTCGCTGAAGCGTCACCTCAGTCTGCACGGGCTGACGCCGCAGGACTATCGCGAGCGCTGGGGGTTGCCGGCCGATTACCCGATGGTTGCGCCGAAATATGCCAAGGCGCGGTCGCGGCTTGCCAAGAAGATCGGCCTCGGGCGTAAACGCGCCTCGTCGGGCTGAAGCGCTGCCGAACTCCTTGAAGCTCGCGAGCCTTGCGCTCGGCGCTCCCTTCGATGGGATAACTATCGCTTATGTCGATTGGGGGCCGGCAGACGCGTCCCGCAGTGTGGTCTGCGTGCATGGCCTGACGCGCAACGCCCGCGACTTCGATGTGCTCGCTGCCGCTCTGGCAGATCGTGGCACGAGGGTGATTGCAGTCGATGTCGTCGGGCGCGGGCGCAGCAGCTGGCTCGAAGATCCCAGCAAATATGTGGTGCCGGTCTATGCCCAACAGCTGAGGCAGTTCATCGAAAGGCTCGGCCTTGAGACCGTCGATTGGGTCGGCACCTCGATGGGCGGGCTCATCGGCATGGTGCTTGCTGCCGCCGCGCCCGCGCTGATCAGCCGGCTGGTGCTGAATGATGTCGGGCCGTTCGTTCCAAAGGCGGCTCTGCAGCAGATCCGGACCTATGTCGGGCTCAATCCGCAATTCGCCGATCTCGACGAGGCGGAACGCTATGTGCGAACGATCGCCGCCGGCTTCGGCCCGTTGAACGATTCGCAATGGCGCCAGCTCACCCGCATCAGCGTTGTCGACAATGAGACTGGCGGATTCAAGTTCCATTATGATCCGGCGCTGAAGGCGGCCTATGCGGACAGCGCCGATGCCGATCTCGATCTGTGGGCGGTTTGGGACAAGATCAGCTGTCCGGTGCTGCTGCTGCGCGGCGGGTCGAGCCCGCTCCTCACCGCGGAGATTGCCGAGCGCATGCGCAACAGCGGCCCGCGCGCCGAGCTGGTCACTTTCGAGGGCGTCGGCCATGCGCCGGCGCTGATGGCGGCCGACCAGGTGTCGGTGGTGGTGAGCTGGTTGATGCAAGTGAGGCAGTAGGCATTAGGCAATAGGCAGTGATCAGCACTCTTCATTACTGCCTACTGCCTAACGACTATTGCCTATTGCCTATTGAGGATTGATCTGCTCGCGCAGCATGCGGGTGATGTTCTCGATCTCGCTCGAACGGCGGACGACGCGCGGGGTGATCATGACCAGGAGCTCGAAGCGCCGCACGTGGTCGGTGTTCTGCTTGAAGAGATTGCCGAACACCGGAACCTTTCTGAGAACCGGAACGCCCGACTCGATCTCGTCGGTGCGATCCTCGATGAGGCCGCCGAGTATGGCGGTGCGGCCCGACTGCACGACGATGTCGGAGGTGACGTTGCGCTTCGAGATGATCGGGGTGAGGTTGCCCTTCTCGGCCGATGCGGATGCCTTGCTCACCTCCTGGTTGATGTTCAGGAGAACCGAGTTGTTGGCGCGGATGCTCGGGGTGATCTCGAGGATCACGCCGGTGTCCCTGGTCTCGATCTCCTGGGTCAGGATGACCGGCTGCGTCGAATTGTTGGGCTGGGTCTGGGTCTGGCTGGCAACGGCGAAGGGGATCTGGTCGCCGATCACCAGGCGCGCCGATTTGCCGTCCATCACCGTCAGATAGGGCGAGGAGATGACCTTGACCTTGGTGACGCTTTGCAGGGCATCGAGCACCACCTTGGTGTCGAAGCCGGCGATCGCCCGGTTGAGGATGGCGACTCCGCCGATGCCGGACTCGACGGGCTGCGGGCCGGGAGCGCTGCTGTTGTGTGCGGTGAACCCCATGCCCGACAGGTACCATTGCACGCCATAGCCCAGCTGGTCCTTGAGCTCGACCTCGGCGACGGTCGCCTCGATGACGACCTGGGCCTGCGGCACGTCGAGGGTCCGCACCACCTCGCGAATCCGCCTGAACACCGCATAGGTCGAATAGACGAGCAGCGTGTTGTTGCGCTTCTCGGCAACGATGGACACCGACCCATCGCCGGAAGGCGGCGGTCGTTGTGACGGCGGCTGCTGGAAGCCCTGGCCGCCCGAGCGGCGCGCAGCGCTGCCCTGGCCCGGTTCGAGCATGTCGCCCTTGCCGGGCGTCTCCTCGACATCGACCTTGAACTGCGGCGGCTCGGGCGGGGTCAACATCTCGTCATCGTCGGGCGGCGGCCCGGTCTGGGGCCTTGGCGGCACCGGCCTGAGCTTGGCTGCGATGCGGCTGTCGCGCTGCGGCCGCTGGCCGGCAGTCGCCGGGCCCTTCGGCGTGCCGTTCTGCTCGCCGCCGAATATTTCGGTGAGCTGGGCGGCGATATCCTCCGCCGCCAGGTTCTCGAGCGGGATGATACGGAGCGAGGGCTCATCGCGCAGATGGGTATCGAGCCGGCGCACCAGCTGGCGGATGCCGTCCATCAAGGCATCGTCATGGGTGCCGACGAGCAGCGCCTGCTGGTTCTCGAGCGGGATGATGGTGATGCCCGACTCGGCATCGCCCTGCGCGCTGTAGAACTCGTTCAACTGCTGGGCAACCTTTTCCGGCGGGCTTTCGAGCAGCGGAATGATCGCGACGCGACTGGCACCGATGCCGCGCTCGGCGAGGGTGTTCAGCAATTCCTCGACCTGTGCGACATCGGCCGGCGAGCCGCGCGCCAGGATGGAGGTCGATCCCGGCGTCGGCAGCAGCGAGACGCCGGCCGGCAAAATCGGACGAATGACCGCGACGAGCCTCGTCGGATCGCCCTTCCTGAGGCGGATCATCCGGGTGGTGAGCTCATTGACGCGGCCCTCGGCGGCAGTGGATTCAAGACCGGAGATCGCCTCGCGCGTGCCGACATGATAGATGCCGCTGATCTGCTTCAGGACGAGACCGTTCTTGGCGAGAATGTCGCGAACGATCTGCAGCACCTGGCTCTTCGGCAGCGGCTGCTCGGAGCGAAAGGTCAGACGCTCGGCATCGAGGCCGCCGGCGTCGACCCGGTAGCAGACGAGCAGGCTGTCGGAGGCGCGGTCGAGGGCGAGGAACGCTCCCGGAAGGTCGATCTGTTCGACATTGGCGGCCAGCGCCCATTCCAACATGGCTTCGCGGGACCGGCTACCGACAGGGATCACGGGCGCGAAGAAGGAGACGAGATCTTCCCAGTCCGGCGCCTCGATGGTGCAGGTCTCGCCGCCTTCGAACTCGAGCGCCAACGTCCCGTTGGGATCGAGCTCGAGATTGCGGCCTAGCGACTGCGACAGCTCCTTCAGCGCCGTTGCCACCGGCCCACGTGCCCCGCTCATGGTCCCGCTCTCTAAGATTGTCCACTGCGCTGGCAAATGCAACCTTAATGTTACGCTTTTGTAACAGCGCCGGCAGTTTCCCCAAGCTGTTTCGCCACTGGACCTAAGGCAGGCCGCTCGGGCAATTTTGCAATGTGGAGCCCAGTGACGAACAACCGATCGAGCGCCTCGAGGCCGAGATCGAAGCGGCAGCGCGGACGATCGAGTGGTGTCGCAAATTCATCATCATCTCGAAGGTGATGATCGCGTTGGGCGGGCTGTGGCTGGCTGCGCTTGCGACGGGGCTCGAGCGGTTCACTCCCCTGGCGATGATCTTCGCCATCACCATGGTGATCGCCGGCATCGTCGGATTCGGGACCAACCGGAGCACCGCCGAGCGGGCAGCCGAACGACGCGACGAGGCCGAGAGGCTGCGCTCGGAGCTGATCGACCGACTGCGGCTGGAGGAGGTTGGCAGACGATAGGAAGCACGCCCTCTTCCCGTCACTGGTCCGCCGGAAGCTGCTGGCGCGCCGAGACCAGGCTGTCCGGCAGCAGTCCCAAATCGCCGCTGAAGGGCTGGTCGAGCATGGCGAGCATATAGACGATGATGCCGATGAAGAGCGACAGGCAGCTGCCGATGACCAGATGGGTCTGACGATCGAGGTCGAACAGCCACAGGGTGACGGCGTTGACCGCCGCCCCGGTCAGGACGACGAACCACAGAATGCCCGGAATGCTGGTCTCGCTGGCATCGATGCGCTGCTGGCGACGATCGACGAAATCGCTGAACAGGCGCAGCGTGTTGTCGTGCAGCGCCTGCTCGCCGGTCGTTCCGGGGTTGAAGCCCTGCAGGAGATGCCCGAGCTCGTCGACCAGGCTTGCACCCTCCGGCGAGGCCTTGCCGGCCTTCTGCATCGCCCAGCCCGGGCCGGTCTCCTCATCGAGGTATCTGATCAGGATCGATCTGACCTGATCGCGGACAGGTGCCGGATACATGTGAGCATTGCGGCCAAGGGCGATGATGCTTGCCGCCTCGAGCTCGGTGGTCTGGTCGGCATAGGTGTAGTTCTGGTAGACCGCCAGCGAGAGAAGGCCTAGCAGCACCGCGTAGAAGAGCGAGATGGTGCTGAGCGCCACGCCGGCAATGGTATTGGCCTCGCGCTCCTTGCGCAGCGTCTTGGCGAAATAGGGCTGGACCAGATGGGTGCCGAGCAGCGTCGGGACGACGAAAGCCGACACCACAAGCAGGAAGCTCAGGATGAGCGGCTGCTCATGAAGCCAGTGCAGAAGATCTTCCATCCTCGACCTGTCCCCCCGAATTGCCGCCTTCCTGCAGAGGATCCCACCAGGTTCCCGACACCACGGCACCGCGAGCTGTTATCCGCTGATCCCCGATCATCCTCTCGCCGTCGACGTCGAGATAGTCGAAGCGGCCACGGTCAATCGCAAGCACGCTCGCATCGCCGGGAGCACCCGCCTTCAGCGTGCCGAGCTCCGGGCGGCGAACGGCGCGGGCCGGAACAGTGGTCGTGGCCTTGACGATCGCTGCGAAGTCCATGCCGAGGCAGAGGAACTTCGACATGGTGGTGACGAGGTCATGGGCCGGACCATCGATGCACAGGGCGTGGACATCGGAAGAAATGCTGTCCGGATAGAAATCATTCGCCAGCATGGTACGCGCCGTCTTGAATGCGAAGGATCCCATGCCGTGGCCGATATCGAAGAGGACGCCACGTTCGCGTCCCCTCAGCACCGCTGCCCGAACGCTGCCATCGGCCGTGCAGGGCGCGTTGGGAAAGGGTCGAAAGGCATGGGTCAACACGTCGCCCGGGCGCAGCCGATCGACCACCTCGGCATAGGTGGGCGGCGGCTCGTCGATATGCGCCATCAGCGGCAACCCGGTTTGCTCGGCGACCTCCAAAGCGGCCTCGAGCGGCAGGATGCCCATGGTTCCGGAGGCATGCTTGCCGACACGCACCTTGATGCCGACGATGCAATCGCGATGTTGCTCGACCACGCGAACGGCGCCGCGCGGATCCATGAGGCGGATCGACTCGCTCTCGCCAAACTGGACCTCGCGCGAGAAGCCGAATATGCCGGCATGGGAAATATGCAGGTAAGGGAGGATCCGCACCCGCGAGCGCTCGATCACATGGGTCCTGAAGCCGGCGAAATTGCCGGGACCTGCCGAGCCCGTGTCGACGCAGGTGGTGACGGCGCTCTTGCGGCAGAACATCTCGGCGTCGATGCCGAGGGAGGTGCCGCCCCAATAGACATGGGTGTGGAGATCGATGAGCCCCGGCGTGACGATGAGCCCTCGGACATTGCGCACGGTCGCGGCCCGGCTGGCCAGTCCCTCGCCGATCTCCGACACCTTGCCGGCGGCAAAGCCGATGTCGAGGACGGAATCGATCGCTTGCGAAGGATCGACGACCCGGCCGCCGGCGAGCACCAGATCGAAATCGGTCATGCCTCTCCCTCTTTCGGCACGAAGCGATCGAGGAGACCGGCAACCGTCGGCTCGATTCCCTTCTCCCACGGCTTCAGGGCAATGCCGTGGACCTTGGCAAGCAGGCTGCAGTCGAGACATGAATTGCGTGGGCGCTCGGCGATGGTCGGATATTCGACGCTGCGGATCGGGCGCAGGCTGGCAACCGGTCCGCCAAGCTTGTCGCTTGCCGCGAAGATCGCCTGGGCAAAGCCGTACCAGCTTGTCCTGCCATCGGCGGTCATGTGAAACACGCCGTAGAGGCGCGGTTCGCCGGGAGCCTCCAGCAGGTTGGCAGCAACCTGGAGAATGCCGTCGGCAATGTCATCGGCAAGGGTGGGCGCGCCAAATTGGTCGTCGACGACGCGGATCTCGTCCTCTGCCTTCGCCAATTCGAGCATGCGTGCGGCGAAGTTCCGCCCAGCCTCGCCATAGATCCAGGATGTGCGAAGGATGACGTGACGGGGATTGGCGGCGGCAACGCGCTGCTCGCCGGCCAGCTTGGAGCGGCCGAAGGCGTTGAGCGGGCTCGGAGCATCCTGCTCGGTGTAGGCGCCATCCTTGTCGCCGGAAAAAACGTAGTCGGTCGACATCTGGATTATCGGGAGCTCGAGAGCCGCAGCGGCCGCGGCAATCGCCTCGGCGCGCTCGGCATTGATGCTGTGGGCGCGCTCCTCTTCACTTTCGGCCCGATCGACGGCCGTGTAGGCGGCAGCGTTGACCACGACGTCCGGCGCCTCTCTGGCGATCGCCGCCCGGCTCGGCCGCTCAAAATCCAGATCGGGCCGGCCGAGCACGGTGACATTGATGCCGTCGCGCCGCGCCCCTGCCTTGAGCAGCGCGGCCGCCACCTGTCCTTTGGCACCCGTGACAAGTATTCGCATCGGACTGCTCATCCCTGCTGGCGGAACTCGGCTCGATGCTCGAGCATTGCGCCATGTTAGCCGAACGAGGTGGTCAATGGCGAAGCAGAAACTGAAACTCCCCAAGCGCTTGGCAGGCATCAAGGTCCCAGGGCCGCTGCGGCGCTCCGGCAAGCGTTTTGCGAAACATCTCAGAAAAACCGGCGGCCTCGAGCTTCTGGCCCAAGCGCTGGTGGCTGCCGGCACGGCGCTGATGGCAAGCCCGAAGGCGCGCCAGGCGATGGTCGAGGCGGGGCAAAACGTGAAGGACAGCGGCACCGCGCTTGGCGAGATCATCGGGGACAAGGCAGCGTCGGGCGCCCACGACCTCACCTCGGCCGCCCAGGAGCTCCTGGCCGACAAGCCCGAGAAAAAACGCAAGAAGGACAAGAAGCTACGCGGTCAGCACTATCGGATCGAGCAGCCTGCTCAGCGGCGGCACTAGCGCACCACCTATTGCACCCCCTCCCCGGCAAGGACCGTCTGGCCGCCGCAGGCGCCGGCCGAGCCCTGCTGGACATCGCCGACGACGCTCGTTTGCGGCAGGTCAGCGAGCAACGGCACGGCGTCGCAATGGCGGCTGCCAGCCCTGAGCGGAATCGACAGCTGGTGGAAGGGGTGCTCCACCCGCTCGCGGACCACGGCACCAACATAGAAGTTCTCGGACCGACCCGTCGGATCTCGGACATTCTCGGGCCACACCCGCAGAACGAGGCGGCTCTGGCCGTCATCCAGCGGATAGAGCGCCGTGAAGACCTCGCGCCGCCCGTCATGGAACTTCGGCGCCGCCGGCAGGTCGGTGGCAGGGGTCTCGGGGAAGGCAAAACCGTTCAGGGCATCGATCGACCAGGCGGGGGCCGCCTTCCAGCCGCGGGCCTCGAGCGCCTGCCGCAGTGATTGAAGACCGCCGCGCCACTGCAGCAGCATCGGCTCCTCCGCCTCGCCGGCAAGATCGACGCGCCGCCGCGACAAGGCAGACCAGCCGCCATCCCGCCAGGACGTGCTCATGATGATGGTGCGCGAGACATACTGGTTGGCGAAGAACGGGTCGTCGGCGAAACTGCGCGACAGCTGCCATGAACCGACGAGGAGCCCGGTGACCGCCGCGGCAGCCGCCAGCGCCATGGCAGTGGAGAACGACACTTCCTCATCGTGAAAAGCCAAGGCGAAGATTGCGGTCAGCGCCGCACCGAACAGCAATCCGGCAGCGACGTCCGAGGGCCATTCGGCGGCGAGATACATCCGCGACAGCGCCACCAGCGCGATCAGACAGCCACATATGGCCACCACCACGCGCCCGGCGACGGGACCGACGCCGCGCAGAATGATGAAACCGATCACCCCGAGGAGCGCGGCGCTGAGCGCGGCATGTGAGCGCGACAGACCGCCCTCGATCAAGGCACGGCTGGCGGGCGGCGGCGACCAGGGAACGATCAGCGTCAGGATCAACACGAAGGCAAGCGTCGCCGCCATGGCGGCGATGAGGCCGAGGGCGATGCGGCGGCGCTCGGCGAGGACGAGCACCGCGGCGCCCGCGATGGTGATGGCGATGGTCACCGGCCAGCCGCTCATCAGCGTCACCGCAACCATCAGATCATCGGTCCAGATGGTCCGGATCGATTGCAGGAACTGGCTGATGTTGCGGTCGAAGGCGGCAATCGAGTCGCGCGTGGCTACGTTCTGGACCAGCCAGGCGCAGCCGGCTGTGGCGCTGGCCAACACGACATTGAGCACGACGAAGAGGCGGAAGTCCTGCTCGCCCGGCGAGATCAGCCGCTGAAGGAACACGCCGACACGGGTGTCGCGCAGGCCCGTCTGGTGGAGGGCGAGGGCAAAGCCGTCCGGCAGATAGGCGAGACCGATCCTGAGAGCGGCGCGAGCAAGCCACACCACCGCGACCATGACGAGAATGAGAATGAGCAGGACGAGCGCCAGGCGGCGGCTGATCGAGCCGAGCCACTGCAAGGCGAGGCCGGCGGAGATGCCAGGCAGTATGTGCGCCGCCGCCCAGACAATGGCGGAGAGCACATTGAGAATCTGGAAACGGACCACCCCCATGTCCATCATCCCGGCGATCCCCGGGACGACCGCCTTGACACCTGGAATGAAGCGGCCGATGACGACGCTCTTGCCGCCATGCTTGGCGAAATAGGCCTGACCAGCCTCGAACAGACCGCGATAGTGCGAGAACGGCCAGATCTCCTTCAGCCGATCGCGATAGATGTAACCGACCCAGAAGGATATCGCGTCACCGGCAACCGCGCCGAGAAAGGTGGCGATGAACACCGGCCAGAACGGCAGCTTGCCGAGACCGACCAGGCCGCCGATGGCGATGAGCGTGGCGGTGCTCGGGACGAAAAGCCCGATGATCAGCAGCGCTTCGCCCATGGCGATGAGAAAGGCCGCCGTCACGCCGAGAGTCGGGTTGCTGCCGATGTAATCGAGAGCGCCTTGGGTGAGTTCGGTCAAGGTGATGACTCGGCGAAGGAGGGGCGTTGTCTTTTTTGTCTTCTGCCGCGATACACCAGAACCGTTGGAAGTCCAAACCGATGCTCGGCTTTCGCGCAGGAACATGCTACTCAGCCATCACAAACCTTTGTCAACCGCTCGCCGAAGCCCGACAAAGCCATGAAAATACAGACAAAAATCGCACCACCGCGAGCTCCCCGCAAGCCGGTCTACTCCACGGTCCATGGCTACAGCCACGAGGACCCGTATGCCTGGCTGCGCGCTGCCAACTGGCAGGAGGTGATGCGCGACCCGGCGAAGCTCGCGCCCGAAATCCGGGCGCATCTCGAAGCGGAGAATGCCTATTCGAGGGCCATCATGGCCGATACGGCGGAGCTGCAGGAGCAACTCTTCGCCGAGATGAAGGGCCGGATCAAGGAGGAGGATTCCTCGGTTCCGGCACCCGACGGTCCCTATTCCTATCTGACGAAATATGTGGCCGGCGGCCAGCAGCCGGTGCTGGCGCGCACGCCGCGCGAAGGTGGCGCGGAAACAATCCTCATCGACGGCAATGCCGAGGCGCGCGAGCGGCCGTTCTTCCGCTTCGGCGGAGCCCATCATTCGCCGGACCATCGCTATCTCGCCTGGAGCTTCGACGAGCGCGGCTCCGAGCTCTACACCATCAGGATCCGCGACCTTGCGAGCGGGGTCGATCTCGAGGACCGGATCGAGGGGACGAGCGGGCGGATCGTGTGGTCAGGCGACAGCCGGCGCATCTTCTATGTGATGCTCAACGAGAACCATCGCCCCTCCAGGCTCTATCGCCATCGCCTCGGCAGGCCGGTCGAGGCAGACGAGCTGGTCTATGAGGAGACCGATCCCGGATTCTTTCTCGGGGTGGATCTGACGCAATCGCGGCGGTTCATCCTGATCGACAGCCACGACCATGAGACCTCGGAAGTGCGGGTCATTCCGGCCGATGCACCGGAGGTCACGCCGCGGCTGGTGGCGAAGCGCGAAGCCGGTGTCGAATATGCGATCGAGGAAGCGCGAGGCACGTTTTACATCCTCACCAACGCCGATGGGGCGGAGGACTTCAAGATCGTGACGGCGCCGGTGCACAGCGCCAGCGGTCGGGAGGGCTGGCAGGATCTGGTGCCGTATCAGCGGGACCGTCTCATTCTTGCGACGACCGTGTTTGCCGGCCATCTCGTTCGCCTCGAGCGGCTCAACGGCCTGCCGCGCATCGTGGTCCAGCGGCTGTCCGACGGCGTCGAGCATGCGATCGATTTCGAGGAGGAGACCTTCTCGCTCGGGCTGATCGACGGCTACGAATTCGCCACCACCACGCTGCGCTTCACCTATTCGTCGCCGACGACGCCGAGCGAGGTGTTCGACTACGACATGGAGAGCCGCGAGCGGGTGCTGCGCAAGGTGCAGGAGGTGCCTTCCGGACACGACCCCGCTGCCTATGAGGCACGCCGGATCATGGCGCCGGCTCCCGATGGCGAGAGCGTGCCGGTCTCGCTCGTCCATCGCCGCGACACGCCGCTCGATGGCCGGGCGCCGCTATGGCTCTATGGCTATGGCTCCTATGGGATGACGGTGCCGGCGGCGTTCAACACCAACATCCTGTCGCTGCTCGATCGCGGCTTCATCTATGCCATCGCCCATGTCCGGGGCGGCAAGGACAAGGGCTATCGCTGGTACCGCGAGGGCAAGCGGCGCCAGAAGATGAACACCTTCACCGATTTCATCGCGGTGGCGCGGCATCTGGTGGCCGAGGGGATCACCGCGCCCGGGAACATCGTCGCGCAAGGCGGCAGCGCCGGCGGCATGCTGATGGGCGTCGCCGCCAATCTGGCGGCGGAATGCTTCCGGGCGATCCTTGCCGAGGTGCCGTTCGTCGACGTCCTCAACACCATGCTCGACGACACCCTGCCGCTGACCCCGCCGGAGTGGCCGGAATGGGGCAATCCGATCGCCTCGAAGGCAGATTACGATACGATCGCCGCCTATTCGCCCTATGACAATGTCCGCGCCCAGGATTATCCCCATATATTGGCGGTGGCCGGTCTTGCCGATCCGCGCGTCACCTATTGGGAGCCGGCCAAATGGGTGGCGCGGCTGAGGGAAACCAAGACCGATCACAACCTGCTGCTGCTCGACACCAAGATGGAGGCAGGACATGCCGGCTCGCCCGGCCGGTTCGACCGGCTGAAGGAGGTGGCCTTCGTCTATGCTTTCGGGCTGAAGGTTGCCGCGACCAAGTCGGAGATAGGATAGACCATGGCCGAACCCGTCAAGAAGCAAGAGGCTGCCGCGAGCCCGGATCTGACAGCTTTCGACTGGCAGGACCCGCTCGATCTCGAGAGCCAGCTCAGCGAAGAGGAACGGATGATCCGCGACAGCGCGCGGGCGTTCGCCCAGGACAAGCTCATGCCGCGGGTGCTCGAGGCGTTCCGGCGCGAGGCGTTCGACCGCGCGATCATGAACGAGCTCGGGGAGGTCGGCTTCCTCGGGGTGATGACCGGCGAGCAGCATGGCGGCTCGGGCCTCGGCTATGTCGCCTACGGCCTGATCGCCCGCGAGGTCGAGCGGGTCGACTCCGGCTACCGCTCAGCGATGAGCGTCCAGAACTCGCTCGTCATGCACCCGATCGAGGCCTATGGATCGCCGGCGCAGAAGCAGCGCTATCTGCGGCGGCTGGCGAGCGGCGAATGGGTCGGCTGCTTCGGGCTGACCGAGGCGGAAGCCGGTTCCGATCCCGGCAGCATGAAGACCAGGGCGGTGCGCATCAATGGCGGCTTCCGACTCAACGGCTCGAAGACGTGGATCACCAACTCGCCGATCGCCGATGTGGCGGTGGTGTGGGCGAAGCTCGAGGACGAGGGCATCCGCGGCTTTCTCGTCGAGCGCGGGACGCCGGGATTCTCGACGCCGAAGATCCTCGGCAAGATGTCGCTGCGCGCCTCGGTGACGGGCGAGATCCTGCTGCAGGATGTCGAGGTGCCGGAGGACAGCCTGCTGCCCAATGCCAAGGGTCTCGCCGGCCCGTTCGGCTGCCTCAACAAGGCGCGCTACGGCATTGCCTGGGGGGCCATGGGCGCGGCCGAGGATTGCTGGCAGCGGGCGCGCTCCTATGTGCTCGACCGGCGGCAGTTCGGCCGGCCGCTCGCCGCCAACCAGCTCGTCCAGAAGAAGCTCGCCGACATGCAGACCGAGATCGCGCTCGGCCTGCAGGGGGCGCTGGCGCTCGGCCGCGGCCTCGAGCGCGGCAGCGTCGGGATCCCGGCGATCTCGCTGATGAAGCGCAACAATTGCGGCAAGGCGCTCGACATCGCCCGGATGGCGCGCGACATGCATGGCGGCAACGGCATCTCGGACGAATTCCATGTCATCCGCCACATGCTCAATCTCGAGACGGTCAACACCTACGAGGGAGCGCATGACGTCCATGCGCTGATCCTCGGGCGGGCCCAGACCGGCATCCAGGCCTTCGCCTGACGAGGGATGGCAGCGATGGGCGACATCAGGATTGCCCGGGAGGATCCGCGCGGCGGCGAGACCGCCGCGATGATCGCCGAGCTCGACCGTTATCTCACCGGTCTCTATCCGGCGGAAAGCAACCACCTGCTGGCGCTCGAGGCGCTGACGGCGGAGAATGTCGCCTTCTTCGTGGCGCGGCGGGACGGCACGGCGGAGGCCTGCGGCGCGCTCGTGCGCGAGTCACCCGAATGGGGCGAGGTCAAGCGGATCTATGTCCGCCCGGCCGCGAGGGGGCTGGGGCTCGGACGGGCGATCCTCGAGGAGATCGAAGCGGAAGGGCGAAGGATGGGCCTGCGCTGGCTCCGGCTCGAAACCGGCTCGCGGCAGCCCGAGGCGCTCGGCCTGTTCGAGCGATCGGGTTACGGGCGCTGCGCGGCATTCGGCGCCTATCCTTTGGGCGATCCATGGAGCATCTTCATGGAGAAGGCGTTGTCGTAAGTTCGGCAGCCGGCACGCTCCTGGCTATTGCCCATTCTCGAGCGATTGCCTATTGCCTAAGGATCGCTGCCCTGCCCCACCCCCGATGGAGGTCCGAAATGGCGTTTTCTCTCCCCGAACTGCCCTACCCCTATGAGGCGCTCGAACCTTACATGTCGAAGGAGACGCTGCAGTACCATCACGACAAGCACCACATGGCCTATGTGACGAACGGCAACAATCTCCTGAAGGATTCGGGGCTTGACGGCCTCAGCCTGACCAAGATCGTCAAGGCCTCCTATGGCAAGAACCAGGGCCTGTTCAACAACGCCGGCCAGCATTACAACCACATCCATTTCTGGAAATGGATGAAGCCGAAAGGCGGCGGCAAGAGCCTGCCGTCGAGCCTGCAGAAGGCGATCGACAGCGACCTTGGCGGCTTCGACAAGGCGCGCAACGACTTCATCCAGGCCGGCGTCACGCAGTTCGGCTCGGGCTGGTGCTGGATCGCGGTCAAGGACGGCAAGCTCGTGATCATGAAGACACCGAACGGCGAGAACCCGCTGGTGCACAACGCCCAGCCGATCCTCGGCTGCGACGTGTGGGAGCATTCCTATTACATCGACTACCGGAATCTCAGGCCGAAATATCTCGAGACCTGGTTCGACAACCTCGTGAACTGGGCCCATGTCGAGGAAATGTACAAGCAGGCCGTCCAGGCCTAGCCAGCAGGCTTGTGGAAGGCGCCGGCCATGACGTCTCTCGACAGCGTCGAGCAGGCGGTCACGGCGCTGAAGCGCGGCGAGATGATCATCGTCGTCGATGACGACGACCGCGAGAATGAAGGCGACCTCATCGCCGCCGCCTCGAAGATCACGCCGGAGCAGATGGCGTTCATGGTCCGCCACACCAGCGGCATCGTGTGCGCCCCGATGACCGCGGACAATGCCCGCCGACTGAAGCTCGATCCGATGGTGGCGGTGAACGATGCGCCGCTCGGCACCGCCTTCACCGTGTCGATCGACTATCGCGAGGGCCTGACCACCGGCATCTCGGCGCGCGAGCGGGCGGCCACCGTCCATGCGCTCGCCAATGCCAATGTCCAGGCGGGCGACTTCGTCCGGCCCGGCCATGTGTTCCCGCTGATCGCCAAGTCCGGCGGCGTGCTGATGCGCTCCGGCCATACCGAGGCCGCCGTCGATCTCGTCAGGCTGGCGGGCGAGCCGCCGGTCGGGGTCATCGCCGAGCTCGTCAATGATGACGGCACGGTCAAGCGCGGTGCGGAAGTCTCGCAGTTCGCCAGGGAGCATGGGCTCAGGATCATCTCGGTCGCCGACCTCATCGCCTGGCGGCAGTCGCGCGAGCGCCTGGTCGAGGCGAGCCCCGCCCTTTCGGTGACGACGCCCGCCGGGCCTGCCCAGGTGATCGCCTACCGGACGCCGTTCGATCCGGTGCAGCACCTGGCGATCGTGTTCGGCGACATCGGCGATGGCCGCGACATTCCGGTCCGGCTGCACCGGGAAAATCTCGTCGAAGACCTGTTCGGCGGCGGCCAGACGCTCAAGGCCGTCTATGATCGCTTCGTCAAGGATGGTCGCGGGGTTCTCGTCTATCTTCGCGAGGGCACGGCCGGCGTCGCGTCGGACGATGGCGGCTCAGGCTCCGCCCGCCGGCGCGAGGAAGCCTGGCGCGACGTCGGCCTCGGGGCGCAGATCCTGCGCGATCTCGGGGTGCGCTCGATCAAGCTCCTGGCATCGCGCAATCGCCACTATGTCGGGCTGTCGGGCTTCGGAATCGACATTGCCGCCACTGATATTCTGGAGGGCTGAGGGCTCCCCGCGCGATGAAGAAACCGAAGCCACGCAAGCTCAAGAAGCGGCGGCGCAGCCGCATCGGGCCGGCGATGCTCGCCGGCTGGCGGGAACTCGTGAACCTGCCGGAGCTCGAAATCGGGCCGATCCCGGCCAAGGCCGACACCGGTGCGGTATCGGCAGCGCTTCATGCGGAGAACATCGTCGTTCATTCGGCCGAAGGCGAGCGGCGCGTGCGCTTCGATGCGTTCATCGACGAAGCCCGCCACATCACGCGCGCCTGCGACCTGCCGCTGCACGGCGTCAAGCGGGTGCGGAGCAGCACCGGCACGGTCGAGGACCGATGGGTCGTGGAGACCGAGATCGAGCTTGGCCAGACCCGATGGCGGGCGCTGGTGACGCTGACCGACCGCAATGAGATGGGAATGCCGATGCTGCTTGGCCGGGCGACGCTGCGCGGGCGCTTCGTCATCCATCCCGGCAGGAGCTTCCTGCTGACGCGCGCCGCCCAGCAGAGCCTGTCACGCAGGACGGCGTCATGAAGCTGGCGCTGCTGACGCGCAATGCCAAGCTTTATTCGCATCTGCGATTGATCCAGGCTGCCAAGGACCGCGGCCATGAGATCGTGCCGATCGATTATCTGAGATGCCATGTCAGCATCACGTCGATGCAGCCATCCTTGCGCTTTCGCGGCACGACGCTGACCGGCTTCGACGCGGTGATCCCGCGGATCGCCGCCTCGCGGACTTTTTTCGGTCTCGCCGTCTTGCGGCAGTTCGAGATGATGGGGGTGTGGCCGCTCAATGAATCGGTGGCGATCGGACGCTCGCGCGACAAGCTCAGATGCCTGCAGCTGCTGGCCCGCGACGGGGTCGGCCTGCCGGTCACCGCCTTTGCCCATTACACGACCAAGGCGGATGAGGTGATCGAGATCGCCGGCGGCGCGCCGGTGGTGATCAAGCTGCTCGAGGGCACGCAAGGCATCGGGGTGGTGCTCGGGGAAACCCATCAGTCGGCCAAGTCGATGATCGAGGCGTTTCGCGGCGCCAACACCAATATCCTGGTCCAGGAATTCATCCGCGAGTCGTCGGGCCGCGACATCCGCGCCTTCGTGATCGGCGGCGAGGTGGTGGCCGCGATGGAGCGGCGTGGGCCGGCCGGCGACTTCCGTTCCAATCTGCACCGCGGCGGCTCGGCCCGGTCGGTCGACATCAGCCCCCAGGAGCGCAAGACGGCGCTGCGGGCGGCCCGCACCATGGGCCTCAACGTGGCCGGCGTCGACATGCTGCGGTCGGCCAAGGGGGAGGTGGTGATGGAGGTCAATTCCTCGCCGGGGCTCGAGGGAATCGAGGCGGCGACAGGAATCGACATCGCCGCCAAGATCGTGGAATTTATCGAGGAAAAGCATCGGCCGGGTCAAACCCGGACGCGCGGCCGCGGCTGATTTCGCCGTTCAGGAGAGAGCTTCGCCCATGCTGAAACGCGAGGATTTCATCATCGGCGAGATTGCGATCCCGCCGGGCATCCAGCGAACCGTCGATCTCAGCGTCAGCATGCTGTCGAACCACATGCCGATGACGCTGCCGGTCCGGGTGGTCAATGGGGCGGCGCCTGGACCGGTGCTGTTCCTCGCAGGCGCGGTGCATGGCGACGAGATCACCGGGGTCGAAATCATCCGCCGCGTCCTCAAGGACGAGGCGCTCCAGACCATCGCCGGCACGCTGCTGGCGGTGCCGATCGTCAATTCGCTCGGGTTCCTGAGCCAGTCCCGCTACCTGCCCGACGGGCGCGATCTCAATCGCAGCTTTCCCGGCTCCGACCGCGGGTCGCTCGCCTCGATCCTCGCCGACCTGTTCCTGCGCGAGGTGGTGCTCCGGTCGCAATATGGCATCGACCTGCATTCGGCCGGGGCGCACCGGATCAACCTGCCGCAGGTGCGCATCGCACCCGAGCAGCCGGAGCTGATCGACTTGGCCGAGGCGTTCGGGGCGCCGGTCATCCTGATCTCGAAGCTCAGGGACGGATCGCTCCGCCAGCATGCCCGCAATGCCGGGGTGAAGGTCCTGCTCTATGAGGGGGGCGAGGCGCTCAGGCTCGACGAGATGTCGGTGCGGGTGGGGGTGCTCGGGATCCTCAGGGTGATGAAGGCGCTGGGCATGATCGCCGATCCCTCGGTCAGGTTCAGTCGCATCCAACCGGCAATCTCGCAATCCTCGATCTGGCTCAGGGCACCGGACGGCGGCATCCTGTCGACGCGCTACCTCAAGGGCGAAATGGTGCGCCGCGGCGAGATTCTGGGCGAGATCTCCGACCCGTTCGGCGAGCGGCGGACGCCGGTCGTCGCGCCAGAGGACGGGATCATCATCGGTCACACCAATCTGCCGGTGGTCAATCGCGGCGATGCCCTGTTCCATGTCGCGCGGGTGAAGGACGCGGCGACGACGCTCGCCCGGATCGGTCAGATCGGCGGCGAGGCGGAGGCGGCCGTGCTGTATGACGAGGACGAGATCCTGTGAGCTGGCGTTCCACTGCCTGCAGCATGTCGCGACGACGATTGCTCGCGACGGCAGCGGCGGGCAGCCTTTCGGCAATCCTCGGCGCGCCTTTGGCCCGCGCGGTCGGGACCATGCCCCGACCGCCGGTCGCGGAAATCCGAACCAGCATCCGGACGGTCAACGGCATTGCGCTCATCGACCCCTATGGCTGGCTGAAAGCGGACAATTGGCGCGAGGTGCTGGCCGATCCGCAAAAGCTCCCGCAAGACATCCGCCGCCATATCGAGGCGGAGAACGCCTATGCGGATGCCTGGCTCGAACCGCTGCGTCCGCTCATGACGACGCTCAAGAAGGAGATCGAAGGGCGGGTCGAGAAAGACGATTCGTCACCCTTCATGCGGAATGGGCCGTTCGAATATGCCACGGCCTTCGTGGCGGGGGCCGAGCACTATCGGGTGCTGCGCCGCTCAATCGGCAAGGAGCGCCAGGAGGTGGTGCTCGATTTCGAGCTTCTCGGCAAGAACCAGGATTACTTCGATCCGGGCGGATTCGAGCCATCGCCCGATCACCGGATGATCGCCTGGAGCGCCGATCGCACGGGTGCGGAGCGTTTCACCATCAAGATCCGCGATGTGGCCAGCGGACGCGAGCTCGACGATCAGATCGAGTCGGCGGGAACGAGCGTCGTGTGGTCGCGGGACGGCCGGTCGCTCTTCTACCAGCCGCTCGACAAGGAGAACCGCAGTCTCGCCGTCGCGATGCATCGGCTGGGCACGCCGCAGGGCGACGATCGCCTGTTGCTGCGCGAGAGCGATCCGAGCTTCCCGCTGGCGCTCTATTCCTCGGCGTCCGAGCGGTTCGCCATCGCCGCGGCGACGAGCGCCGATGATTCGGAGGTCACGGTGATCGATCTGGAGCAGATCGACAAGCCGCCGCGCCGGGTCATCGCCCGCGGCACCGGCGGGCTGTGCACCCTCGACCATGACGGCGAGCGATTCCTGATCTCCACCGATCTCGATGCCGAGGAGTTCCGCATCGTGGCGGCGCCCGAAGCATCGCCGGAGCCGCACAACTGGACCGACATCGTGCCGCATGATCCGCGCCGCACCATCCTGTCGTTCGATCTCTCGAAGGACCATCTGGTGTGGCTCGAAAGGGCGGGCGCACTCCCGCGCATCATCGTCAGGCGGCTCAGCGACGGTCAGGAGCGGACCATTGCCTTTCCGGACGAGGCCTATGCGCTGTCGCTGGTCGGCGTCGATGATTTCGAAGGCAACCTGGTCCGCTTCACCATGTCCTCGCCGGCGGTGCCGGAGAAGTGGTTCGACTATGATATGGCGACGGGTCAGATGGTGCTGCGCAAGGAGCAGCGTATTCCGAGCGGCCATGATCCGGCTGCCTATGTGGTCCGCCGCCTCGAAGCACCGGCGCGCGACGGCGAGAGCGTTCCGATCACGCTGCTCTATCGCAAGGGCCAGGCTCTCGATGGCTCCTCGCCATTGCTGCTCGAAGCCTATGGCGCTTATTCGCTGGGCTCGGCGGCGGGATTCCAGAGCGATCCGTTCTCGCTGGTCGATCGCGGCATGATCTATGCGATCGCGCATGTCCGCGGCGGCGACGACAAGGGCCGCGCATGGTACAAGGCGGGGCGGCGCGACCGCCGCAACAACACCTTCAACGATTATATCGATGTCTGCCTTCATCTGATCGAGCAGCGCTACACGGCCAGGGGCAGAATTGTCGGGCTCGGCGCCTCGGCCGGCGGCACGCTGATGGGGGTGGTGGCAAACCGCCGGCCCGAGCTGTTCGCCAGCATCGTCGCCGACGTGCCATTCGTCGACGTCGTCAACACGCTGCTCGATCCCGAGCTGCCGCTCACCCCATCGGACTATTCGGAATTCGGCGATCCCCTCGCCTCGCGCACCGTGCTCGAGTGGCTCCTGTCCTATTCGCCCTATGACAACATCGCGCCCCAGCCCTACCCGGCGATCCTGGCCGTGGCCGGGCTCACCGATTCACGGGTGACCTATTGGGAGCCGGCAAAGTGGGTGGCGAGGCTCAGGGCGAACACGACCGGCGACAAGCCGATCCTGCTCAAGACCGCGATGGCGTCGGGGCACATGGGAGAATCGGGCCGTTTCGGGGCAACGGAAACCACTTCGCTTCTTTATGCGTTCGCGTGTCAGGCCGTACGTCTGGTCAACCGCGGCCCATAAGACAGTAGTCAAACCAAACAGGCTTTAATCCTTTGGTTGCGGGTGCAATCATGCCTCGTGCTATGCCGCTAGGGTATACATCCTTTGATTGCACACATCCGCATTTACCCGCAATTTTCCGGATAGTAGCCGATTTCTCGTCACATTCTCCGGTACGTTCTCGCGGCTGTTCGGACACGCTCAGCGCGTCCGATCGCCTCCGTTGCAAGCGGGGGAGAGGTTCACTGTCGAAGATGGGGTCTCATGAAAAAAATAGCGTCAGCTGCTTTGCTCACCACGTTCGTCGTTTTTGCAGGGGCTTCCGGTTCGGACGCCAATGCACAGGTAGGTTTGGCGTCCTATTACAAATCCGGCTCGAAAACAGCCAATGGCGAACGCTTCAACCCGCACGGGTTGACTGCCGCCCATCGCTCACTTCCGTTCGGAACCAAGGTCAAGGTGATGAATGTCCGGACCGGGCGATCGGTGGTGGTTCGCATCAATGATCGCGGCCCGTTCGTGCGTGGCCGGGTGATCGACCTGGCGTTCGGCGCTGCCCGGGCAATCGGCCTCCATGCCGCCGGTCTCGCCAAGGTATCGCTCGAGGTCATTCGATAATCGAATTCGCTGATCCGGGGGCATGGCGACAGCCCCCGGATCACACAGCCTTTCCGTCAGCTCGGCGAGCCTGCTAGAGCATGATGTGATTAAGTTGACCCGCCTGCGTTGCGTTGCGGCGAGTCGAGCCGCCAGGAAACGCGCGCAGCGCGATGCGGGACATCGGGCAAGCGCGGCGACGCCGCGGGCGGCCGCCGCGGCGCAACCCGAAGGGCCGGGCCCTTTTGCCGCGTGGGTTTCGTCGAAGGCCTCGGACGTATTCCCGATACGCCCATCGGCCATTCTCCTGCCCACGCGGCCAAATCGCCTCGGCGCAGGTGGTTCCACCTAATCACATCATGCTCTAGACTCGCCCGCATTGCGGCGATGAGGTCATGATGTCGGTCCAGCGGCTGGCCGGGAAAACCGTGGTGGTGACGGGGGCGGGGCGCGGTCTCGGAGCAGCCTTTTCCTCGGTGCTCAGTGAACTCGGCGCCCGCGTGATCATGACGGGTCGCAATCCGGAAGCTCTCGGTGCAACGGCGGAGGCCATCCGCGACCGCTACGGTTCGCGGCCGCGGACCGAGCATCTCGACCTCAGCGACCCCGGCGAGGTGACGCAGTGGGCCAAGGGAATGCGCGATGCCGGCGAGCCGATCGACGTGCTGATCAACAATGGCGCGCAATGGCTGGCAGGCCCGATGGACAGCCATGACGCCTATTCGATCGTGACGACGATCACCTCGGGCCTCACCGGAACGCTGCTGCTGACCCGCGGGCTCCTGCCGCTTCTCGAGGCCTCGGGCGCCGGCGACATCCTCACGATCGTGTCGACGGCGGGCCTGCCCAATGCCTCGCTCGCCGGAACGTCCATCGCCTTTCTTGCCGCCAAGCACGGCCAGGCCGGGCTGGTCGACGGGCTGAGACAGGAGCTGCGGGACCGGCCGGTGCGGGTCAGCGCGATCTATCCGCCCAATCTCGATGATCTGTCGCCGCTCGAGCCCGATGCGTGGGAAGCGGAGCGCGGGCCGGTGGCGCGCGCCAACAATCGCGACGTCATCGATGCGGCGCTGTTCATATTGACCCGGCCTCGACACCTGAGCTTCGCATCCATTGTCATCGATTCCAGCGCCGATGGTCAGCAGCCATCCTGACAGCTCGCCTGCCCCATTGACAGCACGGGCAGGCGACAGCGAGGCCGGCGAGCTGCGCGGCGGCCTGCTGATGTCGCTGTCGATGTGCTGCTTCATCCTCAACGACACGATGACCAAGCTTCTGTCGACCAAGGTCGGCATCGGCGAGTTCGTGTTCCTGCGCGGGCTGTTCGCGACGGCGATGATCTTCGGGCTGGTGACGGTCAGCGGCCATTTTCACCGGATCCGTTTTGCCTTCGACCGCGACGTGGTCGTCCGCGCGCTGCTCGACCTGGTGGCGACGGGGCTGTTCATCGCGGCGCTGTTCCATATGCCGCTGCCCAATGTCACCGCGGTGATGCAGGCGGTGCCGCTCACCGCCACCCTGTTGGCGATGCTGCTGCTCGGGGAGAGGGTCGGACGGCTGCGGCTCGCAGCGATCGCGGTGGGGCTCATCGGCGTGATGGCGATCATCAAGCCGGGCAGCAACAGCTTCAATCCGGCGGTGATCCTGGCGGCCGGTGCCATGGTGGCCGTCGCGTTCCGCGATCTGGTGACGCGCAATATCGGCGCGCAGATCCCCTCGGCAGTGGTGACGCTGACGACGGCGGTGCTGGTCACCCTCGGCGGTGCCGCCTGGTCAGCCATCGAAGGGCTCGAACCGATGGATGCCGGCACCGCGATGACGCTGGCGCTGGCGGCGCTGTTCCTGATCGCCGGGCAACTTTTGACGGTGCAGGCGGTGCGGGTCGCGGGTATCGCCGCCACCGCGCCTTTCCGCTATACGATCATCGCCTGGTCGCTGATCCTGGGCTGGGCGGTATTCGGGTTCATCCCTGATTCCCTCGCATTCCTCGGCATCGTGCTGATTGCCGGCAGCGGCCTCTACACGATTCTGGAGTCAACCCTGAAGCAGAGGCAGCGTCGATGGTTTCGCCACGGTTCATCACAACCCTGATCGTCGCCCTGCTGCTGGCCGGTGCGGCGGCGTCGGCGCGCGAGGTCGGCCGGGCAACGGTCGGGGGACGCGCGATCGCGATCTTCGAGGACAGGACCTGGCGCTTCGTCGACGAGCTGGCGCCGACGCCGAAGGACTGCCCGGAAAATCAGGTGTGGCAGAGCCGGAAGCTGTCGCTGTCGCTCTGCGTCAAGAGCGGCACCTGGACCTCGCAGGGCGAGCGCTATTTCTTCGAGAGCCTGTTCACCGACCCGACCTCCACCGCCTATGCCGGGATCGTCACGGAGGCGTCGCCGCTTGCCACGCCGCAGATGAAGGAGCTGGTGCTCGCCACCGTCAAGGACAATCCGGAAATCCGCGAGGTCAAGGATGTGAGCGACAGCACCCGCACCATCAACGGCCACGAGCTCGGGGTCCTCGACTACACCGTCGTGCTCAAGGCCGGCGTCAGCTTCCGGTACCGCAACATCTATGGCGGCATTCCCGATGTCGGCAATTTCCAGATGATGTTCTGGGCCTCGCCGGAGCAGTTCGGCGAGCATGAGGCAGCGTTCGAGGAGCTGGCCGAAACCGTGACATATGCCGGGCGGCGCTGAGCAGCGCATGCTATCCTCGCCCGGGGAGGACCGCGCATGGCCGGTCGGGCCTTGTCAGTTGCCGCATGCCTGCTCGTGACCCTGGCGCACGGGGCGGCAGCACGCGAAGTCGGGCTCGAGCTCGTGCTTGCGATCGACTGCTCGCTGTCGGTCAATGATCCGGAATACAGCCTGCAGATGGAAGGAATCGCCGCGGCGCTGCGCAGCCCCGCGGTCAGCGCGCTCATTGTCGATCAGCCGGGCGGCGTGGCGCTGACGGTGATGCAATGGTCGGGAACGGCGACCACCCACCAGGCGGTGCCCTGGCGCTTGCTGGCGACGCCTGACGATGTCGAGGCGTTCGCCGCCGACACCGCGGCGGCGCCGCGCGCCCCGCTCAGCTACTACACGGCGATCGGCCATGCCATTGCCGGCGGCATCCGGCTGATCGAGGGCAATGAGTTCGACGGCCGCGAGAGGAAGATCGACATTTCCGGCGACGGTCGCAGCAATTCCGGCCCGCCGCCCGGCGTGGTCAGGCAGCTCGCGATCAGGCGCGGCATCACCGTCAACGGCCTTGCCATCCTCACCGATGACGCTGCCCTTGCCGACTATTATGCCGGCCAGGTGAGCGGCGGGCCGGGCTCGTTCACCGTCTCGGCGAGCAATTATCGCGACTTCGCGCAAGCCTTCGCCCGCAAGCTCTATCGCGAGCTGCTGCCGCGGACGGCGGGGCGCGGCAACGGGCTCGCCATGGGTGGGCGATGAGGGGTGTCGCAGCCGCGGCACTGGCGCTTGGGCTCGCGGTGGCCTCGCCGGCGGTGCGGGCGCAGGAGATCCCGGTGGACCTCGAGCTCGTTCTCGCCGTCGATGTCTCCGGCAGCGTCGATGAGCGGGAATATGCGCTGCAGATGATCGGCATTGCCGAGGCATTGCGGCTGCCGGAGGTGGGCGAGCTCATCGCCTCGCATGATTCCGGGGTGGCGCTGACCCTGGTCCACTGGTCGGGCGGCCATATCAATCGCCAGGTGGTGCCATGGCGGCTCCTGCGCGACAGGGGCGATGCCCTGAGCTTTGCCGCGGAGGTCGATAAGGCTCATCGATCGAACTGGGCCAACCAGACGGCGCTTGGCCATGCGATCCAGTTCTGCGTCAAGCTCATCGACAGCAATGTCTTTGCCGGACGGCTGAGGCGGATCGACCTGTCGGGCGATGGCCGCAACAATTCCGGCATCGCGCCGGCGGTCGCACGCGATGGCGCATTGGCGCGCCACATCACCGTCAATGGCCTGCCGATCCTCGATGGCGATGCGGGGCTTGGGGATTATTTCACCGCCTTCGTCGCCGGCGGCGAGGACGCCTTCGTGATCACCGCCGAGACCTACCAGGATTTTGCCAAGGCGTTCCGCACCAAGCTCTTGCGCGAGCTGTCGCCGAAGCTGGCAATGCGAGGCCGTCGGCAAATAGGCAGTCGGCAGTGAGCAGTTCCCTTCCCTACTGACTACTGCCTACTGCCTTGGCAGCTGCCTTGCGGCGGCGGTCCTTGCGGCCGAGAGCGCGCCGCGAATCCTCGCGACGCTGATGGATGCCGGCAATGATGATGCCGATCGGGATGCCGATCTCGTCGAGCACCGCCTCGCCAAGCTGGAGGCTCGCCTCGGTCGTCTCGGGCACCGCATCGGTGACGCCGAGCCGGTAGAGCTGGCGGGCATGCGGCTCGTCGCGGGCGCGCGCCACGATGACGAGATCATCGCGCTCGGCCCGCGCGATCTGGGTCAGGCTGTCGACCTTGACGGGGGCATCCATGGTGAGGACGAGCGCCTTGGCATCGGCGATGCCGCAGCGCCGCAGGAACTCCGGACGCTCGGCATTGCCGTAATAGACCGGCTTGCCTTCGGCGCGGCAGCGCGCCACCAGGCTCGCATCCGAATCGACGGCGATGTAAGGCACCCGATACTCCTCGAGCATGTCGGCGACGAGCTGCCCGACCCGGCCGAAACCGACGATCAGCACCCGTTCGCCGTCGTGGGCCGGCGGCTCGACCACCGCTTCCGACGGCAAGGGGGTTGCCGCCTCCATGCGCCTGTTCAACCGACTTGCCCCAGCCGAGATGAAGGGCAAGGCAAACATGCTGACGGCGATGATCAGGCTGGCGTGGCTGGCGATGTCGCGCGGCACGGCGCCGACCGCAGCGGCAGCGCCGAGAGCGACGAAACCGAACTCGCCGCCCGGACCGGTGAGCAGCGCGGTCTCGATGACCGTCGGCCAACGCAGCCCGAACAGCGGCCCGACCAGCATGACGACCATCGCCTTGACGGCGATCATCCCAAGCACGGCCGAGATCACCAGCAGCGGCTGCTGGATCAAGGTGACCGGGTTGATGGTCATGGTCACCGAAATGAAGAAGATGCCAAGGAGCAATCCCTTGAAGGGGTCGATCAGGCTCTCCGCCTCGCGGCGGAACTCGGTCTCGGCAATGAGGAGGCCGGCGACAAAGGCGCCGAAGCCCATGGAGAGGCCGGCCGCCTTCGACAGGAGGGCGGTGGCGGCAACGATGAACATGATCGAGGCGAGGAACAGGTCGGCACCGCCGGCCCCGGCGGCGAGGCGCAGGAAGGGTCGCAGAGCAAAGCGGCCGAGCACCATGATGGCGATCACGGCGATCACCGCCTGGAGCAGCGCCAGCATGATGCCGACAAAGACGTTCTCGGCGCCGCCGCTCCTGCCGAGCGAGCCGATGAACAGCAGGATGGCGACGAAGGCGAGGTCCTGCAGCAGCAGGATCGAGAAGGTGGCCCGCCCGACCTGGGTGCCGAGGCGCTTCTCGGCCGACAGGAGCTCGACCACGATGGCGGTCGAGGAGAGGGCGAGCGCCAAGCCGAGAACCGCGGCATGGGTCGGCGCCATGCCCAGGAGCCAGGCGGCGAGGCCGAGGAGGCCGGCCGACAGGACGAGCTGAGCCGAGCCCACCAGGAAGACCAGCCGGCGCAAGGTGTAGAGCCGCGCCGGCGACAGCTCGAGGCCGATCATGAAAAGCAGCATGACGACACCGAGCTCGCCGACAAAGGCGATGCTGGAGGTGTCGGAGATCGAGAAGGCGGCCGGCCAGGGGGCATCGCCGGCGAGGCGACCGATGCCATAGGGGCCGATCAGGATGCCGGCGATCAGATAGCCGATGACCGGGCTGATGCGCAGGCGATGAAAGAGCGGAATGACCACGCCTGCGGTGCCGAGCAGCAGCAGGAGATCCTTGTAGAAGACCGGGTTCTCGTGCTGCTCCATCACCTTTCGCTTGCCAGCGCCGCGAGCACGCGGATCCAGCTCCTGATGCCCTTGTGAAAGCTCGCGAGATCGTACTTCTCGTTGGGTGAATGAATGGCGTCGTCATCAAGCGCGAAGCCGATCATCAGGCTGTCCATCCCGAGCACTTTCTGGAAGTTGCCGACGATCGGGATCGACCCTCCCGAGCCGAGCAGGACCGGGGCCTTGAGCCACTCGGTCTCGAGCGCCTGGCGGGCGGCAGCGAGGAAGCGGTTGCCCTCAGTGATGTGGACGGCGGGGCTCGCGCCGTGGATCTCGCCGAAGGACACCGATGCCCCCTCGGGCAGCCGGGCCCGGACAAAGGAGCGGAAGCTGTCGCGGATGCGGTCGGGATTTTGATCGGCGACGAGCCGGAAGGAGAATTTGGCCGAGGCCTGCGAGGGGATGACGGTCTTGGTGCCGATCCCGGTGTAGCCGCCGATGATGCCGTTGATCTCGGCGGTGGGACGCGCCCAGATCTGCTCGAGGACCGAGAAGCCCTCCTCGCCCACCGACCGCCTCAGCCCGACCTTGGCCAGAAACTTTCCCTCATCGAAGCTCAATGCCGCCCATTGGCGGCGGATCTCGGGGCTGAGATCGCGAACCTCGTCATAGAAGCCGGGGATCGTCACCCTGCCCTTTGCATCGGTGAGATCGGCAATGATCCGGGCCAGGACCTTGATCGAATTGATCGCCGGTCCGCCATACATGCCCGAATGGAGATCGATGGACGGGCCGGTGACGGTCACCTCCTCGTGGACAAGCCCGCGCAGGCGGGTGGTGACGACGGGGGTCGCCTCGTCGACCATGCCGGTGTCGCAGACCAGCGCGATGTCGGCCGCGAGCTCGCCGCGATGGGCATCGAGAAACGGGCCGAGACTCGGCGAGCCACTCTCCTCCTCGCCCTCGATGAGCACGGTGACCGAAACCGGCAGCCGACCGGCGGTGTCGACATAGGCGCGGCTGGCTTCGACAAAGGTCATCAGTTGGCCCTTGTCGTCCGATGCTCCTCGGGCGTAAATCCTTTCCACACCATCGGAATCCGTGCGTCGCACCGGTTCGAAGGGTGGCGTTTGCCATTTTTCCAGGGGATCAGGCGGCTGAACATCGTAATGGCCGTAAAACAGCACATGCGGGGCCCCTTTCGGGCCGGCTCGGTGGCCAACGACCATCGGGTGCCCCGTCGTGTCGCGCAGCCCGCTGTCGAAGCCGAGCGCGGCCAGCTCGGCAACCAGCCACTGCGCCGCCCTGCGGCACTCCGGCGCATGGGCCGGGTCGGTCGAGATGCTCGGGATGCGCAGCAGCTCGAACAAGCGTTCCAGACTATGATCGAGATTGTGGTCGGCTCTGGCGAGCACGTCGTCGAGAGTGGCCATCATTCTCCTCTTGCAGCTTTTGGCAGGACCGCCGCCGTCGACACTGTCACATGGGCTCAGGCGGGCCGGCAAGGGGCGTGCCGGTGAGCGAAGCCTCGTTCCTGCTCTACCGCGACAGCCTGCAAGCCCGGGAACCGGTGCAGCGGCTCATGCGCCTGTCGCGCATCGGATACCAGCGGTGGCTCGTCTGGCGCAGCCAGATCGACATCTACTTCTTCTGGGAGAAGCGCTGGTTCTTCGTCGCCATGCTGCTCGGCTTCGTGGTGATGAATCTGCCACCGCCGGCGGGGCTCAGCCATGAGGGCCAGATCGTGCTCGCCATGTCGCTCGTCGCGACGGTGCTGTTCGTCACCGAGCCGATCCCGCTGCCGACGGTGCCGCTGCTGATCATCGTCGGCGAGATCGTGCTGCTCGGTCTCAACCCCTCGAAGGTGGCGCAG
Source organism: Aestuariivirgaceae bacterium (assembly GCA_044870245.1). Taxonomy (GTDB): domain Bacteria; phylum Pseudomonadota; class Alphaproteobacteria; order Rhizobiales; family Aestuariivirgaceae; genus DATAFF01. Next base: position 3,945 of record JBIOYR010000094.1, on the reverse strand, counting down.
AGCCTGATGACCGATTCGGTGCTGTTCATCATGGGCTCGCTGATGCTGGCGGTCGCCATCGTCAAGCAGAAGCTCGACAAGCGGGTGGCGTGGGCGATCGTGCAGATGACCGGCACCAATGCCTATTGGATCAGCTTCGGCATCACCGCGGTTTGCGGCTTCATCGCCGCCTTCATCGGCGAGCATACGGTGGCGGCGATGATGCTGCCGGTCGGGGTGCGGCTGGTCAGCCTCACCCACAGCGATCCGCGCAAGGTGCACAATCTTGCAGCAGTGATCCTGTTCTCGATCTCCTATGGCTGCTCGATCGCCTCGATCGCGACGCCGTCGGGCGGGGCGCGCAACGCCATCATGATCGGCTACTGGCAGGAGATCTTCTTCTCGCCCGTCGACCCGGCGACGCGGCGCTACCTCATGGATTACCTGACCTGGATCATCTACGCCTTTCCGATGTTCCTGCTCCGGCTGCCAATCGTGACGGCGCTCCTGTTCTGGACCTTCCGGCCGGAATCCTCCGACATGTCGCGGGCGGTGGCGCGGCTGCGAACCCAGGTGATGATGGACGGGCCGCTCAAGCTTTCCGACTGGCTGTCGATCGGGATTTTTCTGCTCACCATTCTCGGGTGGATCTTCCTGTCCGACACGCTGGGGCTCGGCTCGATCGCGCTCATGGGCGTCTGCGCCTTCCTGGTGTTCGGGCTGGTGCGCTGGGAGGAGATCAACCAGGGCGTCAACTGGGGCGTGGTGCTGCTTTATGCGGCGGCAATCTCGCTCGGCGTCGAGATGCAGGCGACCGGGGCGGCGGAATGGCTGGCCCAGACGGTCATCGAGGTTCTGCGGCCGTTCGGAGCGGCAACCGGGGCCGGGCTCGAGCTCGCGACCTCGCTCATCACCACCGGCGTCTCGAACACCATGACCGCCGGCGCGGCGGTGGCGGTGCTTGGTCCGGTGGTCCTCAAAACCGCCCATGTCGCCGGCCAGGATCCGATCGTCATCGGCTTCATTACGGCGATTTCGTCGGCATTCGGCTATCTCACTCCGGCCGCCCAGCCGGCATTCACCATCATCTATGCGTCAGGCTATCTCAGAGGCTCGGATTTTCTGAAGATCGGTCATAGAATGATGATCGTCTCGCTGATCCTGCTGTTTGCCGTGGCCCAACTCTATTGGCCGCTGATCCATTATTGAGGTCGGCATGCTGAACCCGTTCCGGCGGACCACCCTATCGGCGCGACAGGAGCGTGCCGTCCAGCGGACGCTGCAGCAATTGCGCCAGCAGCGGCGGCAGCGCTTTCGCATCCTCGCCTGCATCGACGGCAGCGAGGAATCGTTCGTCACCGTGCGGTTCGCGGCGCGGCTGGCGCCGACCAATGACTGCGACATCATCGTGCTCAATGTGCGGCCGGTCGATCAGGGCCTGTGGTCGGGCGGGCTGCAGGTGCGGCTGGCGCGGCAGAACATGCTGGATGCAGGGTTCGACCTGCCGGGGGTGCGCGAGCTCAAGCAGGCGCTCGAGATCCTGAAGCACGAGGGCCTCGATGTCAGCTCGTGGCAGCGGGAGACCACGCATGAGGATGCGTGGGGCGATCCGCTCGGCGACAACAAGATCGAGTATCGCAGCCCCGAGGGCCGCACCGTGGTGCTCAAGCTCAAGACGGCGCCCGACCCAGCATCGGGCATTCTCGACCAATATGAGCTCGGCCCCTACAACCTCATGGTCCTCGGCGAGCCATCGCGCTGGCGCGGCGAGTTCCATTCCTTCTTCGATGCCGGAATCGTCCAGCGGGTGGCGGTGCTGGCACCCTGCTCGGTGATGATCGCACGGGGGAGCCTCGAGCGGCGCGGCTTCTTCATCTGCACCGACGGGACGGCGCGCTCGATGCAGGCGGTGCGCCGCTCGGCGGTGCTCGCCCATATGGTCAGGGAGCCGATCACGCTGTTCTCCGCCGCCACCGATCCGGCGGGAGCGCCGGCGGCGGAGGAAAATGTCAAGAATGCCCGGGCACTGCTCAAGGCGATGGGGATCAAGGTGGCCGCCATCGAGACCGCCGTCGGAGAGCCGGCGGAGATGATCATCGAACGCGGCTCGAACCACCGCATCATCGTGGTGAGCGACGAAGGGCGGTCGCGGCTGCAACGGGTGTTTCGCGGCTCCACCGCCTATGAGGTGGTCAAGGGGGCTCGCACGAGTGTATTGGATGTGCGGTGAGCGACGCGCGGGAGAGAGGCATGGCCGAGTACCGGCTTTATTGTTTCGGCGAGTCCGGGAATTGCTACAAGGCAGCGTTGATGCTGCAGCTTTCTCGGATGGATTGGGAACAGATCCATGTGGATTACTTCGATGGCCAGACCCGATCGGAAGAATACCGCGGCAAGGTGAACGAGATGGCCGAGGCACCGGTGCTGCTGCATGGGCCGGTGAGGCTGTCGCAATCCGGGGTGATCCTCGACTACCTCGCCGAGAGGAGTGGAAAGTTCGGGCCGCAAGGCGAGGATGAGCGGCGCGAGATTCTGCGGTGGATCCTGTTCGACAATCATAAATTCACCAGCTACGCGGCGACGCTGCGCTTCATGCTGACCTACATGAAGACGGGAGAGACGCCGGTGACCGAGTTCCTGAGGACACGGGTCAATGGCGCCTATGGCGTGCTCGACCGCCATCTCGCGGCCCAAGATTTCGTCATCGGCAGTCGACCGACGATCGCCGACCTGTCGCTCTGCGGCTATCTGTTCTTCGGCGACGAGCTCGGCGTCGATCCCGCTTCCTTCGCGAATATCGCCAAATGGCTCGACCGCATCAGGGCGCTGCCCGATTGGAAGCATCCGTATGAGTTGATGGAGCGGGCGTATAAGTCAGTAGGCAGTAGGCAGTCGTCCGCAGCCAATGCCGACTGCCTAACGCCTACTGCCCCTTTTCACACTTCCCCCATCGCCTGCAGATATTCCTCGAGATGCTCGACATTCTCGAAGCGCATCCAGCCCTCGGCGGTCTCGGCCTCGACCGTGCCGTCCGACAGGACCCGGGCCACCTTGCCGCGCACCAGCCGCTCCTCGACGACGAAGAGCTGGTCCTCCGAGGCCGCCGCCGCCTCGGGCGCCGGCTCAGCCGATGATCCCGCCGCGACGGGTGCGGTGGCAGGCGCTGCGGCCGGCTCGGCCGGCCCCTCCGGATAGGGGCGATCGAGGGACGGCGCCTCGCGCTCGACCGCCGCCTGGAGATCGTCCGGCACACCGGAATCGACGGTCGTCGGGATCACCGTCGGGATCGGATCGCTCTTGCGCGGCGGCGGCTTGTCGGGAAACAGCCCGCCGGGAGACGGAGGATGCTGGGCCGGACCCAGACCGGGCGGCGACGGCGCGCCGGCGGCAGGGCCGCCGCGAGCCGGGCGCAGGAAACCCGGCAGGTCGCCACCGGTCTTGAATTTGCGGCGCCCGTAATTGCCCGGCCATCTCTTGTCGCCGCCAGGCGGGGCGGGACTGAGCGAATCGCTCGAGGCGCCGCCGCCCGTGCGGGCGCCGCTGCTTCCGGCCAAGGCCTCGGCGACGGTCAGAAGGGCAGCGGTGACGGTGGCGAGACCCAGCATGACGAAGCCGCCGGTCAGCAGGATGGCGGCGGATTCGAGGTTGAGGCCGATCACCACCTGGCCTGGCGCATAGAAGCTGCCGAGGCCGACTGCCACGCCGGCCGCGATGAGCAGAATGGCGATGACATACAACAGCGTTCTCATGCTCTAGTCATGAGCGCGTCTCAACCGCAGGTCAAGAAAGCTCGATCTCGCCATCAACCACATGCTGGAGCCCGATCTCCGGGGCGGTGACGACGGCGCGGATCTTGATCCGTCCGGTCGCGCTCTGGCTGGTGCGCACATGCTCCTCGATCGCCTGCTGAGCGGTCACGCCGACCTGCTTCAGGAACTTGCGCATCGACATGTTGAAACGATCAGC
>JBIOYR010000093.1:0-51371 GCA_044870245.1 Aestuariivirgaceae bacterium | reverse complement strand
TCCAGCAGCACGAGGGTGAGGCCGATATTCTTCCGCTTCTCGTCGCGTACGGTCTGAACCAGGCCGCAGGGCCGCTCGCCATTGGCTTCAGGCTTGGCCGCAGCATCACCCTTGCCGGAAGGGGCCGCATCGGTCGAGGCGGTTTCCTGAGCGGCGTCCTGACCGGCGGTGTTGGCCGCGGTCTGCGGGGTCTGCTCGCATTGCAGCACCCAGTCTCCGAACTTGCCCATGACCTGCGGCGGAGGCATGCGTGATCGCTGCTGGCCGGCCTGGCCGGGCTGCCCGCCGGCCTGCGGGCGCGCGGCGCGCGGACCGAACTGCGCCGGCGGCAGCTTGCCTTGCCCTTGGGCGGCTGGCGCCTGACCGGCTGGCTGCTGCTGCGCCTGCGCCACTGTGGCTGCAGTGACGGCAGCGACACCGCAGGCTGTTCCCATGATTGCGATGATGAGATTGCGGCAGACCACGCTGATCGTCTTCACGATTGCCCAATGCTCCCTTGCAGTGGCGCCGACCTTGGCGGCGCGGAATGAATTTCAGCGGCCCGGCCGAGCCGACGAATGAAAGAGGAATGCCCTGATCTGCCGCCGCTTGCGACGCCCGCCTGTCCCTGTGGCAGCAGCCCTTGCCAATTCCCGCGAACTCCCCGTCGGCTTCGTGTCAAATGGTCGCAACACAGACCCGCCCGGTCGCGTTGATCAGCGACAAATTGGGCAGAATTGCGATTGACCGCTCATCCCTCCCATGGTGTTCATTGCTGGCAATCGCAGGAACTCGGCGCGCGTGGTTTTGCCGCGCAGACAACCAATTGCGAGCATTGGGGGATTATGGTTCACACACAACCGCCGCGCGGCGCGGCTGGATGACCTGCAGGGTAGGGATGGACAGGACAGCCGTGGGACTTCCTCCGAGGGTTTGCATGCTCGCGGCCGCCCTGGCTCTGGTGAACGCCGGCGAAGCGCGGGCGGCGCAGCCGATGCCCTGGGAAATCGGTCTTCAGCCGGCGGCGACGCCGGTCATGGCCAATATCCACAGTTTTCATGACGCGATGCTGGTGCTCCTGGCCCTGATCAGCGGCTTTGTGCTGCTGCTCCTCGTCTATGTGATCTTTCGCTTCAATGCCAATGCCAATCCGGTGCCGACCCGCACCACCCACAACACGCTGGTGGAGGTGGTGTGGACGGTCGTTCCGGTGCTGATCCTCATTGCCATCGCTATCCCGTCGTTCCGGCTGCTCTATTTCCAGCGCGAGATCCCCAAGGCGGACATGACGCTGAAGATCACGGGCAACCAGTGGAACTGGACCTATGATTATCCGGACAATGGCGCCATCAGTCTCACGGCTTTCGTCAAGCAGCGGGCCGACCTGAAGGAGGGCGAGCCCTATCTCCTCACCGCCGACACGCCGGTGGTGGTGCCGGTCAACAAGGTCGTGCGGATCATCGTGACGGCGAGCGATGTCATCCATTCCTGGGCGATGCCGTCCTTCGGGGTGAAGATCGATGCGGTTCCCGGCCGGCTGAACGAGGACTGGTTCAAGGCGGAGAAACTGGGAACCTATTACGGCCAGTGCTCCGAACTCTGCGGCAAGGACCATGCCTTCATGCCGATCATGGTGCAGGTCGTGCCCGAGGCCGACTTCACCGCCTGGGCGGCCAAGGCCAAATCGGCCGGAGTGGATGAGGCTCAGAAGCATCTGGCGGCAAGGCTCGCCACGAACAGGCTCGTTGCGGCGGGCGAGTGAACGAGAAGGCTGCCGCGGGCACCGGCGGCAGCATCGAGAGAGGTTGCGGAAGGATGACATACGAGCACGCTGTCGCGGGCGAGCATGCGGATCACCCCGTCGGGTGGCGGCGCTATGTCTATTCGACCAACCACAAGGACATCGGGACCATGTATCTCATCTTCGCCATCGTGGCGGGGGTGATCGGCGGCGTCCTGTCGATCGTCATGCGGATGGAGCTGCAGGAGCCGGGGATCCAGATCTTCCATGGTCTGGCCGCGATGGCCTATGGCTTCGCGCCCGGCGATGCGGCGCTCGATGCCGGCAAGCACATCTACAACGTCTTCGTCACCGCCCATGGCCTGCTGATGATCTTCTTCATGGTCATGCCGGCGCTGATCGGCGGGTTCGGCAACTGGTTCGTGCCGCTGATGATCGGGGCACCCGACATGGCGTTCCCGCGGATGAACAACATCTCGTTCTGGCTGCTGCCGCCGGCGATGCTGCTGCTTCTCATCTCGATGTTCGTGGAAGGGCAGAGCGGGCCGGGGCCCGGCAATGGATGGACCATCTATCCGCCGCTGTCGGAGCAGGGCGGACCGGCCATGGACTACGCGATCCTGGCGCTGCATCTTGCCGGCGCGTCGTCGATCCTCGGTGCGATCAACTTCATCACGACCATCTTCAACATGCGCGCGCCCGGCATGACGCTGCACAAGATGCCGCTGTTCGTGTGGTCGGTGCTGATCACCGCCTTCCTGCTGCTGCTGGCTCTGCCGGTGCTGGCGGGGGCGATCACCATGCTGCTGACCGACCGCAATTTCGGGACCAGCTTCTTCGTTCCCGACAAAGGCGGCGACCCGCTGCTGTTCCAGCATCTGTTCTGGTTCTTCGGCCACCCCGAAGTGTACATCCTGATCCTGCCTGGCTTCGGCATCGTCAGCCATATCGTTGCGACATTCGCGAAGAAGCCGGTGTTCGGCTATCTCGGCATGGCCTATGCGATGGTGGCGATCGGGGTGATCGGCTTCGTGGTGTGGGCGCACCACATGTTCACCGTCGGGCTCGAGGTCGACACGCAAGCCTATTTCGTGGCGGCGACGATGGTGATCGCGGTTCCGACAGGCGTGAAGATCTTTTCCTGGGTCGCCACGATGTGGGGCGGCTCGCTCGAGTTCCGCGCCCCGATGCTGTGGGCGGTCGGCTTCATCTTCCTGTTCACGGTCGGCGGCCTGACCGGCGTCGTGCTCGCCAATGCCGGCCTCGACCGGGTGCTCCACGACACCTACTACGTGGTGGCGCACTTCCATTATGTGCTGTCGCTCGGGGCGGTGTTCGCCATCTTCGGGGGGTGGTACTACTGGTTTCCGAAGATCTGGGGCTACGAGTACAACGAGTCGCTGGCCAAGCTGCATTTCTGGGTGACCTTCATCGGCGTCAACCTGCTGTTCTTCCCGCAGCATTTTCTCGGCCTTTCCGGCATGCCGCGGCGCTATATCGACTATCCCGAAGCATTTGCCGGCTGGAATTATGTGTCGTCGATCGGCTCCTACATCTCGTTCGCCGGCCTCCTGATCTTCTTCTATGTGTTCTTCGAGGCACTCGGTCGTCGGCGCGTGGCTCCCGGCAATCCATGGGGCGAGGCCGCGACGACGCTCGAATGGACGTTGCCCTCGCCGCCGCCCTTCCATCAGTTCAACACGCTGCCGGTGATCAAATGAATGCCGAGGCGCTGGGCTCGACCGCATCGGTCGGCGATTATCTTCAGCTCCTCAAGCCGCGGGTCATGTCGCTTGTGGTGTTCACGGCGTTTGTCGGCCTGACCCTGGCCCCGGGCACCGTCCACCCCTGGGTGGCGGCGGTGGCGATCCTGTGCATCCTGATCGGCGCCGGGGCGGCGGGTGCCCTCAATATGTGGTACGATGCGGACATCGACGCCTTGATGGCGCGGACGGCGCTCAGGCCGGTGCCGCGGGGCAGGGTGAAGCCAGGCGAAGCGCTGGCCTTCGGGCTGTTCCTTGCCGGCACAGCGGTGTTCATGCTCGGAACGCTGGTCAATTGGACGGCAGCGGCGCTGCTTGCCTTCACCATCTTCTTCTATGTCGCCATCTACACCATGTGGCTGAAGCGCCTGACGGTGCAGAACATCGTCATCGGCGGTGCCGCCGGCGCCTTCCCGCCGATGATCGGCTGGAGCGCGGTGACCGGCTCGCTCGATCTCGCGAGCCTGACGCTGTTCCTCGTCATCTTCGTGTGGACGCCGCCGCATTTCTGGGCGCTGGCGCTTTATCGCACCGGCGATTATGCGCGGGCCGGCGTGCCGATGCTGCCGGTGGTGGCCGGCACCGAGGAGACAAGACGGCAAATCCTGATCTATTCGGTGGTGATGCTGCCGGTGTCGGTGCTGCCGGCGCTGGCCGGCGTTGCGGGTTGGCTCTATGCCGGGTCGGCGCTCATGCTTTCCGGCGCGTTCCTCGGTCTCGCCTATGCGGTGCGCCGCGACCATGACGGGCAGAATGCCAATCGCGCGGCAAAGCGGCTCTTCACCTATTCGCTGTTCTATCTGTTTGCGCTGTTCCTGGTGCTGCTGATCGAGCGGGGGCTCGGCATCGCGCCCTTCGCCCCGCTCGCGGATCTCCTGAGATGACCGGCGAATCGGAACACGCCGGAATTCGGCCCGAGGAGCAGGAGCGCCGGCGGCGCAGCCGGTCGATCGCCATTGCGCTGGCCTTGGCGGCCATGGCGGTCCTCTTCTTCATCACCACGATCGTGCGCCTCGGCGGCAATGTCGCCGATCGTACGTTCTAGCGGTGCGGCCGATGTCTCACGCTGCAACGCGCACTCCGCGCCTGTCGAGGAACCAGCTCGTGGTCGTGCTTTGCACCGCGCTGGTCGCCGGCATGACGGCGCTCTCCTTCGCCGCGGTGCCGCTCTATCGGCTGTTCTGCCAGGTCACCGGATATGAGGGAACGACGCGGCGCGCCAGCATGGCGCCCGCGACCGTGCTCGCGCGGTCGCTCACCATCGATTTCGATGCCAATGTCGGTCCGGGGATCAGCTGGCGGTTCGAGCCTGCGGAGCGCGCGCAGCGGCTTCGGATCGGCGAGCAGGGCCTCGCCTTCTATCGCGCCACCAATCTCTCCGACAAGCCGCAGGTCGGGATGGCGGTGTTCAACGTGACGCCGCACAAGGCTGGCAGCTACTTCAACAAGATCGAATGCTTCTGCTTCACCGCACAGCGCCTCGAGCCCGGCCAGAGCGTCGAGATGCCGGTGGCCTATTTCATCGACCCGGCCCTCAATGACGATATCGACCTCAAGAAGCTGACCACCATCACCCTGTCCTACACCTTCTATCCGGCGGACAAAGCCCCGGTCGAGGCAGCCGCCTCGCCGTCGCCGTCGGACAGCAAAGCGAACTGACCGGAGCACGGCCATGGCCGAGACCCACGCCAAGAACCACCACTATCACCTCGTCGATCCGAGTCCCTGGCCGGCGGTCGGCGCCACCGGCGCATTCATCATGGCGATCGGAGCGATCAACTGGATGCACAGCATCTGGCCGATCTGGGTCATGCTGGCAGGGTCGGTGGTCGTGCTCTACACCATGTTCATGTGGTGGCGCGATGTGATCCGCGAATCGCATCGCGGCGATCACACGGCCGTGGTGCAACTGCATCTGCGCTACGGCATGCTGCTGTTCATCGCGTCTGAGGTGATGTTCTTCGTCGCGTGGTTCTGGGCGTTCTTCGATGCAGCGCTGTTTCCGGGATCGGCGATTCAGGAAGCGCGGGCGCAGGTCACCGGCGGCGAATGGCCGCCAAAGGGGATCGTGCCGTTCGACCCGTGGCACTTGCCGCTGCTCAACACGCTGATCCTCCTGACCTCGGGCACCACGGTGACATGGGCTCATCACTCGCTGCTGCACAATGATCGGCGCGGGCTGGTCTGGGGTCTGGCGCTGACGGTCGTGCTCGGAATGCTGTTCACCACCGTGCAGGCCTATGAATATGGCCACGCCGCCTTTGCGTTCAGCCGCGAGCATGGCGGCAACATCTACGGCTCGACCTTCTTCATGGCGACCGGGTTTCACGGGTTCCATGTCATTGTCGGCACGATCTTCCTGATCGTCTGCCTGATCCGCGCCATGCAGGGCCAGTTCACGCCGCAGAAGCATTTCGGCTTCGAAGCGGCCGCCTGGTACTGGCACTTCGTCGACGTCGTCTGGCTGTTTCTGTTCTCCTGCATCTATGTCTGGGGCGGTGGAAGCGGGGCAGAGGGCGCAGCGGCGGCAGGCCATTAGAGCCTCCGGTGATGGCGGCGCTGTCTCGGACGCTGTCATTCGTCATGGCCGCGGTTCTCGGCGTCGTCATGCTGTGCACCCTCGGGGTATGGCAGCTCGAGCGGCTGCAATGGAAGAACGCGCTCATCGCCGAAAGGAAGGCCGGGCTCGCGGCGGCGCCTGTCGCGCTCTCGACGGTTCTGTCCGAGATCAGCGCCGGGAAGACCGTCAAATACCGGCCGGTCACCCTATCCGGGCGCTTTGTCGGGGAAGCGGATCTTCGCCTGTTCAGCACGGCCTACGGGCCCGGTTGGGAGATCGTTTCGCCGTTCCGCACCGACGAGGGGGTGCTGGTCCTGGTCGATCGCGGCTTTCTCCCGGAGCTGAGCGGCAGGGACGTCGCGGCGCCGGCGCCGCCGGCGGGGCCGCTCGCGCTCTCCGGTTTTGCGCGCCAGCCGCCCAGCAAGAAGGCAGCCTTCGCACCGGCCAATGATGCGAGCCGCAATCGCTGGTTCTGGTGGGATCTGCCGGCGATGGCGGCGGCCAGCGCCGGCCCGGCGGGGGCAAGGGTTGCGCCGGTGTTCGTCCAACTCGCCGCGACGCCGGCCAGCGGGAGCGATGCGCCGCGGCCGGTCGTTCCGGTGGTCGCCATCCCCAATAACCATCTGTCCTATGCGCTCACCTGGTTCGGGCTCGCGGCGGCGCTCGCCATCATGGCGGTGCTGGCGCTTCGTGACTCGAGGGAGAGCGGGCGCGCTTGAAGGCGATCAGGCCGGCGGCTAGTGTTGCCACTTGCCGGTAAAGTCAAGGCCACAAGGTACGGATACGAATTTGCGCTACATCTCGACGCGTGGCGAAGCGCCGGTCAGCGGCTTCGAGGACGTGCTGCTTGGCGGCCCGGCAAGCGATCAGGGACTCTATATGCCGGAGAGCTGGCCGCAGTTAACGCCCGAGCGGCTGAGCGCGCTCAGCGGTGCGTCCTATGTCGACATCGCCGAAGCGGTGATGACGCCGTTCATCGGCGGCGCCATTCCGTGCGCCGATTTCCGCGCCATGATCGAGCAGGCCTATGCCGGGTTCGGCCATCCGGCGGTGACGCCGCTCAAGCAGCTCGATGCCAATCTGTGGCTGCTCGAGCTGTTCCACGGTCCGACGCTTGCCTTCAAGGACATCGCCATGCAGCTGCTGGCGCCGATGATGGACTGGGCGCTGACCAGACGCGACGAGCGGGTCACCATCGTGGGTGCGACATCGGGCGATACCGGCGGGGCTGCCGTCGAGGCGTTCCGCGACAGCCGACGCATCGCGCTCTTCATGCTGCATCCGCATCAGCGGGTGAGCGCGGTGCAGCGCCGCCAGATGACGACGCCGGATGCCGCCAATATTCACAATATCGCCATCGAGGGGACGTTCGACGACGCCCAGGCGCTGGTCAAGGCGATGTTTGCCGACCGGCCGTTCAGCGAGAGGATGCGGCTCGTCGGCATCAACTCGATCAACTGGGCGCGGATCATGGCCCAGGTGGTATATTATGTCGTCGCGGCGCTGGCGCTCGGGGCACCGCGGCGCGCCGTCAGCTTTGCCGTGCCGACGGGAAATTTCGGCGATATCTTCGCCGGCTATGTCGCCTCGAGAATGGGGGTGCCGATCGACCGGCTGGTCATCGCCACCAATGTCAACGACATTCTCGACCGGGCGCTTCGCAGCGGCACCTACGAGCTACGGCCGGTCCAGGCATCGACGAGCCCATCGATGGACATCCAGGTGTCGAGCAATTTCGAAAGGCTGCTGTTCGAGGTGCTGGAGCGCGACAGCGCAGCGCTTCGCAATCTGATGCGGGATCTGGCGGGACCACGGCGGGGGTTCGCCATTCCCGAGCCGGCGCTGGCGCGGATCAGGGCGAAATTCGGCTCAGGCACCTGCGGCGAGGCGGAAACGGCACGCGAGATCGCCAGGGTGCTCGAGCAGACCTCGGAGCTCATCGATCCGCACAGCGCGGTCGGCTGCCATGTCGGCCGCTTCCACATGCTGCGCGACAGCCCGATGATCGTGCTGGCGACGGCGCATCCGGCGAAATTCCCCGGTGCGGTGGAGGCGGCGAGCGGAATCCGTCCGGAGCTTCCGAGGCGCCTTGGCGATCTGATGGCGAAGAAGGAGCGGTTCGATATCCTGCCGAACGATCTCGGTGCCGTCGAAAATCATGTGGTGCAACGCGCGTGAGCCAGAGCCCCGTCGAAATCTCCACGCTGTCGAACGGCTTGACGGTGGTGACCCATGCCATGCCGCAGCTCGAGACGGTGGCGCTCGGCATCTGGGTGAGAGCCGGCGCACGGGACGAGCAACCGCCGGAGAACGGGATCGCGCATCTCCTCGAACATATGGCGTTCAAGGGCACCAAGCGGCGCTCGGCACGCGACATCGCCGAGGAGATCGAGGCGGCGGGAGGCGACATCAACGCCTCGACCGCCATGGAGAACACCGCCTACTACGCACGGGTTCTCAAGGACGACTGGCGGTTGGCGCTCGATGTCCTGTCCGACATCCTCATCGATCCGGTGTTCGACGAGCAGGAGCTGGAGCGCGAGCGCGACGTCATCCTGCAGGAGATCGCCGCCGCGAATGACACGCCCGACGATCTGGTCTTCGATCTGCTGCAGGGGCGGGCGTGGCCCGAGCATCCGCTCGGCCGTCCCATTCTCGGCACCGCCGAGCGGGTGGTCGCCCATGATGTCGCGGCGATCGCCGGCTATCGCAACCGACACTACGCCGCCAACCGCATGGTGGTCGCTGCTGCCGGCAATATCGATCACCGCCAGCTTGCAGCGGAGGCGGAGGCGCTGTTGGCCGGCCTCGCTCCGGCAAGCCGCCGCTCGTGGCAGGCGCCGCGGTTTGTCGGCGGCCCGGCGCTGGCGGCGCGGCCGCTCGACCAGACCCATGTCGCGTTCGGGCTGCCGGGCGTCAGCTACCACGATGATCATGTCTATACCATGCAAGTGCTGTCCGGCATTCTTGGCGGGGGCATGTCCTCGCGGCTGTTCCAGGAGCTCCGGGAGGAGCGCGGCCTGTGCTATTCGGTCTATTCCTATGCCTCCTCCTATGAGGACGGCGGCATTCTCACGGTCTATGCGGCGACCGCTCCCGACAAGGCGGAAGCGCTGGTCTCGGTGATGAGCGATGTCATGCGCTCGCTCGCCGACGACATTCCCGAGAACGAGGTCGCCCGGGCCCGGGCCCAGATCAAGGCCGGGCTCGTCATGAATCTCGAAAGCGCGGCGGGCCGGGCCGACCAGATTGCGCGCCAATTCCTCGCCTTCGGCCGTGTCCCGGAAATTTCCGAGCTGATCGCCCGGCTCGATGCGGTCGATGGCGCGCAGGTGAGCGCATTGGCGGGGCGCGTGCTGACGGGCTCGCAACCGGCGATGGGAGCGGTCGGGGCAATAACGTCGCTTGCGCCTTACGAGAGGATCGCGGCAAGATTCACCTGAGGAACGCGTTACGGGGTCCCTTGAGCTCATGGCCTTTCTTCGCGCGACCAGCTATCTCGATCCGCAGCCCGAGCTGCGCGGGCGTGGCGTCCGGCTGCGGGTGCCGACGCTCAACGATCATGAGGAATGGGCGGCGCTGCGCGAGGAGAGCCGCGCATTCCTGAGCCCTTGGGAGCCGGTCTGGCCGCCCGACGACCTCACTCGCTCGGCGTTCCGCCAGCGGGTCAAGCGCTACATGCGCGACATGCGGTCGGATACCGGCTATGCCTATTTCGTCTTCTGCGCCGAAGCGGGCCAGCTGGTGGGCGGGCTCACGCTCTCCAATGTGCGCCGCGGCGTCGCCCAGACCGCGTCGCTCGGCTATTGGGTCGGGGCGCCTTACGCCCGGCGGGGCTATATGTCGGCGGCGGTGGCGGCGGTCGTCTGCTACGCCTTCGACCATTTGCGGCTGCATCGAATCGAAGCGGCCTGCCTGCCGGTCAACGAGCCGTCGATCCGGCTCCTCAAACGGTGCGGCTTCGGCGAGGAAGGCTATGCCCGGCGGTATCTCAAGATCGCCGGCAGCTGGCAGGATCACCTGCTCTTCGCGATCTTGGAGAACGATCCCAGACCATGAGGGCTGCCCGCAAGGGCGGGTTGTCTTGCGGGAGCATCATGCTCTAAATATTCGCCAAATCATGGTGGACGGCCACAAAATTGCCGTGCGTCATCGCTTGCCTGCCCCGCAGGGGCCCTGTAGGTAGGGGTGGGGTCGAAGCGGGAATCGACGGTTCTGACGTGAGCATGCTGCGTCTACGCTGCCATTGCTTGGGGTGGCTGTTGCTGCTGCTCGCCGTGCTTGCGGCGGTGCCGGCGCGGGCGGTCGAGGTGGTGGATACCTCGTTTTCCGGGCCTTTCATCGATCTCATGCCGGCGCTTCACGGGGTCGAAAGCGGTCGCGCCAACATCTCGATCGAACTCCCAAGCGATGCCGCGGGCCAGCGAATCCGCATGCCGCTGGAAGCGCGCAACACCGGTCCGATTCACCGCTGGGCGGTGTTGCATCTGCGCAATCCCAAGACGGACCCGGAAAATCTGGTGCTGGTCATCCCGCATCAGGGCTTCTCGGATTCGGGCGTGTTCTGGCCGGTCCATTCCGGCACCCGGATCCACAGTTTCCAGATCTCGGCCGGCCAGTCGGTGCAGTCGCTCAGGGTTCCGGGTGCCGATGTGCTGGCGCTCACCATCAATCCCGGGTTCTCCGTCAGCTATGCGATCGAGCTTGGCGATGCGGGGCTCGGCGGTCTCCTGCTGTGGCATCGCCAGGCCTGGGACGCCCAGGCTGGTTCGCAGGCGTTCTTCAACGGTGCGGTGCTTGGCATCGCCATCCTGCTCGCCATCGCCATTCTCTGCCTGTTCATCGTCCGGCGCCGGGCCGTATTCCCGGCGGCAGCGCTGTTCGCCGGTCCGGCGGTGGCGTTCCTGGCAGCGGAGATGGGCTATCTCGGCGTGCTGGCGGCGTGGCTGCCATTCGGCATCAGCGAGGACCAGCTCAGGGTGATCATCGAGGGGCTCATGCTGGCGGGCATCACGGCCTGCCTCGTCACCTTCCTCGAGCTCAGGCGCCGGTTGCCGGCCGTGGCCATTCTCGGGCTTGCGATCATGGCCTTGGCCATGGCCCTGATCGGCTATGGCCTGGTGCAGCCGGCGATCGCGACCGGCCTTGTCCGGGCGCTGTTCTTTTTGGTTGTGCTTGGCGGCTTCGGGGTCATCGCCTGGCTGTGGCGCGACCGCTCGGTCCGGGCGCAGGGCTCGCTCATCGTGTGGTCGGTGCTGACCGCTTGGACGATGATCGCCGCCGCCGACTGTCTCGGCCTGATGACCGGCCGGCTGTCGACGCCGGTGACGCTGGCCGGCCTCGTGCTCGTCCTCCTCACGATGGCGTTCACCGTCACCCAGTTCGCCTTCGGGTCGGTGATGGCATCTGGGCGTCTTGAAGACATTGCCCGCCGCGCCCTGGCGCTGGCCAATTCCGACCAGTCGGTGTTCGACTGGCAGGTCGACAAGGGTCAGCTGTTCATCGGCCAGGAACTCGAGCGCTCGCTCGGACTGCGGCCAGGGGCGTCGAGCGGCAGCGATCTCACACCCTGGATGGAGCTGATCCACCCCTCGGACCGGTTGCCGTTCAAGACGGCGATCGAGGGCGCCGAGCGCCGCCGGCGCGGTGGGCTGTCGCAGGAATTCCGGCTGAGGCGGGCCGATGGCAGCTATCGGTGGTATCTGCTTCGGGCGCGGGTGATCCAGGGGGATGACGGGCTGGCGGCTCGGATCATCGGGACGCTCGCCGATACCACCGCATTCCGACGCTCGGAGGACCGGATCCTGTCGGATGCGGTGCGCGACCGCGTCACCGGATTGCCCAACCGCGCGCTGTTCCTCGACCGTCTGGAACGTACGCTGAAGGGGCCGGCGGGGGCTCATTCGGAAGTCCATGTGGTGGTGATCGACCTCGACCGGTTCAAGGCGGTCAATGACGGCCTCGGCCATGAGGTCGGCGACAGCCTGCTGCATGTGACCGCCAAGCGCCTCCAGGCGCTCGCCGGACCTGACGATACGCTGGCGCGGCTGCCGGGCGACCAGTTCGGCATGGTGCTCCAGACCGGACGGTCGAAGCCGGACATCCATGCGATGACCGATGGGATTCGCCGCACCATAGCCCAGCCGGTCCGGGTGAGGGCGCAGGAGATCTTCCTGACCGGCTCGCTCGGCGTCGCGGCGCCGCGGCCCGGCCGCATGGCGGCCGAGGACGTGCTGAAGGATGCCGAGGTCGCGCTCTACGAAGCCAAGCGACGCGGCAAGGACACGATCGAGTTTTTCCGCCCGGGCATGCATGACGACCGCGGTCAGCTGCTGCTGATCGAGCAGGATCTCCGGCGCGCCATCGAGAGAAGCGAGATCGAAGTCGTCTACCAGCCGATCATGCGGCTCGGCGATCGCGAGCTTGCCGGCTTCGAGGCACTGGTGCGGTGGCGGCGCAATGGCGAGCTGCTGCAGCCGGCAGCCTTTCTCGGCATCGCCGAGGACACCGGCATCATCCGCGATCTCGGCCGCTATGTGCTGAACGAGGCGGCACGGCAGCTCGGCATCTGGCAGCGGGCGTTCCGGCCGTCCGATCCGCTGTTCGTGGCGGTCAATGTGTCATCGGCGCAGCTTGTCAACAACGAGCTTGTCGACGAGGTGCGGGCGCTCCTGGCGCGCGAGGACATCCGGTCCGGCACGCTCAAGCTCGAGATCACCGAATCGCTGGTGATGGAAAATCCGGAATTGTCGGCCAAGGTGCTGGCACGGCTGCATCAGCTCGGGGTCGGGCTGGCCTGCGATGATTTCGGGACCGGCTATTCGGCGCTCGCCAATCTGCGCCGCCTGCCATTCGATACGCTCAAGATCGACCGCAGCTTCCTCGATGTCGAGCCGGAGGACGAGCAGGCATCGATCATTCTCGAGGCGATCATTCTGCTCGCCCATGATCTTGGCCTCAGCGTCGTTGCCGAGGGGGTGGAGAACGGCGCCCAGGTGGCGCGGCTCAACGAGCTCGAGTGCGACTATGCGCAAGGGTTCTTCATCGGCGAGCCGGTGACGGCCAAGCAGGTGATCGAGGCGCTGGGCGGACTTCCCTACAATGTCGCCCAGCGCCGGTCCGGCATGGCGGCGTTCTGGGACCGGTTGCTTGGCCGCGAGGAGCGCCCGGCCGCATTGCCGGCGCCGGCGCCCGGGGCGGGTGACGGACCGCGGGTTGCGGATGTGGCGGATTACGAGGAGGACGCGACGGTTCTGCAGCGGCGCGGTACGGCACGGGCTCACTTGCCGCCGCCATCATCGCCGGCTTCGGTGGCGCCGCAAATGCCAACCGTCGCACCGCGGCTCAGGGCGGTGGCACCGTCAGCCGAGGAACCCCAACCGGAACCGGTGGAGGAGAGTGCGACCCGGACGCGAGCCTTCGGCCTTGCCTCCTTCACTTGGCGATTCGCCAAGCCGACCGCGTCGGCCAATGACGAAACGCCGCCGGCAAGCAGCATGCCCGAGAGTGTCGAAGAATCGGCGGAGATGGACACGGGCGCTGGCGAAGAGACTGTGGAGACTCACTCGGAGGCGGCCGAAGAGGAGCCGAGCGAGGAGGCTCTGCCCCGCGAGGAGGCGGACGATAGCGAGCAGGCCGAGGTCGACACCCAGAATCCGGGCGCGCGGGAGAAGGCGCGGCGGCTCAGACGGCGGCTTCGCGATGCAGCCCGCAGCCGGTCGCCGGCAGGGGAATGAGGAGCGAACTCGGTCTCAGGCGTGGCCGGCCTGTCCCGACAGCTTGGTCAGATCGATGCCGATCTTGCGCATGGCGCGCTCATATTTGCCGTCGAGATTGCCGTCGAACACGATTGCGTCATCGGCAGCGCAATGGAGCCAGCCATTGCGCTGGATCTCGGTTTCGAGCTGACCCGGGCCCCAGCCGGCATAGCCGAGCGCCATCAAGGCGCGGCGCGGGCCGCGTCCCCTGGCGATCGCCCGCAGCACGTCCAATGTGGCGGTGAGCCCGATCTTTTCGTCGATCGGCAAGGTTGAATCAGCGGCGAAATAGTCGGTGGTGTGGAGGACGAAGCCGCGGCCGGTCTCGACCGGGCCGCCGAACTGGACATGCATCCGGGCAATGCTCGGGGGCAGGCTGATGCGCTGGCCCTCGGGAACGATGTTAAGCCGTTCGAGCAACTCGGGAAAAGTGATTCCTTCGGCAGGCTTGTTGACGACAATCCCCATGGCGCCCTCGGCCGAATGGGCGCACAGATAGATCACCGAGCGATCAAACCGCGGATCGCCAATGCTCGGCATTGCAACGAGAAGATGCCCATCGAGGAAACGAGGTGCGTCCATGTTCATACCAATCCCCCAGCCTAAGCCTACCGCGGAATTGTGTTCGGAGCAAAGCCGCTGAGGCCCCGCTCGGTTCCTGACACAGACGTGATTCGCCGTTAACGGATGGTTTCCGATAGTGCCCAACACATGATTCCAATGCAAAAAATCGTCCTTCTCGTCTTTGCCATTTTGGCTTCGCTCCCGGCATCCGTCGGGTGGCCCGAGGAGGGTCAAGGCGACTGGGTGACACTTGACCGGGCCCGGCTGCGGCTGGTCGATGGCGGGGTGGAGGGTGGCCGCCGGTTTGCCGGGGTGCAGATCGATCTGAGCCCGGGCTGGAAGACCTATTGGCGCGTCCCCGGCGAGTCGGGCGTGCCGCCGGTGTTCGACTGGTCGGGATCGGCCAATCTCAAGCAGGCGCAAGTGTTGTTTCCAGCGCCTGCGAGGCTGCATGACGAGGGCGGCGAGGCGATCGGCTACGAGGACGAGGTCGTTTTCCCGGTCGAGGTCGCAGCCAGCGATCCGGCCGAACCGGTCTTGCTCAAGCTGACCTTGAATTTTGCCGTGTGCCAAGCGATCTGCATTCCGGCCGAGGCGACGCTGTCGGCGACGCTTCCGGCTGCTCCGGCCGCTGCTCCCGACCGGCAGCTCGTGCTCGACGGGCTGGCCAAGGTTCCGGCGGCGACGGGTGGAGGGCTCGATGTCAAGGAAGCAGAGCTGAAGCCGGCTCGTGAGCGGGAAGGCTACGAGCTGGTGGTGCGGCTCGAGGGGATCGGCGAGGCGCCGGCCGACATTTTCGTCGAGGGCGATCCCGATCTTTATTTCGGGGCGCCGAAGCGGTTCGATGCCGCTCTCTTCGGCCTACCGGTGTTCGGGCTCAAGCAGCCGGGCGCGCTGGTCGGCAAGACGCTGACGCTGACGGTGGTTGCGGGCGGGCGCAGCGTGGTAAGGTCGCTGGTCGTCCGCTGATCTCGAAAGGAAGCCCATGTCGATCAAAATCGGTGACCGGCTGCCGGAGGCGACTTTCGTGACCATGGGCGCAAATGGCCCGGAGAAGCGAAGCGTCGCCGATATCTTCCGGGGAAAGCGGGTGGTGCTGTTTGCCGTGCCGGGCGCGTTCACGCCAACCTGCCATCTGAAGCACATGCCCGGCTTCATCCAGCAGGCGGAAGCGTTCCGGGCCCGCGGCATCGACACCATCGCCTGCGTGGCGGTCAACGACATCCATGTGCTGACCGCCTGGGGTAAGGCGAGCGGCGCCGATGGCACGATCCTGTTCCTGGCGGACGGCAATGGCGATTTCACGAGGGCGGTCGGCATGGAGCTCGACGGCACCGCCTTCGGCATGGGCCGGCGCTCCCAGCGCTATGCCATGCTGGTCGAGGACCGGGTGGTGAATGCCATCCATCTCGAAGCCCAGCCGGGTATTGCGGACGAGTCGAGTGCGGAGAAGCTGCTGGCGGTCGTGTGAGAGTCGCCAGCAGGCTGCAAGGAATCGCAAACTTTACTGCCGGATGACTGCCAACTGACTCCCTCTGACCCCTCCCTGTGCCAAACGGCACAGCGCCATCGATTTTCATGCCTTATGATAGTGATGGGCACGGCTGTCAGGCGTCGGGGGAAATCATGACATCGCGAAGCATCGGTCCGGGGGTTCGCACCCCTCCCTTCGACGTGACGAGACCCGAACACAGCGGCAAGTCTCCCGAACCGCGCGCTCAGGGGAGCGCGTTGAGGCGTCTCAAGACCGACATTCAGATCAGGTTCGTCAAAACCGCCTATGGCGGCGATCTCCGAATCCGCTCGGCTCGCGGAAAGAGCATCGACGGCACGGGATTGAACGGACTGGCCGGCAACAGGCGCAGCGGCAGCGAAGGCGCCAGGGATGTGCTTCGGCAGTTGATCGAATGCCAGCACTGCGACTGGCAAAAGCAGATCAGCGGGATGACCGAGGATCAGCTCCTCCAGACCTACAAGAACGTCAAGCATCATTCGGCCGTTCTGTCGGCAATAGAGCAGATCCATGGCAATCCGAGCGATCTCTACGATCTCGCAAGGAAGATTGCAGACACCCTCACCCAGGCCGTGAGGGCCAAGGGCATGCGCGCCGACGACATCGTGCCCAAACCCTTCGACCTGTCGGATCCGAGCAATGAGGAAATGATCGATGGGCTCCGCCACGCGTTCTTCCGGCCGCTGCTCACCGATGCCAAGCTCTCTGCCGAGAAATTGCTCGACCAGATCACAGCCTTGCATGATTCGAACAGCGACGCTTGGCTAGCGTGGCTTTCCGAGCTGAGCAACAAAGAGATCCAGCAGATCTGCAACACGATCTCGAACAACAGTTCGCTGCTGTCTGTCATCCGGGATACTTGCGGCCATCCGAACAAATTCGCTGATTTTGCTCATGGCTTCGCGCTCCTGTTCAAGACCGAAGCCGAAAGACGAAAGTTGGATATTCCGGACATGGAGCCAAAGACCCTCGACCGTAAAGGTCCGGAATACCGGGGTCTCGTCAAGATCGTCCTTGAACGTGACGCCGCTCGCGCACTCGCGGAAGCGCAAGCACTTCCCTCAACCATCGAATATAACGGTAAACCGCCTCCCGCCAGGGTGCTGGATTTGTTCGAGCAGCATTTTGCCACCTGCTCCTCAGTCGAATTTTGGTCTCAGGAGGATGCCTGGCGATCCTTTGAACCGCTTGGACTGGCGGCCAGCATCGCCTTGCTGCGCCAGCTCAGCGCCCGCCTTGATGCCGGCGGTCAGATCACAAGCGAAGACATGGCGAGGTTCAAGCGCTTGCTGCGAGATGAACGCAAGCCGAACGATGACTATGGGGCAAAAGCCTCGGAAATCTCGATCAGAGGCGATCAGAAAAGGACACTGTTTCAAATGGCGAAGCTCGCGGCCGAATTCTATATCCAGCCCCGCAAGTTTACGGACGATATCAGCGGCGATGAATATGACGATCTGTTGGTGAATCTACAGGGCGAGCCACGTCAAAGAGCCATCAATGGCTTTGCGAGTGCCCTCGCGGCGAGCGATCCGGCCGTCGGCGCCGCGAAACTGCTCACCACGATAGAACAGGCCTTCACGCATTATGTCGTCAGCACCGACTTCCCGCGGGCCGCGTTCATCGACCGGTTCGCCACGATGGCCCAGTCCATGCAGCCCATGCAGCCCATGATCTTCCACCCCTGACGCTTACTCCGCCGCCTCCCGATAGGCCTCCGGCGGCGGGCAGGCGCAGTTGAGATTGCGGTCGCCATAGACATTGTCGACCCTTGCCACCGGCGGCCAGTATTTGTCGTCGCGAATCGAGCGCATCGGGAAGAACGCCTTCTCGCGCGAATAGGGCCGCGTCCATTCGGCGATCAGCGCCCGATGGGTGTGCGGCGCATGTTTCAGCACGTTGTTCTGGCGATCGGCCTCGCCGCGCTCGACCTCGGCGATTTCCTCGCGGATCGCGATCATCGCATCGCAGAACCGGTCGAGCTCACTCAGATCCTCGCTCTCGGTCGGCTCGATCATCAACGTCTCCGGCACCGGCCATGACATGGTCGGCGCATGGAAGCCGAAATCAACGAGCCGCTTGGCGACATCCTCGGTGGTGATGCCGGTCTTGTCCTTGATCTGCCTGAGATCGATGATGCATTCATGCGCCACATAACCGCCCGGCCCGGCATAGACGATCGGGTAATGCGGCTCGAGCCGGCGCGCAATGTAATTGGCGTTGAGGATGGCCACCGCCGTCGCGCGCGTCAGCCCCTCCGCGCCCATCATCGCGACATAGGCCCAGGAGATCGGCAGGATCGACGCCGACCCCCAGGGGGCGGAAGACACCTGCCCGACCGTCGCTGCCCGTCCCGCCGCCGGATTGACCCCCGACACCACCGCATGGCCCGGCAGGAAGCGGGCGAGATGCGCCTTGACCCCGATCGGCCCCATGCCCGGGCCGCCGCCGCCATGCGGGATGCAGAACGTCTTGTGCAGGTTGAGATGGCAGACATCGGCACCGATCTCGGCCGGCCTGACCAGCCCGACCAGGGCATTGAGATTGGCGCCGTCGAGATAGACCTGACCGCCCTTTTCATGGACGATGGCGCAGATCTCCTTCACCCCCTCCTCGAACACGCCATGGGTCGAGGGATAGGTGATCATCAGCGCCGCCAGGTGCTCGCCATGCGTCTCGGCCTTGCGCCTGAGATCGGCGATGTCGATATTGCCCGCCTCGTCGCAATCGACCACCACCACCTTGAGGCCGGCCATCACCGCCGAGGCCGGATTGGTTCCATGGGCGGAGGAGGGTATGAGGCAGATGTCGCGCTTGTCCTCGCCCATCGCCGCGTGATAGGCGCGGATGGTGAGGAGCCCCGCATATTCGCCCTGGCTCCCGGCATTGGGCTGCAGCGAGATCGCATCGAAGCCGGTGATCTCGGCGAGCCACCCTTCGAGGTCCTCGAACAGATGCTGGTAGCCCTGCGCCTGATCGAGCGGCGCGAAGGGATGCATATGGGCGAAATCCCCCCAGGTGATCGGGATCATCTCGGTGGTGGCGTTGAGCTTCATCGTGCACGAGCCGAGCGGGATCATCGAGCGGTCGAGCGCGATGTCCTTGTTCTGCAGGTAGCGCAGATAGCGCAGCATCTCGGTCTCGCTGCGATGCCGCGAGAACACCGGATGGGTCATGAACGGCGTCTGCCGCTGCAGCGCCGGCGGGATCGCCTCCCTGGTCTCCTGGTCGAGCGTATCGAGCGTCTGTTCCTTGAGCGCATCGCGGCGGAAGCAGCAGATGAGCCGCTCGACCTCATTGCGCCGCGTCGTCTCGTCGAACGAGATGCCGAGCGTGTCGGCATCGACCTCGCGCAGATTGATCAGCTGCTCGCGCGCCTTGGCCGCCACCGCATGGGCCCGCCCGGGAAGCCGCACGGTGATGGTGTCGAAGAACGCCTCGGTGGTGACCTCATAGCCGGCCTTGGTCAGCGCCAGCGCCACGACCTCGGCGTAGCGGTGCGCCCGGCGCGCGATTTTCCGCACCCCCTCAGGCCCATGATAGACGGCGAACATCGAGGCGACCACCGCCAGCAGCACCTGCGCCGTGCAGATGTTGCTCGTCGCCTTCTCCCGTCGGATATGCTGCTCGCGCGTCTGCAGCGCCATGCGCAGCGCCGGCTGGCCGTTGGCATCCACGGAAACCCCGATGATGCGGCCCGGCATCGATCGCTTATAGGCATCGCGGGTGGCGAAGAATGCCGCATGCGGCCCGCCATAGCCCATCGGCACGCCGAAGCGCTGCGCCGAGCCGATCGCGATGTCGGCGCCGAACTCGCCGGGTGGCTTGAGCAACGCCAGCGCCAGGAGGTCTGTCGCCACGATGGCGAGCGCCCCATGGCGGTGCAGCGCATCGACCGCCGGGGCAAGGTCGCGCACCGCGCCCGACGAGCCGGGATAGGACAGAAGCGCCGCGAACAGCCGCTCCGGCCTCATGTCGCGGGCCGGGTCGCCGACCTCGACCTCGAAGCCGAATGCCTTGGCGCGGGTCGTGATGACGGCGATCGTCTGGGGATGGGTGTCGGCGTCGACGAAGAAGCCGTTGCGCTCGACCTTGACCAGCCGATGCGCCATCGCCATCGCCTCGGCCGCCGCGGTGCCCTCGTCGAGCAGCGATGCATTGGCGATCTCGAGACCGGTCAGATCGATGACCATCTGCTGGAAATTGAGCAGCGCCTCGAGGCGCCCCTGGCTCACCTCCGGCTGATACGGCGTGTAGGCGGTGTACCAGCCGGGGTTTTCGAGCACGTTGCGCAGGATCACCTTGGGCGTGACGCAGCCATAATAGCCCATGCCGATCATCGCGGTGTAAACCTTGTTGCGTTTGGCGATGAGCCTGAGCTCCGAGAGCGCGTTGCGCTCCGACAACGGCTCGGGCAGCGACAGCGGGGAACGCGACCGGATCTGCGCCGGGATCACCTTGTGGACGAGATCGTCGAGCGACGACGCCCCCACCTCCTTCAGCATGGTCGCGATCTCATCGGGCCGCGGACCGATATGCCGCGCAATAAAGTTCGCGCCCGATTGCAAGTCGCCAAGGCTCAGTCGTGCCGCCATGATGTGCCTCTTATACGCTTTCGGCGAGGAAGGCCTGGTACTCCGCCTCGCTCATCAAGCCGTCGAGCTCCGCCGGATCGCTGATGGCGAGCTTGGCGAACCAGCCGCCGCCTTGGGCCTCCTTGTTGACCAGGCCCGGATTGCCCTCGAGCTCGCCATTGATCTCGGTCACCTCGCCCGACACCGGCGCGTAGACCTCGCTTGCCGCCTTCACCGATTCGACCACCGCCGCCTCGTCGCCCTGGGCGAATGACGCGCCGGGCGATGGCAGCTCGACGAAGACGATGTCGCCGAGCTGGTCCTGGGCATGCTCGGTGATGCCGAAGGTCGCGACATTGCCCTCGATCCGCACCCACTCATGGTCCTTGGTGAATTTGAGATCGCTCATGGTTCCTCCTCTGGAGTTTCAGCGCCGATAGCGATGGGGAACGAAAGGCAGCCGAGTGACCACCGCCGGCACATGCTTGTCGCGGACCATGATATCGACCACGGTCCCCGCCGCCGCCTGGCCTGCCGGCACATAGCCCATGGCGACCGGTGCATCGACCGTCGGACCGAAGCCTCCCGAGGTCACCATGCCGATTTGGGCTCCCGCCTCGTCGCGGATCTCCGAGCCGTGACGCACCGGCATGCGTCCCTGCGGGGCGAGCCCGACCCGCCGCCGCGCCGCGCCCTTCGCGAGCTCTTGCGCGATTCGGCTCGCGCCGATGAAATCGAGTGCTTGCCGCCGACGCGGCGGGATCGACCAGGCGAGCACTGCCTCGATGGGGCTCGTGCTCTCGTCGATGTCCTGGCCATAGAGGCAAAGCCCCGCCTCGAGCCGCAGCGTGTCGCGGGCGCCGAGGCCGGCCGGCCGCACCCGCTCGTCGGCGAGGAGCGTCTCGGCCAGGCTTTCGACATCGGCCGCCGCCAGCGAGATCTCGAATCCGTCCTCGCCGGTATAGCCGGAGCGCGCCAGATGGACGTCGATGCCGGCGAGCCTGCCGGACATCGCCGTCATGAAGCCGAGGTTCTGCGTCGCCGGCCAGAGCGGCGCGATCACTTCCTGGGCGCGCGGGCCCTGCAGCGCGATGAGCGCCAGATCCTCGCGCGCAGTGACGGCGATTTCCGGCGGCAGATTTTCCCGGAGCCAGGCCTCGTCGATCGCCTTGCGCGAGGCATTGACGACGAGCGTGAGCGTTCCCTCCGCCGCCGGCCGGGTCACCATGAGGTCGTCGATGATGCCGCCTTTGGAGGCGATGAACTGGGTGTAGCGGATGCGGCCGGGCTCGAGCCCGGCTAGGTCGGCCGGCACCAGCCGCTCGAGAGCGGCGGCAAGCGTCGTGTGATCGGCGCCTTCAAGAACGATCTGACCCATATGCGACACGTCGAACAGCCCGGCATTGGTCCGCGTCCACACATGCTCGGCAACAATGCCGGTCTTGTATTGGACGGGCATCTCATAGCCGGCAAAAGGCACCATGCGGGCCCCGAGACGACGGTGCAGCGCCATGAGCGGCGTCTGGCGCAATGTTGCAGGATCGACAGGATCGGCCGGCATCCGGCTTGTTCTCCGAAAAGCATGACAGTCACGGGCTCGACGACCCGGCCGGAACCGCCGGATCCTGCCCCCTCTGTCGTACAACCTGAGAGATTTCGCCCGGCCGAGCTGACCGGACTTACCCCCTTCGGTGAGCGGCTCGGAACGTCCGCTGCTCTCCAGAGAACCTGGCCACGCGGTCCTTTTGCCTGAGAGTTTCCGGGGCGGTTGCTCCTTCGGCGCCGCGACATGTGAAACGTCACGGTCTCTCCCGCGTTGGGTGCACCGGAGGTAGTCTCTCGCGCCGCCACAGTCAAGGGCGGAAGGTCTGCGCTGCACAACCGGGCTTTCCCCCGAATCTTGACATGGCTGGTCGGCATCACGCATCTAGCGTCCCATGAGATCCCAATCGAACCTGAGAACGAGGTGATATGACGACGCCACCCAAGCGGCCGATAAAGCTGGTCCTGGCCGCCCCGCGCGGCTTTTGTGCCGGCGTCGTCCGGGCGATCGACATTGTCGAAAAGGCCCTCGAGCGCTATGGCAAGCCGGTCTATGTGCGCCATGAGATCGTCCACAACCGCTATGTGGTGGAGGATCTCAAGCAGAAGGGCGCGATCTTCGTCGAGGAGCTCGACGAAGTTCCGGACGGCGAGCATCCGGTCATCTTCTCGGCCCATGGCGTCCCCAAGGCCGTGCCGCAGGAGGCGCGCGCCCGCCAGCTGTTCTTCCTCGATGCCACCTGCCCGCTGGTCTCCAAGGTTCATATGGAGGCGGCCCGCCATCACGAGGACGGCTACGAGATCGTGCTGATCGGACATTCCGGCCATCCCGAGGTGATCGGCACCATGGGCCAGCTGCCGGAAGGCGCCATCACCCTGGTCGAAACCGAGCAGCATGCCGAGACCTTCACGCCGCGCGACGCCGGCAAGCTCGCCTACATCACCCAGACCACTCTTTCGGTCGACGACACCAAGGAAATCATCGCCATTCTCGAGCGGCGGTTTCCCGAGATCCACGGGCCGCACAAGGAGGACATCTGCTACGCCACCACCAATCGCCAGGAGGTGGTCAAGACGATCGCTCCGAAATGCGATCTCATCCTGGTGGTCGGCGCCCCCAACAGCTCCAACTCGCAACGCCTCGTCGAGGTGGCGCGCAAGCAGGGCTGCGAGCGCTCGATGCTGGTGCAGCGCGCCGCCGACATCGACTGGCCGGTCATCGGCGATGCCAAGACCATCGGCATCACCGCCGGCGCTTCGGCTCCCGAGGTCCTGGTCAACGAGGTGATCGAGGCCTTCAAGGCACGCTACGACGTCACGATGGAGATCGTCAGGACGCGCGACGAGCATGTGTCGTTCAAGCTGCCACGCGAGCTCCGGCGCGACGATCAATCCCGCGAAGAGGCTGCAAGCCCGGCCACCCAGTGAAGTCCGGCGTCGTCGTCGACATCTTCACCGATGGCGCCTGCTCGGGGAATCCGGGGCCGGGCGGCTGGGGCGCGATCCTGCGCTTCGACTCCGTCGAGAAGGAGCTGTCGGGGGGCGAGCCGCTCACCACCAACAACCGCATGGAGATGATGGCGGCGATCAGCGCGCTCGAGGCGCTGAAGCGGCCATGCCGGGTCAGGCTTCACACCGACTCGATCTATCTGCGCGACGGCATCACCCGCTGGATCAACAAATGGCGCAGCAATGGCTGGCTGACCTCCGACCGGAAGCCGGTCAAGAATGCCGACCTGTGGATGCGCCTGGAAAGGGCGATGGCTCCGCATCGGATCGAATGGGCGTGGGTCCGCGGTCATGCCGGCCACCCCGAAAACGAACGGGCCGACGAATTGGCGCGACAGGCGCTCCTGCCCTTCAGGAAAAGCGATAGGCAGTAGGCAAACAGCGGGCAGTCGGCAGTGAGCGGTGCTCTCCGCCGACTGCCCGATGGCTTACCACCGTCTGCTATCCATGATAGCGAAATCTCATTTGTGAACAACCGAGACGTGTGCAAAAGGTTGCCGATGTCGCCAACCAAGGGAGTGCAGACATGGGTTCGGGAATTGGCAGGATTGTCCGGGTGACGGTACGCATTTGTGCGCTGCTCGCTTCGGCCGCAATCATCACGGCGGTCTCACAGGTGAACATGGCGGTCGCCGGCATCGGCGGCATCGGCGGCGGCGGCAAGGGCGGCGGCAGCAGGGGCCATGCCAGCCTGGAGAGCGAAACGAGGGACGGCGGCGCCGGCCTTGCGGTCGCTGCGCTGTCGGTGTTCCACCTGCAGGACGCGGTCCGCAGCGGCAAGTCCGAGGCGGAGGTCAGAACCCTGGCCGATGAGGCGGGCTACACGCTCGCCATCACCTGACGGTAGCCGGCGCGAATACGGCATGGAGTGTTCCGGACCTGACTTTCGGGTCCCGGAGCACTCCTTCAAATCCAGGAATTCAACATGCTGAATGCGTTCAAGCGGCTGACAGACTTCCAGGAGGCCGACGAAATCGTGGAAGAATCCTGCATTCCCGGCCTGTTCTGGAAGCGCAACGACTTCTACAAGACCACCGCCCTTTCCCGGATCATCCTGCCGAGCCCGGGCCAAAGTCTGTTCACTGTCGTGTTCCATGCCGAGGATTTCAGCGAAAGCAGCCATGGCGGCTACGAGTTCTATGGCTGCCATCTCGGGCAGGACGACGTGCTGACCTTTCTCGCTCACGATGAGCGGGTGATGACCGGACACTTCGTCGATTGCCGCAAGG
Organism: Aestuariivirgaceae bacterium; assembly: GCA_044870245.1. Lineage (GTDB taxonomy): Bacteria > Pseudomonadota > Alphaproteobacteria > Rhizobiales > Aestuariivirgaceae > DATAFF01. Next base: position 26,640 of record JBIOYR010000093.1, on the reverse strand, counting down.
GTTCACCGACGCTTCACAAATCATGTTCTCTCAGCTTCAAGAGCAATTCCGACCGAAGCCTGGTGATCGGCCGCGGCATCGCGCACATCTTCGACAACCTCATGGGGATGACGACGATCAACCAGATGCGGATGCATTTCGACATCAGCAATCCCGATTTCATTCCCGGGAGCGATGTGATCAACATTCAGCGGGGAACCGCTATCGACGAGTTCCCTGCACTTCGGGTCAATCGCTTCCGGTCACCGCGATGGCTCTGCCATCTGATGGTCAAGCAGCAGCGGATCGCGATTCGCCGGTCCGGCGCGAACTATCCGTTTCAGTTCAAGCACGGGGGGAGGAATTTTGCGTTCATCCCGAAAGGCAGAGAATGATGGCGACTGACCGGCAACTCCGGCAGATCGCAACCATTCGAAAGCGGGGAAAAACCGACGAAGCCTTGCGCATGTTCAAGGAGCTGGTGCGGCACCCGAATGCCAGCGCCGCGGTGCATCTTGAATATGGCTATATGCTCGACAGCCTGTCGCGCGAGGCACGGGCGATCACGCATTACACCAAGGCATTGGCGCTCGGGCTGCCTCCTTCCGATCGGGTGAGCTGCCTCATCTGCCTTGCCTCTTCCTATCGGAACCGCAAGCGGTTCGCGGAGGCGCTGTCAACCATCGAGCGGGCTTCCTCGGAATTTCCTGACAATCAGGTCGTTGTCTGCTTCCACGCGCTGATCCTGTCCGATCACGACAGGGCTGCAGAAGGGCTGGCGCGTCTCGGCAGCTTGGCGGTTGCGCAGCTCGACGGACCGGAGATGGGGCCGTTTCGCACAGTGCTCCTGTCGCGGTACCGGGGACTTGGTCAACGCGCACGAAGAAGGAAGGCAGCAGGAAGCAGGCAGTAGGCAGTTCTCACTTCTTGTGACCAGCAACCACCCAGGCAGGATTGAACCAGCGGTCGGCGTCGCCGTCATAGGGCAACCGCGTAATGTCCCAATGGCGGATGAAGGGGGCATAGGCATCCCACACTGGCGGGCCGCCGCCGACAAACACCACCCGCCCCGCATAGCGGGCGAGCACCGCTTCCGGCGGTTCGCTCGAACGGATGGCCACCACTGTGCGCTCGGCGCGAGCCCAGTCCGGAACCGAATTGGCGGTGGCCGGGCCGGCGATCAGGACGTGGCCGCGGGTCAGCTCGAAAAACCGTTCGACATCCTCGATATAGGCCCTCCCGGTCGAGCCTTCCCAGGGCAGGCGGCCATTGAGGCCAAGCTGGCCGCGCTGACCAATGGCGCAAATGCATCTGACGTCGCTCATTTGGCGGGTTCAACCACCGAGCGGTCGATCGGGTTCAATTGAGCCGCTTCTTCAAGCCGGCGATCGAGTCCTCGATCAGCTTGGCGGCCTGCTCGCCCTTGGCCTCGGCAGCGATGATGCGCTCCGCGGCGGCGACAGCGAGATCGGTGGCTGCGGCGCGGACGTCCTTGATCGCCTGGGCCTCGGCCTGGGCGATCCGGTCATTGGCCATGCGGGTGCGCCGCTCCACCATGTCGGCAAGCTTCTGGCGCGTGTCGGCTGCATAGGCCTCGGCATCGGCGCGGGCGCGCCGAATGATCTCCTCGGCCTCCTTGCCGGCTTCGCGGCGCTTCGTCTCATATTCCGCGAGCAGCGCCTCAGCCTCCTCGCGCAGCCGCCGGGCCTCGTCGAGGTCCTTGCGGATCCGCTCGGCGCGGCGGTCGAGCATGCCGGTCACCGCGCTCGGCAGCTTGGCGCGGAACACGAGGAACAGGAACAGGAGAAGGGCGATCAGGGCCCAGAAGGTGGCGTCCATCAGCGGGCTTGCTCCCGTTGGGCGAGGATTGCCGCCTTGACCTCGGCCGGATCCGGCGTGCGGCCGATCAGCCGGTTGACGATGTCGCCGACGACGGCGGTGGTGATGCCCTCGACCTCGCCCATCGCCTTGCGCCTCGTGTCGGCGATCTCGCTCTCGGCGGCAGCGATCTTGGCGACGATCGCCTCATCGACCCGGCCGCGCTCGGCGTCGACCTCGGTGGTGAGCTTGGCGCGCATGTCGCCGGCAATGCCGGACGCCTTGCCGCGCGCCTCGGCGAGGGCTGCCTCATAGGCTGCCGCAACGTCCTCCGACCGCTTCTGCAGCTGGCGGGCGCCGGCGAGGTCGGCCTCGATCTGGTGGCGCCGCCGCGCCAGTGCGCTCTCGACCTTCGGCAGCAGCACCCGCGACAGCAGCAGATAGAGCAGGCCGAAGCTGATCGCCAGCCACAGCAGCTGGGAAGGGTAGTGCGACGAATCGAGCTGCGGCAGGCCGCCCTCATGGCCTCCTTCTGCCACCGTCGAGCCATGGGTCTCGGCATGACTCTCGGCGGGGACGGTCGGGGTCGCTGCAGGTGTCTCGGTGGTGGCCATCGCCTGCTCAGGTGAACAGCAGAAGGAGGGCGATAACCAGCGAGAAGATCCCCAAGCCTTCGGCAAGGGCGGCGCCGATCAGGGCGTTGGTGAATTGGGCCGGCGCGGCAGAGGGATTGCGCAGGGCGCCCGTCAGATAATTTCCGAAGATGATACCGACGCCGACGCCGGCGCCGCCCATGCCAATGCATGCAATGCCCGCGCCGATCAGTTTCGCCGCATCTGCTTCCATTTCAGATCTCCTTCATGAGCCTGTGAGTTTCAGTGACCGGGATGCAATGCGTCGTTGAGATAGACGCAGGTGAGAATGGCGAAGACAAAGGCCTGGAGGAACGCCACCAGGAACTCGAGCGCGGTCAGGCCGACCGCCATGCCAAGCGGAAAGATCGCGCCGAGAATGCCGGTGATGCCGATCGCCGAGAGCGACACGACGAAGCCGGCGAAGACCTTGAGGACGATATGTCCGGCCAGCATGTTGCCGAACAGGCGCAGGCCCAGGCTGACCGGGCGCGACAGGAAGGAGATGACCTCGATCGCCGAGATGAAAGGCAGGATGGCGATCGGCACGCCATGGGGCGCGAACAGCCGGAACCAGCCGAGACCGTGGCGCATGATGCCGACGGTGATGACGAGCAGGATGACGAAGACCGCGAGCGCGGCGGTGATGATGACGTGGCTCGTCACGGTGAAGAAATAGGGGAACATGCCGAGCATGTTGGCGACGAGCACGAAGGAGAAGATCGAGAACACCAGGGGGAAGAACTTCATGCCGTCCTCGCCCATGACCTGGCGCACCATGTTGTGGACGAACTCGTACCAGACCTCGCCGACCGACTGGAGGCGCGACGGCACGAGCTCGGGATTGGCGAAGGCGGCATAGAGCAGGGCGCAGATGATGGCGACGATCACCAGCATGAACAGCGCGGCATTGGTGAAGTTGAACTGGACGCCGAAGATGCTGAACAGCGGCGCGATGACATGGATCTGGAATTGATGAAGGGGATCGGTCATCGGAGCATACCTGGCAACGTCATGCCCTAGTCCTCGTCGTCGTCATCATCGATCGGCGGGCTGGCTTTCGCCGCCGCAGCCGCCTCGCTGTTCGCCATGCGCCGCGAAGCCCGCGCCATGTTCAGGATCCCGGCGCCGAAGCCGAGTAGCAGGAGAATAATGAGCCCGAAAGGTGACGTTCCGGCAAGCCGGTCCAGCAGCCAGCCGAGACCGGCACCCACCAGGACGGCGGCGACGAATTCCGAGGCGAGACGAAAGGCCACCCCGTAACGGCTGCCCTGATCGCCGGGGTCCGGGCCCTTGGGAGGGGCCTGCTCGGCGGTCTCGGCCTCAATTCGCTCGGACAGATCGTGGAGACGCTTCGAGAGCTTCTCGGCGTCCGAACCGCCAGCGGCGCCCCGCCGCGACCTGTCTTGAGGCGTCATGGCTGGTCCCCAACCTCGGCCGCGACACCCGGCCTCTCCAAGCAAACAAACGCTCGCGGGCCGTTGCCGCCGCCCCTCGAGCCGGGCGCACCATAGGGGGGCGCCGGCGCTCGTGTCAATCGGGGTCGATAGGCATTAGGCGTCAGGCAGTAGGCAGTCGTGACGAGCTCCATTCACTACTGCCTTTGCCTATTGCCTTACCCGGTCTCCCGCAGCCCGCCGGCGGTCTCGAGATCGACCGATACCAGCTGGCTCACGCCGCGCTCCATCATCGTGACGCCGAACAACCGGTGCATGCGGGCCATGGTGATCGGGTGGTGGGTGATGATGAGGAAGCGGGTCTCGGAGCGCTCCAGCATGCTGTTGAGGAGCTTGCAGAAGCGCTCGATATTGTGGTCGTCGAGCGGGGCATCGACCTCGTCGAGGACGCAGATCGGGGAAGGGTGGGTGAGGAACACGGCGAAGATGAGGGCGAGCGCCGTCAGCGCCTGCTCGCCGCCCGAGAGCAGCGACAGCACCTGCGGGCGCTTGCCGGGCGGATGGGCAAGGATCTCGAGCCCGGCCTCGAGCGGGTCTTCGGACTCGATGAGCTGAAGCTCGGCGCGGCCGCCACCGAACAGGGTGGTGAACAGGGACCCGAAATGACCGTTCACCGTGCCGAAGGCGCCGAGCAGGCGCTCGCGACCCTCGCGGTTGAGATTGGTGATGCCCTGCCGGAGCCGGTGGACAGCCTGCAGCACATCGTCGCGCTCGCGCACGATCCCGTCGAGCTGCCGCTCGATCTCCTCGGCTTCCTCCTCGGCCCGGAGATTGACGCCGCCCAGCCGTTCACGCTGGTCCTTGAAGGCCAGGAGCCGCGCCTCGAGGTCGGCCGAGGCCGGCGCTTCGCTCGCGTCGAAATCGAGGACGCGCGGCAGATCGGCCGGTGCGACACCCGGGCCATCCTCGATGCGCAGCGCCAGCGACTGGCGCTTCTCCTGGGCGGCTTCGAGCCGAGCACCGCGGCGCGCCTGATCCTCGCGGGCGGCTGCGAGCTGCTCCTGGACGGCACGCATGTCCTGGTCGAGGGCGCGCAGGCCCGTCTCGCCGTCAGCGAGCGCATCGCGGGCCGTTGCCAGCTCCTGCTCGGCGGCGGCGGTGAGGGCGAACAACCCCTGCCGCCGCTCGGCGATCCGGAGCGGCAGCTCGGCAAGCGCGGCACGATCGCGACGGAGCTCGGCGCTCCTCGCCTCCAGCGCCTCGATCTGGCGGGCGGCGCGGCCGGCGCGCTCCTCCCACTGCACCCGCTCGGCGGCGATGGCGTTCAGCCGATGCGCGCGGCGGCGTGCCTCATTCTCGATCCCCTCGGCATGGGCGCGGGCGGCGGCATGGGTGCTGCGCTGCGCCTTCAGCCCATCACGCTCCTTGTCATGAGCGGCCGCCAGAGCATCGATATCGGGCAGGGCGGCCAGCTCGGCGAGGACATCGAGAAAGGCGGCCTCGGACTCCTCGATCTCCAGCCGGACGCGGCGGCTCGCCTCGTCGAGGGCGCTCGACTCGGACAGGCGCTCGGCGGTCTCGCGCTCATGCTGCGTCATGGCGCGGCGGGCGTCCTCGAGGGCCCGGGCGGCGTTGCGCCAGGCATCGCGGTTCAGGCGCTCGTCGCGCATCGCCAGCTCGGCGGCGGCTTGCGCGGCATCGCGTGCCAGGCGGCATTGATCGGCGGCAGCGCGGGCCGCCTCTGCGGCGGCGTGCAACGCGCCGAGGCGGTTGCGCTCGCCAAGCCGGCGGGCTGCGGCGGTCGGCGCATCGGCGGCGGCGGTGAACCCGTCCCAGCGCCACAGATCGCCTTCGCGCGACACCAGCCGCTGGCCGGGCCCAAGCCTGTGCTGGACGGCCGGGCCGAGCTGGCGGGGCACCAGGCCGGTATGCGACAGCCGGCGCGCCAGCGCAGCCGGAGCACGCACATGCTCGGACAGGGGCGCGCTGCCGTCGGGCAGCGGCGAAGCCGGAATCGGTGCCAGCGCCCGCCAATGGGCCGGTGCCGCCTCGTCGGCGGGCGCCTCGATGTCGTCGCCGAGGGCAGCCGCCACGGCCGCCTCGAAGCCGGGCGCGACGGTCATGCTGTCGATGAGCGGCGGCATGGCATCGTCATCGGCGACGTTGAGAAGCTTGGCCAAAGTCGCGCTCTCGGTGGTGAGGCGGTCGGCATGACGCTCGGCCGCCTCCCAGGCCGAACGAGCCGCCACCTCGTCCTCCCGCTTGCGCCGCGCCGCGGCCTCGGCGGCAAGCGAAAGCCGCTCGGTGTCGCCGACGCCGGCAGCGGCCGTCTCGATTGCGGCGGCCAGGCGGGCACCATCGTCCGCTGCTGCCGCGCTGCGCTGGAATGCCGCGCGACGCTGATCGATCGCGGCGATCTCGGCGGCGAGCCGCTTGATCCGGTCCGCCAATTCCTGGTTGCGGCGGGCCAACGCCTCCTTCCTGGCGCGGTGGGCAGCCAAGGCGCTGGCGGCGTGGTCGGCGGCTGTCTCGGCGGCGCCCAGCTCGTCATGAGAAGCCTGCAGCCGCGCCGTGGCGGCGGCCCGGTGCTCGGCATCGAGCGCCATCGCCTCGGCCAGCTCGCGACCCTCGCGATCGAGCCGGTCGAGGCTCTGCGCCGCATCGTTGCCAAGCTCGCCGGCACGGGCCATGTCGTCGGCCGCCTCGGCCAGTCGGCGGGTCAGCTCCTGGTCGCGCCGCCTGGCGTCGCCTTCCTCGCGCTCGAGGCTCGCTCCTTCGGCCTCGAGGCGGCGGAGCGCCGCGGCACGGACGGCCTCGCTCTCGCGCAAGGCCTTCAGCGCGACCTCGGCCTCGTCATGCCGGCGGGTGGTCTCGGACAGGGCGCGGGTCGCCTCGGCGAGCTGCCGCACCACGCCTTCGAGAGCCTGCGATTCGCGCTCGACGACGGCGGAGGCCTCGGTCCAGCCGGCATAGAGCTGCATCGCCTCGAGCCGGCGGATCGCCGCCGACAGCTCCTTGTATTTCACCGCCTGACGGGCCTGGCGCTTGAGGCCGCTCAGCTGCTGAGTCAGCTGACCGACAACGTCATCAAGCCGGGTGAGATTGTCCTCGGCGGCCTTGAGCTTGAGCTCGGCATCGTGGCGACGGGTGTGGAGTCCGGTGATGCCGGCCGCCTCCTCGAGGATGCGGCGGCGAGCCTGGGGCTTGGAATTGATGATCTCGCCGATCTGGCCCTGGCGGACGAGCGCCGGCGAGCGGGCGCCGGTCGAGGCGTCGGCGAACAGCAGCTGGACGTCGCGGGCGCGGGCCTCGCGGCCGTTGATCCGGTAGGTCGAGCCGCGCTCGCGGTCGATGCGGCGCGCCACCTCGATGACGTCGGAATCGTTGAAGCCGGCCGGCGCCAGCCGCTCGGCATTGTCGACGGTGATGGTGACCTCGGCGACATTGCGCGCCGGGCGCGTGGCGGTGCCGGAGAAGATGACGTCGTCCATCCCGGAAGCACGCATGCTCTTGTGCGAGCTCTCGCCCATCACCCAGCGCAAGGCTTCGAGCAGGTTGGACTTGCCGCAGCCATTGGGCCCGACCACGCCGGTCAGACCATCCTCGATCTCGATCTCGGCCGGTTCGACGAACGACTTGAATCCGGTGAGCCGCAGCCGCCTGAATTTCATGCCCCGTCCCAGGTCCCGTCACACCCCCCGACGCGACAGCCGGCCAATGCCGCCCTCAGCTCGCCGCCTCGCTGATCAGCTTGCGGAACTGATCGATCGAGTGCTCGCCGCGGATCGGCTTGCCATTGACGAAGAACGTCGGCGTCGCCTCGACCCCGTAGGAGTTGGCCGCCTTGTCGCGGATCGCCATGATCCCCTTGGCGAGCTCCTCGTTCTTCAGGCATTTGTCGAAGCCGTCCTCGCCAATGCCGGCGAGCTGGGCGATCTTGCCGAGCTCGGCGCGCGCCTCCTTGCTCGCCCACACCTGCTGCTGCTCGAACAGCACGTCGAGCATCGGGAAGTATTTTTCCGGCGGGGCGCAGCGCGCCAACATGAAGGCGGCAAGCGCGAGGTCGTCGAAAGGGAACTCGCGGAAGATGAACTTGACCTTGCCGGTGTCGATGAACTCGCTCTTGAGCTGCGGGAACACATCCTTGTGGAAGGCGGCGCAGTGCGGGCAGGTGGCCGAGGCATATTCGACGATGGTGACCGGCGCGTCGCTCTTGCCCAGGATCTTGTCGCCAAGGGCCGGCGGCTCGAGCAGGGTCGAGAGGTCGGGGGTTGCAGCCTTGGCGCTGGGCACCGCCGTGAAGCCGCCGGTCAGCCGGCTGCCGCCAAACAGCCAGGCGGCGATGCCACCGGTGACGACCACGCTGCCGCCGAGGATCAGTAACTGCCTGCGATTGAGTGTCATGACCGTGGTTACCTACCGATTTTCCATCCGTTTGCAAGCCCTTGCTCGCCGAGCCGCCCCAGCGCCTCGCGCAGGCGTTCGTCGGTCACGGTCCGCAGGCGCGCCTTGAGCTTGATCCGGTCGCTTGGGTCAGGCTGCCGCGCCGGTGGCTCCTGCGGCCTCTCGACCAGCGTGTCATCGGCGAGGATCTTCAATTTCTCGACGACCCGGTAGCCGAAAACCGCGTTGATTCGCTCGATCAGGCGCGGCGCGTCATGCTGGACGAGGACGGCATGGCCCGGCGCGACGTGCAAGGTGAGGACGGCGCTGCCGTCCCGCCCGGCCTGGCGCAGGCGCTCGGGACGGCTGACGCGGGCAAGGCCGTCGCCGGCTATGGCCGGCCACTGGCGCAGCAGCTCAGCATAGGCATGGCCGAACCGCGCGAAGACGGCATCGGTCAGCTTGCGGAAATGCTTGTCGAGGCGGTCCATCGCTAAGGGTTCGAGGATTGGCTTTGCGGTCGCGTCATTATAGGACGGGCAGGGATGCGGGGGTAAGGGCATGGCAGACCATCGTCAACATGAACCGATCGCCGGAGCGGTGCTCGCCTGGTATGAGCGCAACCGCCGGGAGCTGCCATGGCGGGCGCGCCCGGGGGAGGTGCCGGACCCCTATCGGGTGTGGCTGTCGGAGATCATGCTGCAGCAGACGACGGTGGCGGTCGCCGGTCGCTATTTCGCCGCGTTTCTTGCGCGATGGCCGACGCTCGAGAGCCTTGCCGAGGCCTCGCTCGACGAGGTGCTCGCTGCCTGGGCGGGGCTTGGCTATTACGCGCGGGCGCGCAACCTCCATGCCTGTGCCCGGGTGGTCGCCGCCGAGCATGGCGGCAGGATTCCGCAGAGCATCGCCGCGCTTGGAGAGCTGCCAGGCATCGGCCCCTACACGGCGGCGGCGATTGCCGCCATCGCCTTCGACGTGCCGGCTGCGGCGGTCGATGGCAATGTCGAGCGGGTGGTGGCGCGGCTCGGGGGGATCGCGACGCCGCTGCCTGATGCCAAGCCGCTGATCGCGCAGGCGGCGGCCACGCTGGTGCCGCGCGAGCGCCCGGGCGATTTCGCGCAGGCCATGATGGATCTTGGCGCGCTCATCTGCACGCCGCGCCGCCCCGACTGCCGCGCCTGTCCGCTGATCGACAGGTGCGTCGGCTTTCGTTTGGGCTCGCCCGAGCAGCTGCCGGTGAAGCGGCGGCGCGGCGACAAGCCGAAGCGATTCGGGGCGTGTTTCTTTGCCGAGCGCGGCGACGGGACGGTGCTGCTCAGGCGGCGGAAGGACCGGGGGCTGCTTGGCGGCATGCTCGAGTTTCCGTCGACCGAATGGGGGCCGGCACCGCCCAACGATCCGCTGGCGGCGGCGCCGTTGCGCGCATCATGGCGCGCCGTGCCCGGCCAGGTCGAGCATTCCTTTACGCATTTCAACCTGGTGCTGACGGTGCACGCGGCGCGCATCGGGACGGCGGTGGCAAGCTCGGATCCGACCTGGCGATGGATCGGCATCGAGGCGCTCGACCGGGCGGCACTGCCGAGCGTCATGCGCAAGGTCGCCGCCCATGTGCTGGGACTCAGGCACCGTCGCGCGACAGCTCGGCGCGAAGCTCCTGGCGCAAGAGATCGATCGGGATGAGGCGGCCGCGGCGACGGATGTGCCAGAAGGTCCAACCGTTGCAGGCCTCGGCACCCTGGACATGGGCGCCGATCTGGTGGATCGAGCCGGACGCGTCGCGGCAGGCAATGGTGCCGTCGGCGCGGACCCGGGCGGCATGGCGCTCCAGCGGGTCGCTCAGGATCTCGCCCGGTGCGATGCGGCCGCGCTCGACAAGCATGCCGAAGGGAATGCGTTTCTCGGCGCGCTTGCCTTCGGAGATGGCGAGGGCCTCGTCGGCAACGGGAGCGGTGGCCTCGAGGCGCTCGAGCGCGGCGGCAGCGTAGGGCGGGTGGCGCTCGATGCCGACGAAATGGCGGCCGAGCCGCTTGGCGACGACGCCGGTGGTGCCGGTGCCGAAGAACGGATCGAGGACGACATCGCCCGGCCGCGACGAGGCGAGGATCACCCGGTGCAGCAGTGCCTCGGGCTTCTGGGTGGGGTGGATCTTGGCACCGCTGCCGGTCTTCAGCCGTTCGGCGCCGGTGCAGATCGGCAACAGCCAGTCGGAGCGCATCTGCAGGCCGTCATTCAGAGCCTTCATGGCATCATAGTTGAAGCGGTAGGTCTTCTGGTCGGCATGCTTCATCGCCCAGATCAGGGTCTCATGGGCGTTGGTGAAGCGGCGCCCGCGGAAGTTCGGCATAGGATTGGTCTTGCGCCAGACCACATCGTTGATGATCCAGAAGCCGAGATCCTGCATGGCAGCCCCGACACGGAAGATGTTGTGGTAGGAGCCGATCGCCCAGAGCGTCGCTGTGTCGGTCATTACCCTGCGGCAGGCGGCGAGCCAGCGTCTCGTGAAGTCGTCATAATCGGCAAAGCTCGCGAAGCGGTCCCACGGCTCCTCGACGCCATCGACAAGCGTCTGGTTGGGACGTTTCAGATCGCCATTGAGCTGGAGATTGTAGGGCGGATCGGCAAAGACCAGGTCGACCGACTTGGGCGGCAGCTTGGCCAGCTCGGAGAGACAGTCTCCAACCAGGACCTGATCAAGAAAGGGCCGGATGTCCGGCCTTCTGGTGAATCCCATTTTTGTGCCCACGCTCGCCGCCGCTCTTTGGAGGCAGGCATGGTGAATCCCGAAGGGCTCGGGGTGAATCGAATTGTTAAGAAATGGTTAACGGTGGGTGGTTTCGGCGCCTTCCCGCTTCGCGCCGTCCGCCGCCGCGCTCTGCTCCATCCTTGCCGCTTCCCAGACCTCCCGGGCGGCGTCGAAATTGAGGCAGGCAATGCCGAGGCCGACGATGATGTCGGGCCAGGCGGATCTCCAGAGGGTGGCGGTGATCACGCCCGCGGCGATGATGGCGATGTTCGCCACGGCATCGTTGCGGGCCGAGAGAAAGGCGGCGCGGGACAGGCTGCCGCCGTGCGATCGGAAGCGTGCGAGCAGGAATGCGCAGGTCAGATTGACGGCGAGCGCGCCGGCGCCGGTCAATGACAGTGCCCAGGGCTCCGGCGCGGTCGGCGCCATGAGCTTGTCCCAAGCCGTCCAGAGGGTCGCGAGGCCGGGAACAAGCAGGATGCCAGCCAGCACCATGCCGACCCGCGCCCGCTTGGCGGCGCTCCAGCCGAGTGCGGTGAAGATCAGCAGGTTGATCGAGGCATCTTCAAGGAAATCGATGCTGTCGGCGAACAGCGATACCGAGCCGATGATCAGCGCGACTGCGAACTCCACGCCGAAATAGGCGAGATTGAGCAAGGCGACGACTGCCACCACCCGGCGGAGCGCATAATCCTGCTGAGACGCCACGGAGGCAGTATCACGCTACCGCCAGCGCCACCGGGTTGTCGCGGGCGGCGCGCTCGGCGACCGGAGCGAAGGACAACCGGTGATGCGGGCTGACGCCCAGGCGCTCTAGGGCGGCACGATGCTCCGGCGTGCCATAGCCCTTGTGCTGGTGAAAATCATAGCCGGGGCAGGCTTCGTCGAGCGCGCACATGATGCGGTCGCGGGTGACCTTGGCAATGATCGAGGCGGCGGCGACCGACACCGACAGTGCGTCGCCCTCGACCACCGTTCGGACCACGCAATCGAGCTCCGGGGCGCGGTTGCCGTCGACCAAAGCGAGGTCGGGCAGGCAGGGCAGGGCGCGGATGGCGTCGCGCATCGCCTGCAGCGTCGCCTGGAGGATGTTGATGCGGTCGATGGTGGCGACATCGGCGATGCCGATGCCGACCAGCGCCCGCGCCATGATCTTGCCATAGGCGGTTTCGCGGGCCATTGCGGTGAGCTTCTTGGAATCGTCGAGCCCGCGGGGAATGCGGCGGCCCTGGAAGATGACAGCGGCGGCGACCACCGGGCCGGCCCACGGTCCGCGCCCTGCTTCGTCCACCCCGGCGACGATCCGGTAGCCCTGTGCCATCCCCTCCGCCTCGAATCGGCTGGTCGGCGCCATCCGAAATCCCCGCGCTGATTCCCCGGCGCGAGTCTATCAGGGGCCAGGCCGGAGGGAAGGGCCCGGCGGATCGTTTCCACCGGGCCGGCGCGGCAAAGTGGAGAATCAAAAGAGCGGCAGCTGCTCGCCGGGACGGGGCGGGCGTTTGAAGGCGTCGGTCGCGAGCCTCGTCTTGTCGCGATTGATGCCGAGGCGCGAGCAGGCGAGCTCGAAGCGGCGTCCAATCGTCCAGGCATAGGGACCCGTGCCGGTCATGCGGCGGCCGAAGGTCGCGTCATTCTCCTTGCCGTCGCGAGTCTGGCGGATCAGCGACAGCACATGGGCGGCCCGATCGGGGCGCGCCGCGGTCAACCACTCGCTGAAGATCGTCTTCACCTCGAGCGGGAGGCGCAGCAGCACATAGCCGGCCTCGCGGGTTCCGGCAGCGTGGGCGGCACCCAGGATCTTCTCGATCTCGCTGTCATTGAGGGCGGGGATGATCGGCGCCACCATGACGGTGGTGGGAATGCCGGCGGCGGTGAGCAGCCCAAGCGCCTCGAGCCGCTTGCCAGGGGTCGCCGCCCGTGGCTCCATGGCGCGGGCAAGCTTCGGGTCGAGGGTGGTGACCGACACGGCGACCTTGACCAAGCGTTTTTTCGCCATTTCCTGCAGAATATCGAGATCGCGGACCACCAGTGCGCTCTTGGTGACGATGCCGACAGGGTGATTGAACTCGGCAAGGACCTCGAGGATCTGGCGGGTGAGGCGGTATTGCCGCTCGATCGGCTGATAAGGGTCGGTGTTGGCGCCGAGCGCAATCGTCTGCGGCAGATAGGCGGGATCTGAGAGCTCGTTGCGCAGGAGCTCCGGCGCATTCAGCTTGGCGAACAGCTTGGTCTCGAAATCGAGGCCGGGCGACAGGCCCATATAGGCGTGGGTGGGCCGGGCATAGCAATAGCTGCAGCCATGCTCGCAGCCGCGATAGGGATTGATCGAGCGGTCAAAGGAGATGTCGGGCGAGCTGTTGCGGGTCAGAATGGTCTTGGGCTGCTCGGCAATGACCGTGGTCTTGAAGGGCGGCAGCTCCTCGAGGCTTTCCCAGCCATCATCGATGAGATGCCGCGACAGGGCCTCGTAGCGGCCCGAGCCGTTGGACCGCGCGCCGCGACCGCGCGCCAGCTTGGTGGCCAGACGCACCGCCTCGGTCGTCTCGTTCTCGAATCCGAGGGAGGGCCTGATCTGCTTGTGGACGGTAACCATGAGCGCGAAACTAGAACGCGCAAGAGAACAAATCAAGAACTTAAATGTTGGCAGCAGGGGTAGGAAAATACACCGCTTCCTAGCTCTTGCGCCGTTGCAGGTGCTCCTCGAGCCGGGGCATGATCTCGATGAAGTTGCAGGGGAGATGACGGTAATCGAGCTGGGTCTTGAGAATGCCTTCCCAGGCATCGCGGCAGGCACCCGGCGAGCCGGGCAGACAGAAGATGAACTTGCCTTTGGCGACGCCCGCGGTGGCGCGCGACTGCACGGTCGAGGATCCGATCTTCGGCCACGACACCATGTGGAAGGCGACCGAGAAGCCTTCGATCTCCTTCTCGAACAGGAATCGAAAGGCTTCGACCGTGACGTCGCGTCCCGTCAGGCCGGTGCCCCCGGTGGACAGAATGACATCGATGTCGTCGCGCTTCAGCCAATTGCGGGCGACGCGGCGGATCTGGCCGATGTCATCCTTGACGATCGTTCGCCCGGACAGCTGATGGCCAGCAGCGGCGACGAGGTCCGAGATCACCTGGCCGGAACGGTCCGTCTCGAGGGTTCGGGTGTCGGACACGGTCATGACGGCGATCCGCACCGGAATGAAAGGCCGCGCGTCGGGCGTGGCATTGTCCTGGCGTTCACTCATCACCGCGATTCTCGCTCAGGATCGAGGCTCACGCTCAGTGTCAGGAAGTCGCGCCAGGCAAGGCGTTTCTGGGCCGGCTGGCGCAACAGATAGGCGGGATGCAGCGTCGGCAGGAGGGGGATCGAGGATCCGTCCTGGGCGCGGTGCTGGCGCCATTTGCCTCTGAGCGCGAGAATGCCCTCGGTGGTTCCGCTCAGCCGCTGGGCAGGGGTGGCGCCGAGGCAAACAATGGCGCGCGGGCGTGCAAGCTCGATGGTGCGGCGGACAAAGGGCAGGCACATCAGGGTTTCGGCTTCGGTCGGCTTGCGGTTCCCCGGTGGCCGCCAGAAGATCAGATTGGTGATGAGGACGCCGCGCGAGGGATCGGCAGCGCTGCGCGACAGGCCGATCGCCGCCAGCATCTTGTCGAGGAGTTGACCGGAACGTCCGACGAAAGGGCTCCCTGTCAAATCTTCCTCGCGGCCGGGCGCTTCGCCGATGAACAGCAGGCGCGCCTCGGGATTGCCGTCCATATAGACAAGATTGGTGGCGGTGCGCTTCAAGGGGCAAGCGTCGAAGGTGGCCAGCGCCGCCGCGATCTCGGCGAAGCTGTTGCAGCCCGCCGCGAGGGCGGTCGCATCGCCGGCCGAGCCGCCAGGTTGCGGGAATGCCGGCACAGCCGCGGATCGGGGAGGCGGCGCAGCGGTCGAGGGGGTCCACGGCAATGGCGTGGCCACCCGGGGTGAAGCAGAATGACCCCGATCAGCTTCGGCGAAGCGGTCAACCGCGACAGGCCCGGTCGCCTCGTCGGCCCCCATGTCGATCAGCCATCGCAGCAGGGCAAGCGCGTCGGAACGGCTGAGCGCGTCGATTCCGGTATGGGTCATGTCGACACCACCGAATGGCGGCGTAGGCACCGCTTCTGCCGCAATCGGGGAATTGTCTCGACCGCACGGTCCACTATAACAGGCGCAATCAATGTCGAGCCAAAAGGCGACGGGACACCATGGAAGCCCAACAGGTCGAGCGCGAGTCGATGGAGTTTGACGTGGTGATCGTCGGCGGCGGACCGGCCGGTCTCGCGGCGGCCATCCGCCTCAAGCAGCTGGCGGCCGCGGCGGGCACCGACATCTCGGTCTGTGTGCTGGAAAAAGGGTCGGAAATCGGCGCTCACATACTCTCCGGTGCGGTGATCGATCCCATCGCTTTGAACGAGCTCATTCCCGATTGGCGGGAACGGGGCGCGCCGCTCAATACCGAGGTCAGCGAGGACCGTTTCTTCATGCTGAGCTCCAAGGGCTCGCTGCGCATTCCCAATGTCCTCCTGCCGAGACTCATGAACAATCACGGCAACTATGCGGTGTCGCTTGGCAATGTCTGCCGGTGGCTCGCCAAGGAGGCCGAGGCGCTCGGTGTCGAGGTCTATCCCGGCTTTGCCTGCTCCGACCCGGTCCTCGCCGACAATGGCGCGGTGCGCGGGGTTGTCGCAGGGGTGTTCGGGCTCGACCGTCAGGGCCGGCGGAAGCCCGATTACCAGCCGGGGATGGAGCTGGTCGGCAAATATGTGCTGATCGCCGAAGGTGCGCGGGGCTCTCTCGCCCAGCGCATCATCGACCGTTTCGATCTCGCCAGAGACCGTGACCCGCAGAAATTCGGACTGGGAATGAAAGAACTGTGGGAGGTCAGGCCGGAAGTGTATCGACGCGGTCAGGTCACCCACACACTGGGCTGGCCGCTCGGCCAGGACACCGGCGGCGGCTCCTTCATGTATCATCTCGAGGACAATCTGGTGTCGATCGGTTTCGTGGTCCATCTCAATTACGCAAACCCCTATCTCTACCCCTATATGGAGTTCCAGCGGTTCAAGCACCATCCGTTGATCAAACCGGTGCTGGAAGGCGGCCGGCGCATTGCCTACGGTGCCCGCGCCATCACCGAGGGCGGGCTTCAGTCAGTGCCGCGACTCTGTTTCCCGGGAGGCGCGCTGGTCGGTTGCGCGGCGGGGTTCGTCAATGTTCCGCGGATCAAGGGATCGCACAATGCGATGAAATCGGGAATGCTGGCGGCCGAGAGCGCATTCGCTGCCATTCAAGCCGGCCGCTCCGGCGACGAACTCGCGGAATACCAGACCGCCTATGAGAATTCCTGGGTTCACCGCGATCTCAAGATGGTGCGAAACGTCAAGCCGTTATGGTCCAGGCTCGGGCTCTATGGCGGGCTCGCGGCAGGGGGGCTCGACATGTGGACCAATGAACTCTTCGGGGTGTCGCTTTTCGGCACTCTGAGCCACGGAAAACCCGATCACGCAACCCTGATCGAGGCCCGCAGTGCCAGCCCGATCGACTATCCTCGACCCGACAATGTGATCTCCTTCGACAGGCTGACGAATGTGGCTTTTTCGGCCACCAATCACGAGGAGGACGAGCCTGTCCACCTCCGGCTCAAAGACCCGGTCATTCCGATTTCGAGCAACCTGCCCTTGTATGATGAGCCGGCGCAGCGCTACTGCCCGGCCGGCGTCTATGAAGTGCTGGAAGACACCTCCGGCGGAAAGCGCTTTCAGATCAATCACCAAAACTGTGTGCATTGTAAGACGTGCGACATCAAAGATCCTGCCCAGAACATCGTCTGGGAGGTGCCGCAGGGCGGCGAGGGTCCGAACTACCCCAACATGTGATGCCAAAAGGCAACATCGCCTTATGGTTGCTGCAATCAGATGGTGATTGCCTGTGAATAGCCAATTTTTGACCATTGTGTCGCCGCCTCTTGAGGAAAAGTGGGTGGTTGGGGAAGCATTGAGTCTCGCGAACGCATCTTCGGGGTTCCCACAGTCTTCCTGAGCGTAAGCATCAGAAGAAAGAGGGCGTCATGCGCGCGTATATTGCCGTTGTTCTGCTCACGGCGGGGTTTGTCGCCCCGGCGGTGGCCGAGACGGCGCCGTCGCTCGTCAATGTGCATCAACCGAATGCCGAGCGGGCAGCGCAACTCCAACGGCAAAAGGCGTATCGGCGCGCGGCGGCGACCCGTGCGGGACAGGCGAAGCAGACCCGCGCCACACCCGCAGCGCCGGCACGTGCGGCGCAGAGCAACGGGCCGACCCGCATCGTCCCGGGAAGCCAGGTGACGCCGGCGGCCTCGACCTCATCGAGCTGGTCCAGCTCCATGCTGAGCTGGTGGCGGGGGGAATCGACCCCCGCAACGGCCGGGCAGGGCAGCGAGGCACAGGTATCGGCGGAGCCGGCGGCAGCGCGCGTCGAGACGGCGGCGACCACCGAACCGGTGAAGACGACCCGCCGCAAGGTGCGTCGCACGCGACGCAGCGAGCCGACGGCAACGGGGGCGGTGCCGGAAACGACGCAGACGGAGGCCAAGGAGGCCAAGGTTGAAAAGCCGACGCGAAGCAAGCGCCGCAGCGCCAAGCGCAGCCGATCGCGGGATCGCCAGGTCGCGACCCGTACGGGCGCCGCGCGCCAGGCCGACCGGTCGCGTGACAATGCGCCGCCGGAGCCCCGGCCGAAACCAGTGAATTCCGCAGCGCAGGAAACCGCGCCGCAAGCAGCAGAGGCGGACGCCGCCGTCGGCTCGATCAGTCCGGCGGAGGTCAAGGAAAGTGGCGGTTCGCAGATGGCGGCGCTCAGCAGCGAACATGCTGCGAGGGGCGGTGAAGCGGCCTGGTGGCAGCGGCAGGGCAATCCGGTGGTGTTCAATTTCCGTGACTGCGTCGCATCCTATGCCTCGCGCGAGGCCCGTCGCAGCAAGGACGGGACCTGGGCCGATCTCCTGATCCGAGCCACCGAGAGCGACTGCCGGGCCCCCTTCGACGAGATGGCGCGCACGCTCGCCAAGCGCTTCGGCGAAACCCGCATCGAACCCGTGATGCGGGAGCTGATCGACACCACCTTCCTGCCAGCCGCCAAACAGGCCGCAGCGGAAAGTGCCCCAGCGCCGACGGCGCCGTCGTCGTCCGACATTCCGCCATTGCCGCCAATTCCGGACAACGTCCCGACCCAGTGAGGGCCGCTCGTTCCTGGTAACAACTGGGCTTGAAAGCTTGCGGGCGGCCCTAAAAAGCCGCAAATTCGGCGCACCTCGCCGCGATATCAACGGCCGATCGACGGCCATCTCGACAGGACCCTGCATGACACGCGCGCTGAAGTTTCTGTCCGCATTACCGATCGGCATGTCGCTCTCCATCGTCGCAGCCGCGCCGGCGCTCGCCACCCAGGGAGGATCTGATCAGGTGATCTCCCAGGCGTCGCTGTCGGGCAGCTACCTGGCGGGGCGCTTCGCCGGCAAGCAGCGGGACAATGCGATCGCCGCCCTCTATTTTCAGCGGGCTCTCGAGGTCGATCCCGGCAATCCGGTGTTGATCGAGCGGGCATTCGTTCTCGATCTCGGGGCGGGCAACATGCAGCGCGCAGAGCTCCTCGCGGCGCAGGTCGCGAAGTTCAATCCGCAGCATCGGATGGCGCGCATCGTGCTTGGCCTCAAGGCTTTCCGTGAGAAGAACTACAAAACGGCGCGCGACCATTTCTCGAAGGCGGCGTTCACCCCGGTCGGCGAATTGACCTCGGGGCTGCTCAATGCCTGGGTGTTTGCGGCGGAAGGGAAGTTTCCCGAGTCGATGCGGGCTCTCGATGTGCTCGACAAGCAGGAGGCGTTCGCCAATTTCAAACTGTTCCATGCGGCATTGATCGCCGACCTGCTCAAGTCGGAGACCGGAGCAAGCGGGCGCTATCGTACCGCTTACGAGAAGGCCGGGAGCTCGCTCAGGGTGGTGCAGGCCTATGGCAATTTTCTCGAGCGCCAGGGCAACAAGGATGAGGCGCGCAAGGTCTATGGGCAGTTCCTGGCGGTATCGCAGCGCAACCCGCTGGTGCGCGAGCAGCTCGACGTGCTGAATTCCGGCAGGCAGTCGCGACCGTTCATCGGCTCGGCCAGCGAGGGTGCGGCGGAAGCGCTGTTCAGCCTGGCGAGTGCGCTGTCGGACGAGCAGAGCATCGACATCGCTCTCGTCTATGCGCAGCTGGCGTTGATGCTCAAGCCGGATTTCGCGGTGGCACGCACGCTGCTTGGCGAGATCTACGAGGATATCCAGCGGCATGACCTGGCGATCGAGGTCTATGAGAAGGTCAAGGAGACCTCGGTTCTCAGGGCCAGCGCCGAGATCCAAATCGCCACCAACCTCGACGCGCTGGGCAAGAGCGATCAGGCAATCGAAGAGCTGCGCAAGCTCGTCGAGCGCGAGCCCGGCAATTACGATGCCCAGCTGTCGCTCGGCAACGTCCTGCGATCACATGAGAAGTGGACGGAGGCAGCCGACGCCTACACCAGCGCCATTGCGGCGCTTGGCACCTCCTTCGGCAAGAAGCAGTGGTCGCTGCTCTATTTCCGCGGCATCTCCTATGAGCGCGCCGGCGCCTGGGAGAAGGCCGAGAGCGATTTCCGCAAGGCTCTCGAATTCGAGCCGGAGCAGCCGCAAGTGCTGAACTATCTCGGCTACTCGCTGATCGACAAGGGCAAGAACCTCTCCGAGGCGCTGGAGATGGTGAAAAAGGCGGTCGAGCTTCGTCCCAATGACGGCTATATCGTCGACAGCCTCGGCTGGGCCTATTACAGGCTCGGCGATTATGAGGAAGCGGTGAAGCAGCTCGAGCGGGCCGTCGAGCTGCGCCCGGAGGACCCGGTGATCAACGATCATTTCGGCGACGCGCTGTGGCGGGTCGGGCGGCGTCTCGAGGCGAAGTTTCAATGGCAGCACGCCAAGGACAACAAGCCGGAGCCCAAGGATCTGGCGACCATCGAGCGCAAGATCAGCGAGGGCCTAGGCGATCTGCCAAAGGCACCACCGGCGGCCAGTGGCGACAATCAGCGGAAGCTATAGGATTATCCAAAGTCATATGATCGTCGAGGCAGCGCGGGCCAAGGTCAATTTGGCGCTGCACGTTCTGGGTCGTCGTGCCGACGGCTATCATGATCTCGACTCGATCGTGGTGTTTGCCGAGCTTGCCGACAGGCTGACTTTCACCCCGGCAGAGGATTGGTCGCTCGACATTGCCGGCCCCTTTGCCGGTGACCTCGGCAACGGGGCGGACAATCTGGTGCTGCGTGCGGCAAGAGCGCTGGAGCAGATGCTTCCGGGAATCGTCCGCCCGGCCCGGCTCAGGCTCGACAAGAACCTGCCCGTGGCATCGGGCATTGGCGGCGGCTCGGCCGATGCGGCGGCGGCGATCCGCGGCCTTCTGAGGCTTTGCGGAATTGTGCCAGAGAAAATCGAACTCGCTCGCCTCGCGGCGGCGCTTGGTGCCGACGTGCCGGTGTGCCTTTACGGCAAGACCTGCCGCATGACCGGCATTGGCGAGCGGATCGAACCCCTGACCGATGTGCCGCGGATGCCGGCGCTGCTGGTCAATCCTGGCGTGGCGGTGGCAACCGCCGATGTGTTCCGCAGGCTGGCGCTGTCGCGGGGGCAAGCGGGTTTCTGGCCGATAGCACGGCGCCAGGGGGATATCCTCGCCTGGCTTGCCGTTTGCCGCAACGATCTGCAACCGGCGGCCGTCACGCTGGTGCCGGCAGTCGGCGAGGTGCTGGGCAGGCTCGCAGCATCGCCCGGCTGTCGACTTGCCCGCATGTCGGGTTCGGGCGCCACGTGCTTCGGGCTCTTCGAGGGGATCGAGGCAGCGGAGGCGGCAGCGCAGCGCATGCGGGCGCATGGCTGGTGGGCAGCGCCGACAATGCTCGGCTGATCAGACGTCGATGCGGGATCAGTGAAGCCGGTCGATACAGAACAGGACGGCCTGGGCGAGCGCGCGCTTATGCGGACCGGCCGGAAAGATCGCCAGGGCATCGAGGGCGATCGCGCCATAATGACGGGCGCGCTCGATCGTGTCGCCGATCGCATTGTGGCGCTCCATCAGGCGTTGGGCGGTCTGCAGGTCGTCGGGACCCTGCTCGCCATCCTCGAGCGTGCGCTTCCAGAACGCCCGTTCGATCTTGTCGCCGCGGCGGTAGGCGAGCACCACCGGCAGGGTGATCTTGCCTTCGCGGAAATCGTCGCCGACCGTCTTGCCGAGCACCGCCTGCTTGCCGGAATAGTCGAGGGCATCATCGACGAGTTGGAAGGCGATGCCGAGATTGCGGCCATAGGATTCGAGCGCCGCCTGTTCCTCGCGCGGCCGGCCGGCAATGATCGGACCAACCTCGGCAGCGGCGGCAAACAACGCCGCGGTCTTGGCGATGATGATCTGGAGATAGGCGTCCTCGGTGGTCGAAGTGTCCTGCTGGACGGCGAGCTGAAGGACCTCGCCCTCGGCGATGATGGCGGCAGCATTGGCAAGGACCCGCAACGATTCGAGTGAGCCGGTCTCCACCATCATCTTGAAAGCCTGGCCCAACAGGAAATCGCCGACCAGCACGCTCGCCTGGTTGCCCCAGATCATGCGGGCCGCCTGCTTGCCGCGCCGCAGATGACTCTCGTCGACGACATCGTCGTGGAGGAGGGTGGCGGTGTGCATGAACTCGACGGCGGTTGCGAGCTTGACATGAGCATCGCCGCGATAGCCGCCCATCTGCGCCGTCGCCAAAGTGAGCATCGGCCGCAGCCGCTTGCCACCCGAATTGATCAGGTGGCCGGCAAGCTCCGGGATCATGTCGACATGGGACCTGGCATGGAGCAGGATCGCCTCGTTGACCCGCGCCATGTCCTTGGCGACCAGCTGGACGATCAGATCGATGCCGGGCTCGCGGTCCTCGCCGCCGTCGAAAGGCACAACGACTCCCACAGGCGTCCTCGAAATCTGCCACACACCGACCGCGAGCATAGGAGCCCGCCCAATAGGCGACAAGGGCGACCGATGGCCGCGATTGGTCATCTAGGCTAGGATCGCGGGATGATCGAGCTGTTGCGGACCAATGATCTCGTGCTGCTGACTTTTGCCTCCCATGTCCTCGACGAGGCAGGAATCAGCCATGTCATATTTGATTCGCATATGAGTGTGGTCGAGGGATCGATCGGAATTCTGCCGCGCCGCCTGATGGTTGACCCCGATGATGCGCCGGCCGCCCGGCGGGTGCTGGAGAGCGCCAGTCCCTGTAAGATTGCGCTAACCGACCACGACCAATAATGTGACGTCATGCAGATGACCGGCGTTCCAGTTCCTTCCGCTCCAGGCCTCGACCCACCGCCTGCCTCGCTCACCGAGGATGCGTTTCTCGGTGGCCGGCTCAGGTTGTTGCAGCCGGAGAAGGGATTCCGTGCCGGCATCGACTCGGTGCTGCTGGCGGCGAGCATTCCCTGCAGCGAGGGAGAAGCGCTGTTCGAAGCCGGAATGGGTGCGGGCGTGGCAGCGCTCTGCGTCGCCGCCCGGGTGCCGGCGGTCCGCATAACCGGTGTCGAGATCACGCTCAGCTATGCGATGATGGCCGAGGAGAATGCGCGGCGAAACGGCTTCGCCGAGTCGATCCGGGTGATTCATGGCGACGTCAAGGAGGCGCTGCGCCGCGACCTAGGCAACTGGCCGGCCCATGGCTCGTTCAACCACGCCTTCGCCAACCCGCCCTTCTTCGAGGATGGCACGATGACCCCATCGCCCAACATTCTCAAGGCGGCGGCGACCAGCTTCGCATCGGACGATATCGAGCTCTGGCTCAAGGTGCTCAATATCATGTTGGCGCCGCGCGGCACGGCGACCGTGATCTATCGCAGCGAAAATCTCGGCCGACTGCTTGCCGCCATGCAAGGTCGGTTCGGCGACATCCTGGTTGCACCGGTGCATGGTCGCGAGCACATGGCCGCGTCACGGGTGGTGGTGCAGGGCGTCAAGGGATCGCGAGGGCCGTTGCAGATCCTTCCCGGGCTCGTCCTGCATTCGCGTGGCGCGCAATTCACGCCGCAGGCAGAGGGCATCCTGCGGGACGGCCAGGCTTGGCGCCTGCGCGGATGAGCCCGACGCGACGGTCCTTCCTGAGCCGGCTGGTGCCGCCGCCATGGCGCGCCAAGGTGCCGGTGGTGCCGGTGATCCGGCTCAGCGGCACCATCGGTTCGGTCACGCCGCTGCGCACCGGCCTGTCTCTCAGCAGCATGAACGACGTTCTCGAGCGGGCCTTCCAGCGCAAGGGCATTGCCGCTGTCGCGCTCGCCATCAATTCGCCTGGCGGCTCGGCGGTGCAGGCCTCGCTGATCGCTGGGCGCATTCGCGAGCTGGCGGCCCGTCACGAGCTCAGGGTGCTCACCTTCGTCGAGGATGTGGCTGCATCCGGCGGCTATTGGCTGGCCTGCGCCGGCGATGAGATCTATGCCGATTCGAGCTCCATCGTCGGCTCGATCGGTGTCATTTCGGCGGGCTTCGGATTCGTCGAGGCGATTCGCAAGCTCGGCATCGAGCGGCGCGTCCATACGGCGGGCGAGAACAAGGCGATCCTCGATCCCTTTCGTCCCGAGAGGCCGGAGGATGTCGAGCGCCTCAAGGCACTGCAGCTCGATGTTCACGAGGAGTTCAAGACGATGGTGCGCGAGCGCCGCACCGGCCGGCTCAAGGAGGACAATCCCGATCTCTTCACTGGCGCCTTCTGGTCGGGGCGGCGGGCGCTCGAGCTCGGCCTCGTTGACGGGATCGGCACCATGCACCAGATCCTCAAGGAGCGTTATGGCGAGGAAGTGGTGCTCAAGGTCGTGGAACGGTCGCAAGCGCTGTGGTGGCGGCGGATCTTTCCCTTCGGAAGCCCGGCACCGCATGAGGCGGTCATCGAGGCGATCGAAACGCGTATCCTGATGAGCAGGTTCGGTCTATAATGCGGGTCAACCTGCGGGAGAGATGAAGATGCTTGCGAAACTTTTGACCGCGGCCATCGCCATCGTGCTGACCCTGCTGATCGTCAGAAAGGTGGCAGCCCTGGCAGAGCGCGCCCGCGTGCGGGTGCGCCGCGCGCCGCCACGCGAGCCGCGCGCCGTAACCCTCAGGCAGGACCCGGAAAGCGGCGTCTGGCGGCCCGAAGACTGAAATCGGTTGCGGTTTTTCGCGATCATGCTCTAGGGTCCGCCCGTTCTTCACCGGGCCGATCATGACCACTTCCCCACCGGATCCCGCGCGATCCTTCCAGGATCTCATCCTGGCGCTGCAGCACTATTGGGCAGGGCAGGGGTGCGTGATTCTGCAGCCCTATGATCTCGAGGTCGGTGCGGGGACCTTTCATCCTGCCACCACCTTGCGGGCGCTCGGGCCGTTGCCGTGGCGCGCGGCTTACGTCCAACCGTCGCGCCGTCCAAAGGATGGCCGGTATGGCGAAAACCCCAACCGGCTGCAGCATTATTACCAGTTCCAGGTGATCATGAAGCCGTCACCGCCGGATCTTCAGGACCTTTATCTGGGCTCGCTTGCGGCCATCGGGGTCGATCAGGAGAACCACGACATCCGGTTCGTCGAGGACGACTGGGAGTCGCCGACGCTCGGCGCCTGGGGGCTCGGCTGGGAAGTGTGGTGCGACGGCATGGAAGTGTCGCAATTCACCTACTTCCAGCAGGTGGCCGGGATCGACTGCGCGCCGGTGTCGGGCGAGCTTACCTATGGTCTCGAGCGTCTCGCGATGTATGTGCAGGGCGTCGACAATGTCTTCGACCTCAACTTCAACGGCAGCAGCGGTGACAAGCGCGTCACCTATGGGCAGGTGTTCAAGCAGGCCGAGGAAGAGTATTCGCGCTACAATTTCGAGCAGGCGGATACGCATCTGCTCAAGCGCCATTTCGATGATGCAGAGGAGGAATGCCGCACTCTGCTCAAGACGGGCGGAATGGTGCTGCCGGCCTATGATCAATGCATCAAGGCCTCGCATCTGTTCAACCTGCTCGATGCCCGCGGCGTCATCTCGGTCACCGAGCGCCAGGCCTACATCCTGCGCATCCGCGAGCTGGCGAAGACCTGCGGCAACGCCTGGCTGGAGACGGCGGGAGGCGGTGCCGGTCAAAGCCTCGCAGCACGGGGAAATGGCTGATGCCGGAGCTTCTGATCGAGCTCCTCTCGGAGGAGATTCCTGCTCGGATGCAGGAACGCGCCGCGGAGGATTTCCGCAAGCTCATGGCCGAGGGGCTGGAGCAGGCGAGCCTCGAGGCGGCGGGGGCGCGCGCCTTCGCGACACCGCGTCGCCTGACGCTGTCGATCGACGAGCTGCCCGGTTCCGCACCGGATACGCTCGAGGAACGCAAGGGGCCGCGCACCGATGCGCCACCGGCGGCGATCGAGGGCTTTCTGCGGCAGGCGGGCGTGAGTCTCGAGCAATGCATCGTCGAGGAGGACCGCAAAGGATCATTCTATGTGGCCCGCATCCAACGTCCGGGACGCGCGACGCCAGAGATCGTGGCAACGCTCCTGCCCGAGGTGATGCGGACATTCCCATGGCCGAAGTCGATGCGGTGGGGCTCGGGACAGCTGCGCTGGATCCGTCCGCTGCATTCGGTGCTGGCGACTTTCGATGGCCAGGTCATCGATCTGACGATCGATGGCATCCGCTCAGGTCAGGTCACGCGCGGTCATCGCTTCATGGCGCCGCAGCCGATCAAGGTGCGGCGCTTCGAGGACTATGAAAGAAAGCTGCGCGATGCCTGGGTCATGCTCGATGGCAGCGAACGCGCCGAGACAATTCGCGGCGAGGCCAACACGCTCGCCTTCGCCAAGGGACTGCGGGTGGTCGAGGATGAGGGGCTGCTGAAGGAGACGGCGGGACTGGTCGAATGGCCAGTGGTGCTGATGGGCTCGTTCGACCGGCGGTTCCTGTCCTTGCCGCCGGAAGTCATCATCACCTCGATCCGCAGCCATCAGAAGTGCTTCGCGTTGCGGGACGCCGATGGCGAGCTGTCCAACCACTATCTCCTGGTGGCGAACATGATCGCCAGGGATGGCGGCAAGGGCATCGTCGCCGGCAATGACCGAGTGATCGCGGCGCGCCTCGCCGATGCGCGGTTCTTTTGGGATCAGGACCGTCGTACGCCGCTTCAGGACCTCGTGCCGAAGCTCGACCATGTCACCTTCCATGCCAAGCTTGGCAGCCAGGGCGAACGGGTGCGCCGAATCGAAGCGCTGACCGCGACGATCGCCGAGATCATCGGCGCCGATGTCGAGGCGGCACGGCTGGCCGCGCAACTGTCGAAGGCCGATCTGGTGACCGGGATGGTCGGGGAATTTCCCGAGCTCCAGGGCATGATGGGGCATTATTATGCCATCGAGGAGGGCGCAAATCTTGCAGTGGCATCGGCGGTGCGCGATCACTACAAGCCGCAGGGGCCGACCGACATGGTGCCGGCGGCGCCGGTGACGCTCGCTGTGGCGATCGCCGACAAGCTCGACACGCTGATCAGCTTCTGGGCCATCGACGAGAAGCCGACCGGCTCGAAGGATCCCTTCGCGCTTCGCCGCGCAGCACTAGGCGTTATCCGTATCTTGCTCGAGCGCAAGGTCCGCATCCCGCTGCTGACGCCAATTGCG
>JBIOYR010000092.1:0-14364 GCA_044870245.1 Aestuariivirgaceae bacterium | reverse complement strand
GGTGTATCATCAGTCTTAATAAGCAGGTTCTGCGCATAATTCAGGCGGGCGTCTGGGAAGAAACGGACTTCGGGAAGCTTATCGTTGTCGAGGAGCAGTCTATCGCCACGATACTCTGCCCTGATGTTGCAAAACTCCCACAGCTCTGCCCAGAAAGCCTGAGAATCCGCAATCGACCAAGCATGGAGGGCCTCGAAGCCGGCCAGAGAGATCTTCAGCTTTTTTTCAACTGCCGCTTTGAAACGCGACAGATTGCTGTCCTGCTTTCGCTTGGCGGACGGCGTCCACAACGGCATTTCCGGCATGATGGCAGTTCCGCTGGCCAATAGAGATACGTCACCTTAGCCGCACGCTGCGCATGGCCCAAGGGGGGCCGCAGTCCGAGAGTTTCCTCCAAGGCACAGTTCCACGACGATGCATATTCGGCCTCGTGAATCGCCTGACCTCGCCGCAGTCCTGCCACCGTGTGGCGGCACCAGTCGCCTGCGGTTGAAGCCGAAGGAGGCTTGATGCCGGTGCGGCGCACCATTTTGGTCCTGATTTCAGTCCTCGCCTTGATCGTCATGGCGGTGGCTGTGGTCGGTGCGCTGCCGCTGGTTCTGCCGGTCGACTTTGCCATTCAACAGCTGCAGCAGGCCGTCAAGGCGACGACAGGACGTACGCTGACGGTTTCCCGAGCCCCGCGAATCGTGCTCTGGCCTGAGCTCGCCATCGAGGCTGACGACGTCGTCCTCTCCAACCCGCCCGGCCTCTACCACGGCCAGCTCGCTGCCATTGGTCGGTTGCGCATCAAGATCGATGCCCGCTCTTTGCTGGAACGCCGGCTCGCGGTGCAGCAGCTCACGCTGATCAATCCCCGCCTGACCCTGGTCAGCGATGGCGAGGGTCGGGCAAATTGGGCGTTCGCCGGTCCCGCCTCGCCCGCCAGCGCCGCCTATCAGCGCTTGCTCGCCAGCATCGCCGCCGCCCCGATCCGCATCGAGAACGGCGTGGTGCGCTTCGTCAACGAGCGGACCGGCAGTGCCGTTTCCCTGACCGGCGCCGATCTGCTGGTCAATTTCGCGACCCCCGACACGCCCTTCGCGGCGCGCGGCTACGTGCTGTGGAACCGCCAAAGGGTGGCGCTCACGCTCTTCGTGAAAGATCCGGCGCGCATTCCAGGCCAGGGCTCGCCGATCGATGTCACGGTCGATTCGCCGCTCTTGAAGTTTGCCTTCAGCGGCCGCGCCGTCCTGAACCGGGAAGCGAGCCTCTCGGGGACTGCCGAGCTGACAACTCCGTCCTTGCGCGAGCTGTCCAGCTGGTCGGGATATCGACTGGGCACCGGCCGCGGACTTGGCCCGCTCACGGCCAACGGATCATTCGACCTGACCAATGGTGTTCTCACCCTGTCCAAGACGGTCATGAACCTGGATGGCATGAACGGCCAGGGCAATATCAAGGTCGATCTCGCCGGCGACCGGCCCAAGGTCACCGCCGCCCTCGGGCTCGATCGCATCGACTTGAACGTCTATGCCGGCATTTCGAAGCTCAACGACGCCTCCCAGTCGGACGATGATGACGATTGGAGCGATCGGGCGCTCGATTTCGCGCCGCTCCGCATGCTCGATGCCAACCTTTCATTGGCGGCCTCCGAGCTCCGCATTGGCAGCCTGCGGACTGGCAGAGCCACCATCGCGGTCGAGCTTGGCGGCGGGGTCCTCGATCTCTCCATCAAGGAGGCCGCGCTATATGGCGGCAAGGCTTCCGGCCGGCTGGTGCTCAATGGCTCGCGCCAGGTTCCTGCCATGCAGGGTGCGCTGCGCGCCGAGAACATCGACGGTGCTCCGCTGTTCGATAATTGGATCGGGCTTGACGCGCTCGCCGGTGCGACATCGATGACAGTGTCTCTCGCCGGCGCCGGCCACACCCAACGCGAAATGATCTCGACCTTGCGCGGCACCGCCGAGCTCCGCATCGTGAACGGCGCGATCCGCGACATGAACCTCGTCAGGATGTTGCGCGACGTCAAGAAGGAGATCCTCGACGGCTGGCAGCCGGTTGCCGATTCCCGCACGGTTTTCCGGAACCTGTCGGCCACCTTCGCGCTGCAGGACGGAATTGCCGCGAGCCGCGATCTCGAGCTGGTCGCACCCGAGCTTTCCATCACCGGAACCGGCCAGGCCGATTTGCTGCGCAAGGCTCTCGACTTCAAGCTGGTGCCGAAACTTGCGAGCGATCCCTCGGGGAATGCCGCTCCGGGCGAGACGGCGGTGCTGGCCGTTCCCCTGGTCGTGAGAGGTCCCTGGGGCAGTCCGAAGATCTACCCCGATATTGCGGGCATCTTGGAAAATCCACAGGCGGGATACGACACGCTGAACAAGCTTCGGGCACCCACCCCGCCTCTCGAGAACGACGGCAGCATTTTCGACTCGGCGCGGCGCGAAAAGGTCAAGGCGACCCTCCCCAATCGCGCGAAGGGAGGTCTGGGGGCGGTTGGTGAGAATTCGCCAGGCGACGACGATTCGCTTCTCAAGGGTTTTTTGGATGAGGCCGCGCCGGAGGGCGTTGCCAAGCAGCGCTAGACGCGCCTACTTCCCCGCCCCGAACTCGTGTAATGAATCCTCATGATTCGCCTTCAGCAGGAGCCGTTCGATCTCGGCCGGGAATATGCCGCGATGAAGCGCGATCACGCCGGAATCGGCGGTATTGCGGTCTTTGTCGGAACGGTGCGGGCGCAGTCGGGCGACCTCACCATCAAGGCGATGACCCTCGAGCACTATGCGGAGATGACCGAGCGGGCGATGAGTGCCATCGAGGCCGAGGCCCGCGCCCGCTGGCCTCTCCAGGCCAGCCTCATCATCCACCGTTATGGTCGCCTCGAGCCGGGCGACGACATCGTCCTGGTGATGACCGCGGCCGCCCATCGCCAGGCGGCGCTCGAATCCTGTGCCTTCCTCATCGACTGGCTGAAGACCAAGGCACCCTTCTGGAAGCTCGAAGAGAGCGCCTCGGGGTCGCATTGGGTTGCCGCAAGGGATGAGGATGACGTGGCGGCAGCAAGCTGGAACAAACCCTGACCACGCAACCTTGCGACGCCTCTTCTATCATGTCGCCGCCCTCTCCATCGTCGCCCTCGCCCTATGGCTGGCGATTGGTCGCCAAATATCGGATGTCTCGGGACAATTCCGCGCTGTCGACGGCGATTCATTGCGCGGCCCCGACGGCGACATCAGACTTTACGGGATCGATGCTCCCGAGCTGCACCAGACCTGTCTCGACAGCCGCTCCGAGCCCTATCAATGCGGACGCGAATCCTTCCGCCATCTCGAGATGCTGATGACGGACAAGCCGGTGCGCTGCCGCGTCATCGATCATGACCGCTATCGCCGGGCGGTGGCGGTCTGTTCCGCCGGTGCGGTGGAGTTGAACCGGCGGATGGTCGAGGACGGCTGGGCAATCGCCTATGAACGGCTCCCCTCGGTCTATTCCGTCAGCGAGGACAGGGCGCGCGCCTTGCGGCGCGGCCTCTGGCAGGGCTATTTCGATCGGCCGCGCCAGTGGCGCGATTCCGAGAAGAAGTGAGTTCAGGGCCGCTCGCCCCGCTGGAGCCTGCCCTCGATATCGACTGTAACCGGCAGCAGATCGGCGACGCTGTCGATCACATAATGCGCCCCGGCAGCCCTGAGACGCGCATGGCCGCTGTCGCGCTTGCTGGCAAGCTCGGCCGGAGACAGCCGCGCGGTGTCGGCCGCCGACAACCCGAACACGTTGCCGCTCATCGCCACGCCGACAGTCCATGCACCGGCATTCAGGCCCTCGGCGATCCCCACTTCGGTGTCATCCACCTTGAGGCAGGCGGAGGCGGGCCATACGCCCAAATCCATCAACGAGCGGTAGATCATGAAGGGTGACGGTCGCCCGGCCGGCGTGTCGCCGGTGCACACGATGCTGTCCGGCGCGAACCCCTGCTCTGCCGCCAGCGGCAGGATCGCATCCATGATGTCATGCGTGTAGCCGGTCGTGGTGCCGATCTTCAGGCCCGCTTCCCTGAGCTTGGACACCGTCTCGGCAGTACCGGCAATCAGTCGCGAATGATCTTTCGCCGCGGCGATGTTCATCGGCAGGAAGATCTCGAACACGGCATCGATGTCCCGATCGGCCGGCAACCGGCCATGGCGCGCCTTCCAGGCTTCGGCGATGCGTGGCAGCGCCATCAGAGTGGCGATGTGTGGGCGTTTTGCCATGCCCATCGGGCCGCGTGCCTCATCGATCGAGATGTCGACATCGAACGTGGCAAAGGCCTTGACGAAAGCCCCCATCGGCGCGAGCGACCCATGATCGATCACGGTCCCGGCCCAATCGAAGATGGCTGCCCGGAGATGAGTGAATTGGATCATCGGATCTCAAATCAAAGGAAGTTCGAGCGTCACCCGCTGATGAACATCGCGGCCGCCCTGGCCAGGAGCAGGATGGCGCCGAGCCCGATCAGGGCCAAACCGGGCCATTCGCGTGCCAGGCCAAGCGATCGCGCCGGGCCGCGCGGCGGCTCGAGCGTCTTGGCTTCTCCGGAACGAACGCCTCGGCCGCCGCTCAGCGGCCCGCGCCACAGCACCTGTCCGGCCGAGTAGAGCACCCCGGCGATCACCAGGAGAATTCCAACCCAAGAGATGATGACAAGCATGCTCAGCGTCCCAGCCCGAAGAATTCCTCGCGCGTGAGGAAGGTGTAGTCGGATTCAAGCGTCATCAGCGCGACGAACACCAGGATCAGCACCGGTGGCACCAGGATCGCATAGATCAGCGCCAGGCGCTCCCACGCCATATGCATGAAGACGGCAACGATCAGGCCGGCCTTCAGGATCATGAACAGCAGGATCAGCGACCAGCGCAGCATCCCATGGAGGTGGAAGTAATCGACGAGATAGGAGAACGTGCTCAGAACGAAGAGCAGCAGCCAGATCCACAGATAGATGCCGATCGGGTGCTGCTGACCCTGAGCGTGGTGGCCCTGTGCGTGGTGGGTCTCAGCGTGTGCCATATGTCATCCCTCACCAAAGATAGAAGAAAGCGAAGATGAAGACCCAGACCAGGTCGACGAAGTGCCAGTAAAGGCCAGTGGTTTCGACGATCTCGTAGCGCCCCTTCCGGCTGGTGAAGAAGCCCTTTCGCTCGATATCGAAATCGCCGCGCCAGACCTTGCGGGCAATGATGATGAGGAAGATCACACCGATCGACACATGCGTGCCGTGGAAACCCGTGATCATGAAGAAGGTCGAGCCGAATTGCGGCGCGCCCCACGGATTCCCCCACGGCCTGACACCTTCGGTGATCAGCTTGGTCCACTCGAAGGCCTGCATGCCGACGAATGTCGCCCCGAGAATGGCGGTAAGGATCATCAGGATGGCGGTCTTGGTTCGGTCCTTCTGATAGCCGTACTTCACCGCCAGGGCCATCGTGCCGCTCGAGCTGATCAGGATGAAGGTCATGATCGCGATCAGGATCAGCGGAACTTCCTGACCGCCTATGTGAAGCGCGAACACCTTGCTCGGGTTGGGCCACTTATCGAGCGTCGACATCCTCACCGTCATGTAGGACAGGAGGAAGCAGCTGAAGATGAAGGTGTCGCTCAGAAGGAAGATCCACATCATGGCCTTCCCCCAGGGGACGTTCTTGAACGCCCGCTGATCGGAAGACCAGTCGCGGACCAGGGTGTTCCAGCTCCGCGGCGAGTGTGTTGCTTTGTCTTCGACGATGGCGGTATGCGACATTCGATAGCCCCTCAGGTGAGCAGCAGCATTGCGAACAACAACAACCAGACCACAAGCAGAAAATGCCAATAAGCGGTGCACAATTCCACAATCAGGCGCAGGTCGGCAACCTTGTCACCGCGCCACAGCCGCGCTCCGACCCGGCCAAGCGGCACCAGGCCGCCGAACACATGGAGCCCATGCAGCAGGGCGATGAGCAGGAAGAACGCCACCGCAGGCGTTGTCGCCGCAAAGAATCCGAGACCGGCCAGCTGCCGCGCCACCACGATCTGCCCTACCAGGAAAGCCGTCGTCAACGCTCCGGCAATCAGCAGGTAGTCGCGCACCGAGTCCGCCTGCCCCCGCCGCGTCGCAGCCTGCAGGCCCTGCATGGCGATGCTGCCTAGGAACAGGATCGCGGTGTTCACCCACAGCAGCCACAGCTTGGGAAGGCCGAACCACGTCGGCCCCGATGACAGACAGAGATCGAGAAACGACGCCGACTGTGCCGCCGCCGCCTGATATTCCGACGCGTGAACGACGCGGTGATGATAATAGGCGATGCTCAGAAGCAGGAAGAGAACGGCAATCACCGCGAACAGCACGTTCAGGCCAAGCCACGGAGTGGGAATGGTGAACGTGCTGCCCTCATGCAGATTGTCGGCGTCGCTCTGGGATTTCACCCAGGGCTTTTCCGACAATTTCGCAAGGATGCCCACGGGTCCTCAAGCTGGCTGCATCCGGTGCGGCCTCGCGACCATCGGCACCTCGTCCGGCGCCATGTTCTGCGGAATGTAGTCTTGGGCAACGCCGGGCACGCTGTAATCATAGGCCCAGCGATAGACCACCGGAGTCTCCTTGCCGAAATTGCCGTGCCCGGGCGGCAACTCCGGCGTCTGCCACTCCAGGGTCGTCGCTCGCCACGGGTTCCGCTCCGCCTTCTTGCCATACCAGATGTTCGAGATGATGTTGTACAGGAACACCATCTGCGCGAAGCCGACGATCAGCGCCACCACCGAGATGAACATGTTCAGATCATGGACGTTCGCCGGAACGAACGTCGTGTCGTTGATCTCGAAATAGCGGCGCGGCACGCCGATGAATCCGAGGTAGTGCATCGGGAAGAAGATCAGATAGGCGCTGACGAAGGTGACCCAGAAATGGAACTGCCCGAGCGCGTTGTTGTACATCCTCCCGGTGATCAGCGGATACCAGTGATAGATGGCGCCAAAGATCACGAGCAGCGGTGCAACACCCATCACCATATGGAAATGAGCCACCACGAACATGGTATCGGACAGCGGCACGTCGACCACCACGTTGCCGAGGAACAGGCCGGTGATCCCGCCATTCACGAAGGTCAGGATGAAGGCGATGGCAAACAGCATCGGGACTGTGAGATGGATGTTGGCCCGCCACAGCGTCAGCACCCAGTTGTAGACCTTGATGGCGGTCGGGACGGCGATGATCAGCGTCGTTGTCGCAAAGAAGAAGCCGAAATACGGGTTCATGCCGCTGACATACATGTGGTGCGCCCACACCACGAAGCTCAAGCCGCCGATCGCCACGATCGCCCACACCATCATGCGATAGCCGAAGATGTTCTTGCGCGCATGGGTGCTGATCAGGTCCGACACGATGCCGAAAGCCGGCAGCGCAACGATATAGACCTCGGGATGGCCGAAGAACCAGAACAGGTGCTGGAACAGGATGGGGCTACCCCCGCCATAGGCCAGCTGCTCGCCGAATTCGACGATCTTGGGCATGAAGAAGCTGGTTCCGAGAATGCGGTCGAACAGCATCATGACGCAGCCGACGAACAGCGCCGGGAAGGCCAGCAGCGCCAGTATGGTGGCGACGAAGATGCCCCACACGCTCAGCGGCAAGCGCATCAGTGTCATCCCCCGGCAGCGCGCCTGCAGCACCGTCACCACATAGTTGAGGCCGCCCATGGTGAAGCCGATGATGAAGATGATCAGCGATATCAGCATCAGGATGATGCCGAAGTCGCGCCCTGGCGTGCCGTTCAGGATGGCTTGCGGCGGATAGAGGGTCCAGCCCGCACCGGTCGCTCCCCCTGGCATGAAGAAGCTGGCGACGAGCACCAGCACCGCGAGAAGATAGACCCAATAGCTCAGCATGTTGACATAGGGAAATACCATGTCGCGGGCGCCCACCATCAGCGGGATGAGGTAGTTCCCGAAGCCGCCGAGGAACAACGCCGTGAGCAGGTAGATCACCATGATCATCCCGTGAACGGTGATGAACTGGTAGTAGGCTTCCGGCGAGATGAAGGAGAAGGTGTCGGGGAAACCGAGCTGGAGCCGCATCATCCAGGAGAGCACCAGCGCAACGAGGCCGATGGCGGTGGCGGTGCCGGCATATTGAATGGCGATGACCTTCGCGTCCTGGCTCCAGACGTATTTGGTCAGGAAACTATGAGGATGATAAAGCTCGTCTTCCTCATGCGCTGGCGCGACATAGTCGACCGCAGACGGAGTTACATCGACCATCAGAAACCCTCGTTTCGCTCAGTTGTTGGCGCTCGATAAGCGCCGATTCGGCTCTTATGGAAGATTGTTTTCACCACAGTCACTTTCACTGCACTGCCGAGCCGTCCTTGGTCACCACTTTGGTTTGCTGAAGGGTGTCCCGGAACGCAGTCTGCTGCGACAGCCAGGTCTGATAGGCAGCGTCGTCCTCCACCACCACCGACCCGCGCATGGTGTAATGGCCGGTGCCGCACAGCTCGAAGCAGAGGATATCGAACTTGGCAGTGCGGGTCGGGGTGAACCAGAAATAGGTCACCATGCCGGGAATGAGATCCATCTTGGCGCGGAACTCGGGCACATAGAAATTATGCAGCACGTCCTTGGACCGCAGCAGCACCTTGATCGGCTTGCCGGCCGGCAGATGCAGATCGGCGGCCTCGAGCACGACGTCGTCCTGCGCCTGCGGATCGTCCTTGTTGAGGCCGAATGGGTTCTCGGCCGTGACCGCCTCGGCGCTCGACCTGCCCAGGACGCCGTCCTTGCCCGGCAACCGGAAGCTCCACTGCCATTGCTGGCCCATCACCTCGATCTCGCTGGCACCGGCCGGCACCGTGACGAAATCCTTCCACACGACGAGCCCCGGGGCTAGCAGCCCGGCCACCGCGAGCGATGTGGCGATGGTGAGCCACCATTCGAGCCGCTTGTTCTCCGGCTCATAATGCGCCTCCTGCCCTTCCCGGTGCCGGAAGCGAAACACGCAATAGGCGACAAAACAGATAAGCAGGACGAAGGCGACGCCGGTGATCCAGAAAGTGATGATGATCGTATGATCGATATAGTCCCAGTTGGACGCGATCGGCGTCCACCACCAGGGACTCATGAAGTGAAACAGGACAGATCCGACGGTCAATAAAAGCAGCACGACAGCCAAGATCATCGATCGCTCGCCCTCTGGATAACCTTCGAACCGCTTTGGCTTTTCGAGAAAGCCGCACTCTGGTAGCACAAAGGTTCCGCTCTTACCAGCCAGGGGGCGAGCTGGTCACAAGGCAGCCGGACCGGCGCCCGGCGATGGCAGTTCAGTCGGCGACGACCCTCCGATAGAGGTGCCAGGTGGCATGGCCAAGCACCGGCATGACGACGGCGAGGCCAACGAACAATGGCAGCGAGCCGAGGACCAGCGATCCCGCGACGATCGCGCCCCAGACCAGCATGGTGACCGGGTTGGTCGTAAATACCCTGACCGAGGTCTGGATGGCGGTCATCACCCCGACATTCCGGTCGAGCAGCATCGGGAAGGAAACCGCACTGATGGCGAGCACCACCACGGCAAAGATGAAGCCGACCCCGCATCCAACGATGATCAGCGTCCAGCCCTTGGTGGTGGTGAGGATTTGCCAGATGAAATCCTCGATCGAAGTCGGCACGAGACTGCCGAAAATCAGCCAATGAATGGCCAAAGCCGAGAAAAGCCAAGCGAAATAGATCGCCCCGAGGATCAGGCTGAGAATGACGATCGCTCGAAATGACGGTGCGTAAACCACCCGCAAGGCGTGCTCCCAGCCAATGTCGAGACCGAGCTCGCGACGCCGGCTCAGCTCATAAAGGCCGATCGCTGCAACGGGGCCGATCAGCGCAAAACCGGAGAGCAGCGGGAACACCAGCGGCAACATGTCATAGCCCGCCGCAACCCTCGCCGCGATCAGCGCCAGCAGCGGGTAGATCACCACGAGCAGCAGGATATGGCTCGGCTTGGCATTGAAGTCATCGAGTCCCTTCATCAGCACGTCGATGAGGTCCGAGGGCTGAATCTTGCGGATCGTGGGCTGCGCCGCGCCGTGCTCGAAAGAGGTGACCGTCGCTTCATTCGTCATCACCTGACTCCTGAGCTGGTTGAGAGGTCGCGATCATACACCGCCGGTGACACTTTGTCGCTTCTGCATTCTGAGTCCATGCGCACTTCAAAGGCTGACAAATTCTGCATGACAGAGACTTACCTTACGTTATCCTGCCAAGTCGGAAAGGACCGTAGCATGAACAAAGTGACCTATGAGATCGTCGAGCACGATGGTGGTTGGGCCTACCGGGTCGATGGCGCTTATTCCGAGACCTTTCCAACCCATGACGCTGCCAGACGAGCCGCCGAGCGCGCTGCTCATGAACAGGTCCTCCCCGATACGGCGACGCCGATTTCCTACGAGGATGCCGAAGGCCAATGGCACGACGAGCTGTCGCCGGGGGATGATCGTCCCGAGACCGACGTCAAGGGTTGAAGCGCGTCACCGCCCGCCATAGCCGAACAGGCCGAACAGGTGAATGGTCGCGAGCATGATCATGACGATGCCGATGAACATCACCGGCGTGGTCGGCAGCAGCGGCACATCGAGGCTTCTCCGAGATCGGCCTTCGCGCAACCGCATCGCGGCAACCAGCACCGCCCCGGCGATCAGGGCGCCAACCGTGATCGACAGTTCCATGCTCCACCCAGGATCAGAGTCGACCTCTCTCCGTCAATCCCCAGCAGGTTCTCTACTTGATCGACAGGATTGCCCGGCACTCGTTCGGCAGCGCCGACATCTTCAATTCGCGGGCCGGCGGCTTGGGCTCACTCGGCCTGGGCAGCCGCGCCCATGGTTTGTCGGAATACCAATAGGCCAGCTCCGTGCCGCACCCCGTCCCATCGGCCGGCCCCGGCTCCGGTTGATTCTTGCAGTCGTCGGAGCCGCCGGGGCACCGAATCCGAATATGGAAATGATAGGTGTGATTGTAATAGGGGCGCACCTTGGCCAGCCACGCATGCGAGCCGGATTGCGCCAGCCCCCAGTTGCACAGGGCCTTCTTGATGGGTGGGTTCACGAAGATTCTCACCACCTCCGGATAGCTGGCCGCCCGCCTGATCAGCCTGGCATGCGCCTCGGTCCACACCGAGGGATCGATCTCCTTGCGGTTCTTGACTACGGGCCGCGGCTCCATTTCTTCGCGCTCCTGGCGCGTCAGGGTTCGCGGCGGCATGGGATTGAGCCAGATATCCGCATCGAGCCCGATCTGGTGGCTGGCATGACCGGTGAGCATCGGCCCGCCCCTCGGCTGCGATATGTCGCCGACAAGCAGTCCCGGCCACCCATCCTTCTCCTTGGCGTCGCTCGCCAGCCGCTCGACCACCTTGATCAAGGCCGGATGGGCCCAATTCCGGTTCCGCGACAGCCGCATCACTTGCCATTCCGGGCCGTCCACCGGCAAGGCCACCGCGCCCGCCAGGCAGCCATGCGAGTAGAACCCGATTGCCCGCGCTGAAAGCGGCGCCGGTTCCTTGACGTTCCCGAACAGTTCCTTGGCCGGCACTGCATTTGCCGTGGCAAGCCCCTTTCGCCCATCGATGTTGTTGTCGGAACCTGCCAAGGCAGGGGTCGTCGAGACAACGGCCAGGACCATGGCCGCGCGGAAGATAGGTCTGGGCACGCGCTTCCCCATCACTTGATTCGGTCAGGTGCTCCCCGATCCCCAAAGTATCATATTTGAACTTGCTTTTCGAATTGCATATCAGCCGGTTGAATCACTGCCTCGAAGGCTCGCAGACGTTTGTAGACCGACATGAGCTCGACGATTGTCGACCACGAATTGACCAGATACTGGAACGACGATCGCACCTGCGAGAATGCATTCAGTATCTGGTTCATCACTCCAAGCGTGATTTTTCCGGCAACGATGGTCGGCCCTAGCACGATGTAGGGAAAAATGTTGTCGAGCTGCAGATAGAAGATCCTCGCTAAATTGAAATAAGCATAGTGGAAGTAGAGCCGGAAGTAATTGCGCCGCACCTCTTGGAACAGTCGTCCAAGAGTTGGTGGATCGGCACGATTGGGGTCATCCTCGCCATAGACCAGCTCCTTGCGATAGGCGGCCTCCACCCGCTGATTGAAGAAGTTGAGGCCGGGGAGCTGATAGCCGACACCCGCCAGGAACACCGTACCGAACAGCGACCATAGAAGGGCGACGCTGACCAATGAATGCGGCACCTCGCCGACCAGCGGAAGCTCTGTCACCGAGCTGGATAACCGCAGCAGGACCGGCAGGAAGGCGATCAGCGTCAGCACCGAATCGACGAAGTTCACCCCGAGATCCTCGACCGTCGAAGAAAAGCGCATCGTGTCCTCCTGGACACGCTGCGAGGCGCCCTCGATCGTGCGCAGCGCTGGCCAGTGCGTGACGTAATAATCGTTCATCGCCGTCCGCCAGCGGAAGATGTAGTGGCTGACAAAAAACCGCGTCAGGGTTCCAACAGTGACTGCAAGAAACGCGATTTCGGCGAAGGTGAGAAGCTGTCCGTAGAACGCTTCCTGGGTGACCGGTGCAGACTTGCTTAGGGCGGTCTGGATCAGATCATAGAACGGCCCGTACCAATTGTTGATCGCGACACTGATCTCGACCTGAAAATAGGTCACGAACAAGATCAGCGCCGTACCGAGCACCGACCACATCATCCAGGGATGCGGCGCATAGATCCACCAGAACCCGGCAAATATCGTTACCGCCGCGCCGTAATAAAGATAGAACCAGAGGAAACTTGGCGACCAGAACACCTGCACGCCGACCACGCCCGTCGTCTCATCTTGCGGGAGCGCAAAGCCGAGCATGCGACCGATATCGGCGCCGAGCGAATACCACAGGATGACGCAGAGAACAGTCCACAGAGCTGCCGAGACAAAAAACGGAACCGGCCTCGGAAAGAAGGAAACAAACATTGCATGCCTCGCAAGTTCCGCCTGTGAGATAGGGCCTGTTGGCGTTCGACGACCGGTCGCGATCAGTAATCGCAGTCTTGCGCCGCAACGACGACCTCTGTGACCGCGCCGTCGGGATCGGTGTAGCGCGCCCTGTGGGTGGCGCCGCGGTTCAAGGCCGACGTCATGTTCGGCAGGCCGCAGGCTGTTTCGACGGCCAATCGCCTGAGCGCTCCCCCGCCCATGGTGTTTGCCGGTACCGCCGCACGGTATGAGGCGATGATCTCGCTGCCATAGGCGCCGATCGATACCATGGTGATTGCCCGATCGACCCGCTGCGGGAATCGGATCTGTCGGATGATCTCGCCGACCGCCGAACGGGCTGCATTGCGCGCTTCGAAAGTGTCGGCCTTTGTCGGTTCCGGCCTGGCCACAACCGGCCTTGCCCTTGGCACCGTCGGTGAAAACTTCGGCAGGTCCTGGATGACCGCGACCGTCGGGGGTGGCGGAGCCTGCTTCGCCTGA
This sequence comes from Aestuariivirgaceae bacterium, assembly GCA_044870245.1. GTDB lineage: Bacteria > Pseudomonadota > Alphaproteobacteria > Rhizobiales > Aestuariivirgaceae > DATAFF01. The sequence continues at coordinate 898 of JBIOYR010000092.1, read as the reverse complement.
ATCGTCGGCGGCGGTGGCGGACCCTGCTTCGCCTGAATTGTCGGTGGCGGTGGCGGACCCTGCTTGGCCTGAATCGTCGGCGGCGCTGCAGCCACAAGCTTTGGTGCCGCTTGCGATTGGCTTGGCGCAGTGGCAGTGCCGGCAGTCCTCGGCTCATGATCGCCGGGGCCGCGGGTCATCCAGACCGCGCCGACGACCACGGCGACCGCGACGATGCAGACCGATAGGATCTTGAGCTTGCCACCTCCGGAGAACGACCGATGGCGCTGGCGCCTTGACCGCGGCGAGGCCGAGGATGGCTGGGGTCCCGGTGCGTCGTGCGTCCATCCAGCTTGGTCCGAACGACCTTGCATGGCGGCGATCTGCTCGTCTTCGAGGAGTGCCGCGAGATCGTGGAGATCGGCACCCGACGAGCGCAGAACCTCCTGCAATTTATGGGCCGCAGCCGCAACTTCGCCGGCATTGTCGCTGCCGAGGAGCCGGATCAGCTTGGCGAGTCGCGCACGCTTATCGCTATCGAGCTTCATCGCGTCTGGGACCCTGGGTTGCACGAACGACCAAGGTGCTGGAAGCCCCGACCACCTGGGCTGCCGTCACGCCGGCCGCATGATCGACCGCTCAACCGTGCTGCGCCAAATCCTTGCCGGGGACCTCAGCGCAGAGAGAGGGCGTTGAGCACGCTAACAAAAAGCAGCATGGACCCCGACCCCTCGGAGACTTAACCCATTCCAACATAACCCGAACCGCCATGGCGCGGCAATGACAGACAGCTCCTGGTGCTGCCGGACAGGATTGAACTGTCGACCTCTCCCTTACCAAGGGAGTGCTCTACCACTGAGCTACGGCAGCCGAGGGAAGGACGACGGCGCGTTTAACACGCGACTTTGTCACTGATCAA
>JBIOYR010000091.1:0-36792 GCA_044870245.1 Aestuariivirgaceae bacterium | reverse complement strand
GGCTCCATACGGCGCGGTCGCGCAACGACCAGGTGGCGACCGATTTCCGGCTGTTCGTGCGGCAGGCGAGCGAGGCGCTCGAGGCGGGGCTCGAAGCGCTGCAGCGGGCGCTGGCGCAGCAGGCGCTCGCGCATGCAGCGACCGTCATGCCGGGCTTCACCCATCTCCAGGCGGCCCAGCCGGTCACGCTCGGCCATCATCTCCTCGCCTATGTCGAGATGTTCGGGCGCGACCGCGGCCGCTTCGCCGATGCGCGGGCGCGGATGAACGAGTGTCCGCTCGGGGCGGCGGCGCTCGCCGGCACCTCCTTCGCCATCGACCGCGACCAGACGGCGGCGGCGCTCGGATTCGGGCGGCCGATGCGCAACTCGATCGATGCGGTGTCGGACCGCGACTTCGCGCTCGAGGTGCTGGCGGCGGCGACGATCGCGGCGACCCATCTGTCGCGGCTCGGCGAGGAGGTGGTGCTGTGGTGCTCCTCGCCATTCGGCTTCGTCAGCCTCTCCGATGCCTTCACCAGCGGATCATCGATCATGCCGCAGAAGCGCAATCCCGATGCGGCGGAGCTCGCCCGCGCCAAGGTCGGGCGCATTCTCGGGGCGTTCACGGCGCTGACGGTGGTGATGAAGGGTCTGCCGATGACCTATTCGAAGGACATGCAGGAGGACAAGGAGCCGTTCTTCGATGCGATCGACAATCTGGCGCTGGCGATTGCGGCGATGACCGGGGTGGTCGGCGATCTTCGCCCCGATGTCGAGCGGCTGAAGGAGGCCGCCTCGGCCGGCCATGCGACGGCCACCGACCTTGCCGACTGGCTGGTGTCGCGACTCGGCCTGCCGTTTCGCGAGGCGCATCACGTGACCGGCCGGCTGGTGGCGGAGGCCGAGCGCAAGGGATGCGCGCTGGCGGAGCTGTCGCTCGGCGATCTTCAAGTGGTCGAGCCGCTCATCACGGCGGCGGTCTTCGATGTTCTGACAGTGGAAAACTCGGTGGCATCGCGGCGGAGCTTTGGCGGCACGGCGCCGGAAAATGTCCGGAAAGCCGCCGAAAGCTGGCTTGCCGAGCTTGGCAGCCAGAATCCGTGAAGCGCTTGGACAGCCGAGGCTCGGTGCTGTAGAAGGGAAGAAACCGTCCCGAGGTCAAGGAAGGCTCGCGTCTTCATGCGCTCGATCCTGCTTGTGCTGGCTGCCAGCTTGCTGCTCGCGGGGCTGCTCGCGGGCTGCGGCGCGCGCGGCCCGCTCGAGCCGCCTCCCGGCTCGACCGCCAGCCAGAAGCAGAAGAACCCCGATTTCATCCTCGACAAGGCTATTTGAGAAAGACGCGCGAGACCGCCGGCCCATGCATCATTTCGCGTATCGCTCAGGTGTCCTCCATGCCGAGGACGTCGATCTCCACATGCTCGCGGGCGAGGTCGACACACCGTTCTATTGCTATTCGACCGCGACTTTGCAGCGCCATTACAAGGTTTTCGACGAGGCCTTCGACGGGGTCGAGCACCAGGTGTTCTACGCCATGAAGGCGAACTCCAACCAGGCGGTGATCAAGACGCTGGCCGATTGCGGCGCCGGCATGGACGTGGTGTCGGAGGGCGAGCTCAGGCGGGCGCTGGCGGCCGGCGTGCCGGGACGGCGGATCGTGTTCTCCGGCGTCGGCAAGACGGCGCGGGAAATGGCGCTCGGGCTCAAGGAAGGGATCAACTGCTTCAACGTCGAATCAGAGCCCGAGCTCGAGCTCCTGAGCGAGATCGCCAACCGGATCGGCACCAGGGCGCCGGTGTCGCTCAGGGTCAATCCCGACATCGATGCCGGCACTCATGAGAAGATGACCACCGGACGGTCGGAGAACAAGTTCGGCATCCCGTTCGCGCAGGCGAGGCGGGTCTATCAGCGCGCCCGGGCGCTGCCCGGCGTCGAGGTGACCGGCGTCGACATGCATATCGGCAGCCAGGTCACCCGGCTCGAACCCTATGAGCATTCCTATCGGCTGATGGCACAGCTGATCGAGATGCTGCGCGAGGACGGCCATGACATCCGGCATGCCGATCTCGGCGGCGGGCTTGGCGTGCCCTATCGCGGCACCAATGACGTGCCGCCGCTTCCGGAGGACTATGCCGCGCTGGTCAAGCGGACGCTCGGCCATCTCGGGGTCAAGCTCTATCTGGAACCGGGGCGGATGATCATGGGCAATGCCGGGATCCTGGTGTCGCGGGTGGTCTATGTGAAGAGGAACGGCGAGAAGACGTTCATCATCGCCGACGCGGCGATGAACGATCTGATCCGGCCGACGCTCTACGACGCCTGGCACGACATCCTGCCGGTTGTCGAGCCGGAGCCGGGTCATCGCCTGCGCGAGGCCGATGTGGTGGGGCCGGTCTGCGAATCGGGCGACTATCTGGCGCTGAACCGGCCGCTGCCGCCGCTCGAGGCGGGCGATCTGATCGCCATCATGACGGCGGGCGCCTATGGGGCGGTGCAGGCATCGACCTACAATTCGCGGCCGCTGGTGGCCGAGATCCTGGTCAAGGGCGACCGGTTCGCGATCGTCCGGCCGCGCCAGTCCTATGAGGATCTGGTCGGCGCCGACCGGCTGGCGGGGTGGCAGGCGTCGTGAGGCAGTAGGCAGTAGGCAGTAGGCAGTAGGCAGTAGGGAAAGCCTCCTCCTCTCACTGCCCAATGCCTGATGCCGATTGCCAAAAAGGCCCCTCACCCGGTGCTTCGCACCACCCTCTCGCCGCTGTCGCGGGGCGAGGGGAGTAAGAAATGCGTCTACGCCCGCCGACTGCCTCCGGTGCGCTGACCAGGACACATCGGCTGTCGAACTGCTGTGCCAAACCGCGGAAATCCCAAAGCCAGGGGAGCCATCGGCGGGCAAAACGTGTTAAGCGTCACATAGGATGAGCAACGATCCGGCAGCGCGGCTTGGCCGCAAGATCCGCCTGGCCCAGCTGGGCCTCGCCTTCGAGCGCATCTGGGGTGCGGCTTTCCCGGCGGTGATGACGCTCGGGGCGGCGCTGCTGTTCGTGGTCAGCGGCTTAGCCCAGCTCGTGCCGGTGAGCGTGCGGCTCATCAGTCTCGGCATCGCCGCCATCCTGTTCGTCGGTTTCGCCTTTCGGCTGCTCGGCATCAGGCTGCCGAGCAGCGGCGAGGCGCTGGCCCGGCTCGAGCGCGACAACCAGCTGCGTCACCGGCCGGCCACCTCCTGGCTCGACACGCTGGCGCTCGGTGCCGACAATCCGGACAGCCGGACGTTGTGGATCGCCCATAAGAACCGGCTCAAGCGCGAGCTCGATGCGCTGAAATCGCACCTGCCGCGCTCGCCGCTGCCGGCGCGCGACCCGATGGCGCTGCGCAACGGACTGGCGCTGGGCCTGGTGGCGGCATTGTTCCTCAATGCCGGCGACTGGCGCGACCGGGTGAGCGAGGCGGTGAGCCTCGATCCGATGCCGGCCGTGCCGGCGCGAATCGACGCCTGGATCTCGCCGCCGGCCTATACCGGGCGCGCCCCGGTTCTCCTCACCGGCGAGGCGCAGAACGCGCGGGGCGGCAATGGTGGCGAGTTCCTGGTTCCGGAGGGCTCGGGCCTGACCGTGCGGATCAATGGCGCGCGCGACGGGCGGGTCACCCTCTATCAGCTGACGGCCGATGGCGAGCGCGGCGCGGTGGCGCAGACGCTGACCGCGACAGCGCCCAAGACGGGGGATGCCGCGGAAGCCCGCACGGTGCTGCAGCGGCCGGTCCATGCCGATGTCACCGACGGGTCGCACTTGCTGGGAAGCTGGCGGATCGCCCTCATTCCCGACGCAGCGCCGCAGGTCGAGCTCGATGGCGACATTGCGCCAACACCGACGGGCGCGTTTGCGGTGCCGTGGCGGGCGTCGGACGATTATGGCGTGGTCGGCATCGATGCGACGTTCCGCCAGGTGGCCGAGGCGCCGAGCCCCGGCCAGCCGGCAGCGGCGCCCGACAGCCCGTTCCTCAAGGATGCGCCGGGCTTTGCCATTGCGCTGCAGAAGCTCAATCCGCGCGATGCCAAGGGCCGGGCGTTCCAGGACCTCACAGCCCATCCCTGGGCCGGGCTCCTGGTCGACATGACGCTGGTCGCCCGCGACCAGGCCGGTCAGCGGGGCGGCAGCAAGCCGGTACGGTTCCGGTTGCCGGAGCGCCAGTTCAGCAAGCCGCTCGCCGCTGCGCTGGTGGAGCAGCGCAAGGTGCTGATCCGGTCGCCGGCGGAGAAGAACAAGGTGGTGCGCTCGCTGTCGGCGCTGATGGCGTGGCCGGACGGGCTGTTCGACGCCAGCGGCAGCTATATGGGCGTGCGGATGGCGGCAAGCCGGCTTTACGACGTCAAGAACAATGAGGACATTCGCGGCGTCATCGACCTCTTGTGGGAGATCGCGATCAGCGTCGAGGACGGGACCCTCGACGATGCGCTGAAGAACCTCGAATCGCTGCGCAAGGAGCTGCAGAAAGCGCTGGCCGAGGGCGCCTCGCCCGACAAGATCGCCGATCTGATGCGCCAGCTGCGCGAGGCGATGAACAAATATCTCGAGGCGATGCAGAAGCAGGCGCTCGAGCGGATGCGGCAGGGCAATGCCCAGCAGCAACGCCGCCAGCCGGGGCGCGAGGTGCGCTCGGAGGATCTCCAGAAGATGCTCGACCAGATCGAGAATCTGGCGAAGCAGGGGTCGCGCGATGCGGCGCAGGAGATGCTTGCCCAGCTTGAGAACCTGCTCAAGAACCTGCAGCCCGGCATGGCCAACCAGATGCAGCGCAGCGGCCCGATGGAGCGGATGCTCGATCAGCTGGGCCAGATGATGCGCCGGCAGCAGCAGCTGATGGACGAGACGTTCCGGCTGCCGCAGGGCGGCCAGCAGGGGCAGCAGGGAATGGACGAACAGGGCGGCCAGCAGGGTCAGGAATCGCGTCCCGGTCAGCAAGGGCGGCAGTCCGGCGGGCGCGGCCAGGGCCAGAGCGGGCGATTGGCCGAGCAGCAGGGCGACCTCGGGCAGGCGCTCGACGATCTGCTGCGGCAGCTCGGCGAGCAGGGCATGGACCAGCCGGGCGGACTCGGGCGGGCGCGCCGCTCGATGGAGGACGCGACGGGGGCGCTCGAGGGGTCCGACCGCGATCGGGCGCTCGGCTCGCAGAACGAAGCCATGCAGGCGCTGCGCGAAGGCGCGCAGTCGATGGCACGCGAGATGATGCAGCAGCAGGGGACCGGCAATCAGGGCAATTACGGTCGCCATGGCGAGGCCCGCGGCGATGATCGCGACCCGCTCGGCCGGCCGATGCCGCGCAGCGGGGAGGATTACGGGCCCGACCGCAACATGCTGCCGGGCGAGGCGGCGATCGAGCAGGCGCGGCGGATCCTCGATTATCTGCGGAGCCGCTCCAACGAGCCGAACCGGCCGAAGGTCGAGCTCGACTATTTCGACCGGCTGCTGCGCGGGCTTTATTGAGTGCTACTGCCTTTCCTTACGGCGGAGATGCCCGACAAAGGGCAGCTCGCGGAAGGCATGCGCCATGTCCATGCCATAGCCGACGACGAAGACGTCCGGGCAGTGAAAGCCGAGAAAATCGGCATCGATGTCGGCGGCGCGATGGCCGGGCTTGTCGAGCAGCACCGCGACGAGGACGCGCCTCGCACCGCGCGCCGCCAGCAGATCCTTGGCATAGGCGAGGGTGCGGCCGGATTCGAGGATGTCGTCGACCAGCAGGACGTCGCGGCCGTGCACGACGGACGCGATGTCGCGCAGCACCTCGATGTGGCCGGAGGAGCGGGTGTGCTCGCGGTAGCTCGCGAGCATCATGAAATCGACCTCCGGGCTGAGCCCGACTCGAAAGAGGGCGCGCAGCAGGTCTGCGGCAAAGACGAAGCTGCCCTTGAGGATCGGAACGACAAGGAGCGACTGCGGCCGGGCGGCGGCGATCTCGGCCGCGAGCTCGCCCACCCGGCGGGCGATCTCGGCCTCGCCGAACAGCATGTCGATCACGTGGCCGTCGATGTCCACCGCCGTCATGGCCGGCGGTTTAGCGCGATTTCGCCGGCCTCGGCAAAGCTTATCTCGATGGCGCGGGCGGTGAGCGGCGGCGATGCCAGGCGGGTGGTGAAGCCGGTGGCCTCGCCGGGCCCGAGGGCGCGGCTCGCCATGCCCTTGAGGGTCCAGGCATAGACCTCGCGGCCAGCGCCGTCCTTGAGGCGGAACTGGAGGTCGGGCACGCGGTGAGCGCTGGCGGCGCTGTTGACGACCTCGCCGCGAATGGCAAGCACGCGGGTGGCATCGGCAAGCTCATGGCTCTGATCGACGCCGCGGATGGTGAAGCGGGGAATGCCGGCATCGAGGCCGACAGCCATATAGAGCCGGGCGGCGCCCGGCAGAAGCGGGGCGAGCTTGTCGGGGAACAGCATCAGCAAGGCGAGCGGCACGGCAATGACAAGGGCGAGGATCGCCCAGCCGCGGAGCTCGGCGCGCCGGCGCCTGCGGGCAGCGGCGAAACGCTCGGCGGCCTCGCGGGCAGCCCGGGCAATGGCAACGGCATCATCCTCGATCGCCGGATCGTCGAGCAGCAGGTGGCCCGGCTGCTGCGGGCCGGCCAGCATGTCGGTGACGTCGATGGCGCTCGATTCGACCCAGCCTTGGCCGCAGCCGCGGCAGCCCGGCTGGCGAGGATGAGCGTGCATCGGCGGCGCGTTGCGAGTTGCGCAGGACGGACAGGTCACTATCATCGGCGAAGCGTCCCTCGAAAGGTGGTGATTCGCTGGCAGGCTCGAGGCCCGGTTGGAAGCTCGAGCTCATGGGCGAGCAGCTAGCGAGAGTCTGGTTAAATCCGAGTTAAGCGGCCTCTCTATCGCTTCGGGGAAGGGTGAGACGTGATCCGCCTGGACAATGTCGGGCTCAGATATGGGCGGGGACCCGAGATCCTGCGCGACATCTCCTTCGAGCTGGCGCAGGGGTCGTTCACTTTCCTGACCGGGCCCTCGGGAGCCGGAAAGTCGTCGCTGCTTCGGCTGCTGTTCCTGGCGCTCAAGCCGACGCGCGGGCTGATCTCGCTGTTCGGCCGCGACGTGGCGATGCTCAGGCGGCGCGATGTTCCCGACATGCGGCGGCGGATCGGGGTGGTGTTCCAGGATTTCCGGCTGCTCGACCACCTGACGACATTCGAGAATGTGGCGCTGCCGCTCAGGGTCCAGGGCAAGCGGAGCGACGACTACCGGCGCGATGTCGGGGAGCTCCTGTCGTGGGTCGGGCTGTCGGCCCAGGCCGATGCCTATCCGCCGGTGCTGTCGGGAGGCGAGAAGCAGCGGGCGGCGATCGCCCGGGCGGTGATCGGCAAGCCCGATCTCCTGCTGGCGGACGAGCCGACCGGCAATGTCGACCCGGCGCTCGCCAGCCGTCTGCTCAGGCTGTTCGTCGAGCTCAACCGCTTCGGCACCACGGTGCTCATCGCATCGCATGACAGCCTGCTGATCCAGGAGGCGAAAGCGCCGGTCATGACGCTTTCCAAGGGGGAGCTCAAATGGCTGCGGTGACGGTCAAGCCGCGGCCCAGCGGGCCGATCATGCCGGCGAGCACGGCGGCGCTGCGCACCATGATGATCGCCATGTCGGCGATGTGCTTCCTCGCCTGCCTCGCCATTGCCGGGCTCCTGATGGTGAGCACCGCGGCATCGAGCTGGACATCGAAGGTGGGCAGCGAGCTGACGGTGCAGATCAGGCCGTCCGAGGGAGCCGACATCGAGCAGGGGGTTGCGAGCGTCAATGCCGTGCTCGCGGCGACGCCCGGAATCAAGCGGCATTACACGCTGTCGCGGGATGACAGCGTCAGGCTCCTGAAACCGTGGCTCGGCGCCGGGGCGATGCTCGAGGATCTGCCGGTGCCACGGCTGATCGGGGTGGTGGTCGATGGGAACGAGCCACCCGATCTCGACCGGCTGGCGCTCGCCATCGAGGCGGCGACTCCCGGCGCCAGCCTCGACAGCCATCGCCGCTGGCAAACGGAGATCGTGCGGCTCGCCGAAGTGCTGCGGGCTGTCGGCCTGGCGATCCTGCTGGTCATCGCCGGTACCGCAGCGGCGCTCGTCGTCTATGCCAGCCGGGGAGCGCTCGAGGCCAATCGCGACACGATCGAGGTCCTGTATCTGGCGGGTGCACGCGACCGGTTCATCGCCAGCCAGGTGGAGCGGCGGTTCCTCAAGACCGGGCTGGTCGCCGGGCTCTGCGGGCTGGCCGCGGCGGCGGTGCTGCTGGGGCTGGTTGCCGGTTTCGGCGATGGGCGCGGAAGCGGCGGGGTCGCCGCCGCGGTGCGGATGCTGATGTTCTCCGAAATCGACGATTCATCGCGGACATTGGCGCTTTTCGGGCTGGTGCCGCTGCTCGCCACGGTGCTCTGCCTGATCACCGCCCGGCTGGCGGTGACACGCATTCTCAGGGCGATGTTCTGATGCCGATCACGACGAAAATCGGCTGGACAAGCCGTGACCGGGCTGAGCACAATCGATGCGCGCAACGGACTGCACAGCGGGTGAACGTGCCGGGCTCGGCAATGACAGGCAGGGAGAACGGGTCAGAAGCGAGCCATCGGGCGTCGCTTGCCGACAGGGCGCCGGGCCGCCGCCGCCATCGGGTGGCGCTGGCGGTGCTGGCGGTGGTGCTGCTGTTCGTCGGCGGCTTCGCCTTGTTCGTGGTGAAGAGCCCGGCGCCCCCCGCCGGCTTTTCCGGACAGGCCGATGGCATCGTGGTGCTGACCGGCGGTCCGCAGCGGATCAACGAGGCGCTCGAGCTCCTGCGCAACCATCAGGGCAAGCGCCTGCTGATCACCGGCGTCCATCCGCACACCTCGGAGCGGCGCCTGTCGCAACTGTCCGGCGAGGAGAATCTGTTCAGCTGCTGCGTAGACATCGACCGGGTGGCGGCCGACACGCGCGGCAATGCGGCCGAGGCGAGCCGATGGGCGGAGCAGAATCGTTTCGACCGGCTGATCGTCGTCACCAGCGATTACCACATGGCGCGGGCGCTGCTCGAATTCTCGCGCCGGATGCCGAATCGAACCTTGACGCCGTGGCCGGTGTCGGCGCTGCCGGATCTCGATATTCCTCCAGCGCTGGTGTGGGCGCGGATGTGGCTTGCCGAATATGTCAAATTCCTCTTCGCCCTGGTGGCACCGGCAAGCGTCACGCGACAAGCCGCGACATGAGCGTCTGGCGATCGGCGCTGTTCAACGTGGTGTTCTACGTCAACCTGGCCGTCTTCCTGGTCGGCGGATTCATGTTCTTCTTCACGCCGCGCAAGTGGTCGGTCCGGGCGCTGCAGGTATGGGGGCAGACATCGGTGTGGTGGCTCGAGCGGATCGTCGGCACCCGGATGGAGGTGCGTGGCCGCGAGCATATCCCGCAGCAGGGCTGCATCATCGCCGGCAAGCATCAATCGGCCTGGGACACATTCGCCATCCTGCCGCTCCTCAATGATCCGGCGGTGGTGATGAAGCGGGAGCTGATGGCGATCCCGTTCTATGGCTGGTTCTCGATGAAGTTCAAGATGATCGGCATCGATCGGACGGCCGGTGCGGGGGTCCTGAAGCGGATGGTGGCCGAGGCGCGGGAGGCGGTCAGGGAGGGGCGTCATCTGCTGATCTTCCCGGAAGGCTCGCGGCGCGCGCCCGATGCGCCGCCCGACTACAAGCCGGGAGCATCGGCGATCTATCTCGGCACCGGTGCTGCCTGCGTGCCGTTCGGGCTGAATTCCGGGCTGTTCTGGCCGCGGCGCCAGTTCATGCGGCGGCCGGGCACGATCATCGTCGAGTTCCTGCCGGCGATACCGCCGGGGCTCAACCGCCGCGCCTTCGAGCAACGCCTCGAGACCGATATCGAGAGTGCAACGCAACGGCTGGTGGCCGAGGGCCGGGCGCAGCTGGCGCGGGAGGGGCAGTTTTGAACGCAAGAATGGAAGGCAAGATCCGAATCTATGACGCCGGATCGCCGGGCGGAGATTCTTTTGAAGGCGGTGGCAAGGCGGTGGGGGAAATAGCGCTCATCGATTGAATGTTCAGGGAACCTGATTCGACGCTATGCTTGTCGCTCCCAACCGTCACTACCAGACGCACTGGTCCATCAACCTTCAGCAGCTGAAAATGAGCGCGTGATATTAAGTATGTTACTGATGTTCCCTGTGCCCGTGACTGCGCAATACTTTTCTTGATAAACGACTCGTCTATTACCGTAAGACGATCAGGGTCGCGAGGTGAACCCTCGTGATGGATAAAAACGGAAAGTGGCGTGACCTGGAAGTCGACGGCTACTCGAATACGAATATACACACCAATCTTCGGGAATATGAAGGGTAAAACCTCCACGGCTACGTTGTCGGGATAAATTCCAATGATGGTATCCTGGCCGGACTTTTCTCCCCGGATGTCCTCGCAGAAAATGGACATCGCCTCGAACTTGTCAGTCATGACGTCGTTACTAACTCATCGGTGCATAGGAGACTGACAGCGGCGGCCGAATTAGTCTGGACATCGCGCTGGCGAACGAACTGAGAAACTACGCTGTTGCTATTCGTTCTGTCGCTGCCGAAGCAGTTGCGCACTGCCTCGAACGTGACTTTCGGAATAAATCCCATCCCGAGTGCCATATCGCTTATGCTGTCGCTCTCTAGGTTGGTAGGGCTTGCAAGCCATCGAGTGACTTGTTCAGGGCGCCGCCCGATCTTCCGTGCAAGGTCAGCCCGAGACAAGTTTCTCGTAGATTTCACATGCTCGAACAGCTCCAGTAACTGTTGCTGGAGTTGTTCCCTGAACGACTCCTGAAAGTAACCGAGCCAGAACTTCTTAAGCTCGGGCTCAGAAAGTATTTGGTCCAGTTGCGTTCGAGAGATAGTCACTGATTCTTACTCCACTATGCGGCAGGTACGTGGGGAAAAGTCCACGCCAAACTGCTTTACATCGCCTTATTTCAGCTCGCCACACTGGCCAAAAATCCCGTCCATTACGAGTCCACAGTCTTTCAAAAAGATGGCGCACTAGTCGAACGTTTGTCGCTGCGATATTGTCCTTAACTATGAAGCGAAAAAAAATTCGGATGCCGGGATTCTGACTTTCCCTGACTTCCCAAACCTCATTAGTCCCGGGTGCTAGACGTTTCATGTCGCACGCCTTGTCACGATGAGCACCGATGACCAGCCGCTGCCCTTTCACGATGCCTTCAAGTTTCCTGCGGAGGCGACCTGCCTCCATCTCAAAATCGGAGTCGGCTGTGTCAGGGCTGAGCTGATCGAGCACGCTTCTGGTGACCCACACGCTTCTCACAATCGGCGCTGGTATCAAGGGTCGAAGCTCGAAAAGGCTTTGCTCCGACACCCGATCGGCCAACACATCGAGTATTGACATATAAATCAAATCCCCCTACAGCGCAAAGATTCAAGACTGCGACATTCTGACTCGCGATGCCCACTCTGCTACCCCTCCAGCAGCCGGCGGGCGATGACCTGCGCCTGGATCTCGGCGGCGCCTTCGAAAATGTTGAGGATGCGGGCGTCGCACAGCACGCGGCTCACCTGATATTCAAGCGCAAAGCCGTTGCCGCCATGAATCTGCAGCGCATTGTCGGCATTGCTCCAGGCGATGCGGGCCGCCAGCAGCTTGGCCATGCCGGCTTCGAGGTCGCAGCGCCGGCCGGCATCCTTCTCGCGGGCGGCATGATAGGTGAGCTGGCGGGCCGCCATGATCTCGGCCGCCATCAGCGCCAGCTTGTCGGCAATGCGCGGGAAGGCGACGATCGGCTTGCCGAACTGCCGGCGGTCGAGGGCATAGGCAAGCCCGAGGTCGAGGGCATTCTGGGCGACGCCGACGGCGCGGGCGGCGGTCTGGATGCGGGCGGCCTCGAAGGTCTGCCTCAGCTGCTTGAAGCCCTGGCCCTCGCGGCCGCCAAGCAGATTCTCAGCCTTGACCTCGAAGCCCTCGAAGCGAATCTCGAACTCCTTCATGCCGCGATAGCCGAGCACCTCGATCTCGCCGCCCGACATGCCGACGGCGGGAAACGGCTCGGCGTCGGTGCCGCGCGGCTTCTCGGCGAGGAACATCGAGAGGCCGCGATAGCCCGGCTCGTCGGGATTGGTGCGGGCGAGCAGCGTCATCAGGTCGGCCCGCACCGGATGGGTGATCCAGGTCTTGTTGCCGGTGATGCGATAGACATCGCCGGTCTTTTCGGCGCGCGTCCTGAGGGAGGCGAGATCGGAGCCGGTGTCGGGCTCGGTGAAGACGGCGGTGGGGATGATCTCGCCGGTGGCGAGCCTGGGCAGCCAGCGGCCCTTCTGCTCGTCGGTGCCAGCCGCGAGGATGAGCTCGCTCGCAATCTCGCTCCTGGTGCCGAGCGAGCCGACGGCGATCCAGCCGCGCGACAGCTCCTCGGAGACGACGCACATCGCTTCCTTGCCGAGCCCCATGCCGCCATGCTCCTCGGGCAGCGTCAGCGCGAAGACGCCAAGGCCGGCGAGCTCCTCGATCAGCTCGAGCGGCACATAGGCATTGGCGCGGTGCCACTCATGGGCCTTGGGGGCGACGCGATTCTCGACGAAGCGGCGCATCTCGCCGCGGATCTGGTCGAGCGTGTCGTCGAGACCGCAATCGCCGAAGGTCGACGCGCCCTTCGCCTCGATCATCAGCGCGACGAGCCGGCTGCGGGTCGCGGGCGTCGATCCTTCCGCGAGCAATGGAGCGGCGATGCGCTTGAGCTCGGCGATGTCGGCCTCGGCGAGGCCGAGATGCGAGGGCCTGACGAATTCCTGCTGGTTCATCGGAATGCCGCCGATGATCTGCTCGAGATATTCGCCGAAAAGAATGCCGGCGATGAGACGCTCGATCTCGGTGAAGCGGTTGCTGTCGGACAGTCTGCCGGCCCAGGCGGCGAGGCTCTTCAGGGTCTCGCCATAGGTGGCGAGCCAGGCGAGGCCATGGAGCATGTGCTGCTCGCGCTCGAGGCTCGCCTGATCGAGTCCGCCCGAATCGGCGAGGCGGCGCATGACGCCGCTGCGGGCCTTGGCGACGAGAGCGGCAACCGCTGCGGTGGCAGTGTCGAAGTGGTCAGGCGTCATGGCATCACTCCCCACTGGCCGGCGCCCGGACAAGGCCGCCCATGCGGCACACCTCGACCCATTCGGCATGGCTCACCGGCTGCACCGACAGGCGCGAATTCTTGACGAGCGCCATCTCGGCGAGCTTGCGATTGTCCTTGATGGCGGCGAGCGCCACCGGCTTCGGCAGGTCGGTCTCGGCGCGGACATCGACGCATTCCCAGCGGGGATCGTCGCTGCCGCGCTCGGGATGGGCGGGTGCGATGACCCGCAGGATGCCGACGACATCGAGCCCCGACTGCGAATGATAGAAGAAGCCGAGGTCGCCGACCTTCATGGCGCGCATGTTGTTGCGGGCCTGGTAGTTGCGCACGCCATCCCATTGCGAGCCCTTGGCCCCGAGCTTCTTGAGCATCTGCCAGGAGAAGGCGTCAGGCTCGGATTTGAACAGCCAGTATGCCATGGGTTCGTTCCGTCTCTATTCGCTGCGGAGGGGGCGGGAGAGCAGGCGGGCGATCTCGTCATCGGGCGAGGAGGTGCCGGAGAGGACGGCATCGACCGCCTCGCAGAGCGGTGCCTCGATGCCATGGCGGCGGGCCAGCGCGACGGCGACCGATGCGGTGTAGAGCCCCTCGCTGACGCCGCTCTGGCCGGCAATGGCGGCCGCAAGCGGCTGGCCGGAGCCCAAGGCATGGCCAAGGCCGTAATTGCGCGACTGCCGGCTGGCGCAGGTCAGGAGGAGATCGCCGAGGCCGGAGAGGCCGGCAAGGGTGGCGGCCTCGGCCCCGAAGGCCTGGCCGAGCCGGCCCATCTCGGCGAAGCCGCGGGTGGTCAGCGCGGCCCGTGCCGATTCGCCCAGGCCGCGGCCGTCGGAGATGCCGCAGGCAATCGCCATGACATTCTTGAGGGCGCCGCCGATCTGGACCCCCCTGAGGTCGTCCGAGGCGTAGATGCGGAAGGCCGGTTGCGCCAGGGCGGCGGCGATTGCGGCCGTCTCGGCGCGATCCGTCCCGCCGAGCGTGACGGCGGCGGGAAGGCCGCGGGCGACGTCGGCCGCAAAGCTCGGGCCGGAGAGGGCGTAGGGACGCGCCTCAGGAGCGATCTCGACCAGGACGTCGCTGAGCAGGCGATCGCTTTGGCGGTCGAGGCCCTTGGCGCAGATGACGACCGGGACCTGCAGGGATCGCGCGAACGGCCGCAGCGCATCGCGGATGGTCTGGGCGGGGACCGCGAGGAGGATGAGATCGGCATCCTGCATCGCCGCGGAATCGGCCGTGACGGCGAGCGCCGGCGGAAAGGCGATGCCCGGCAGGCGCGCCGCGTTGAGGCGCTCGGCGGTCATCCGGCCGGCGGCTTCGGGGTCGCGCGTCCACAGAATGGTGCGCCGTCCGGCGCGGGCGCCGAGGATGGCGAGTGCGGTGCCCCAGGCGCCGGCGCCGATCACGCCGATGGTGCGGGGCGGCAGCGTCATCCCTTGACGCCGGCGAAAGGAGCGGGCGCGGCGTTCTGGTCGAGCGGCCAGCGGGCCCGATGCGGCACGTCGAGCGGGCTTGCCACGCCGCGGGCGAGATGCTCGGCACCGGCCCAGGCAACCATGGCGGCATTGTCGGTGCAGAGCTCCGGCGGCGGCGCCGACAGGCGGAAGCCGCGGGCGGCGCAGAGCGTGCCGATGGCGTGGCGCAGGACCTGGTTGGCGGCGACTCCGCCGGCCACCACCAGCACCGGCGCCGGCGGCTGGAAGTCGGCGAGGAACCGCTCCATGGCGCGGCCGAGGCGGTCGGTCAGGGTGTCGGTCACCGCCGCCTGGAAGCTGGCGGCGATATCGGCGATGTCCCGGTCGGTCAGGGTCCCCAGAGTCTCGGCGGCATGGCGGACGGCGGTCTTGAGGCCGGAGAAGGAGAAATGGCAATCGTCACGGCCGACCAGCGGGCGCGGCAAGTCGAAGCGACGGGGGTCGCCCGCGGCGGCGCGCTGCTCGACGGCGGGGCCGCCGGGATAGGGGAGGCCCAGGAGCTTGGCGGTCTTGTCGAAGGCTTCCCCAAGGGCATCGTCGAGGGTCGTGCCGTAGCGGCGATACTGGCCGATGGCGGCGACGCCGAGGGTCTGGGTATGACCGCCCGAGACCAGGAGCACGAGGTAGGGCGGGCGCAAGCCCTCGGTCAGGCCGGGGGTCAGCACATGGGCCTCGAGATGGTTGACGGCGATCAGCGGCAGGCCGGTGGCGAGCGCGATGCCCTTGGCGGTCATCAGCCCGACGATGAGGCCGCCGGCGAGCCCGGGCCCGGCGGTCGCGGCGACACCGTCGAGATCGGCAAAGGTCAGGGCGGCCTCATCGAGCGCGGCCGTCGCCAAGCCGTCGAGATGGCGGATGTGGGAGCGGGCGGCGATCTCCGGCACCACCCCGCCATAGGCGCGATGCTCGGAAATCTGCGAAAGCAGCTGATTGGCAAGGATAAAGCCCCGACCACCGGGGTCGCGACGGACGATGGCTGCGGCGGTCTCGTCGCAGGAGGTTTCGAAGCCGAGCACGGTCAGTTCGCGGCTGGCCACGTCGCGGGAACCCTTCTTCCACCTCGCTATCGAGGCTAAGGTCGAGCGGTCTAGCATCGGGTCATTCGTGTTGCCAGCGCCGCTGATGAAAATCGGAACCCGCGGATCGCCGCTCGCCCTCATCCAGGCGGGCCTGGCGCGCGACGCGCTGGCGCTGGCGCATGGGCTCGACCCCGAGGCCATCACCATCATCTCCATCACCACCACCGGCGATCGCGAGCGCAACCGCTCGCTCGCCGAGATCGGCGGCAAGGGGCTGTTCACCAAGGAGATCGAGGAGGCGCTGCTCGCCGGCGCGATCGATGTGGCGGTGCATTCGATGAAGGACATGCCGGCGCGGTTGCCGGACGGGCTCGTCATGGCGGCGATGCTGCCGCGCGAGGACCCGCGCGATGCCTTCCTGTCGCCGGTGGCGTCGACGCTGACGGCCCTGCCAAGGGGGGCGCGGCTCGGCTCGTCATCGGTCAGGCGGGCGGCGCAGGCGCTGCATCTGCGGCCGGATCTCGAAATCGTGCCGTTCCGGGGCAATGTCGAGACAAGGCTGAGGAAGCTCGAGGAGGGCGTCGCCGCCGCCACCTTCCTGGCGCAGGCCGGTCTCAATCGCCTGGGACTTGGGCATGAGGCGACGGCGATCATGAGCGTCGAGGAGATGCTGCCGGCGCTGGCGCAAGGCGCGGTCGGGCTCGAGACGCGGGCCGGCGACAGCGCCATTCGCGATCTCGTGGCGGCGGTCAATGACGAGGCGGCGGCGGTGACGGTTGCCGCCGAGCGCGGCTTCCTGGCAGCGCTCGACGGGTCGTGCCGCACGCCGATCGCCGGGCTCGCGGTGATCGAGGGCGAGCGGGTGCGGTTCCGCGGGGCGGCGCTGACGCCGGACGGCCGGCAGGTGTTCGAGGCGGTGCGCGAGGGTCCGCTCGGCGAGGCCGCCGCCATGGGGGCGGATGCGGGGCGCGAGGTGCAGCGGCTCGGTGGTGCGCTGATCGGGGTGTGAGGAACGGTGCGCTTCATCGTCACGAGGCCGGAAGAGGAAGCGCGTGCGGTGGCGATGCGGCTCGCCGCGGCCGGGCATGAGGTGGTGTCGGCGCCGCTGCTCGCCATTGTGGCGCGGCCGGCGGACATTCCGCGGCACGATTACCAGGCGGTGCTGGTGACCAGCGCCAATGGGGCGCGGGCGCTGGCACGCCATCCGGACGGGGAGCGCCTCAAAGGCGTCGCGGTTCATGCGGTCGGTCCGGCCTCGGCAGCGGCGATGCGCCGGGAAGGGTTCGGTTCGGTGCGGCAGGCGGGCGGCGACGTCAAGGCGCTGATCGAGCAGGTGGGGCGCGATCTCGACCCGGCAAGCGGACCGCTCCTCTATGTCAGCGGCGAGACGGTGTCCGGTGATCTCGAAGGGGCGCTGAGGGCGGCCGGCTTTGCCGTCGACCGGGTGGTGCTCTATGCGGCCGAGCCGGCCCAGGTGCTGCCGGAAGCGGCGTTTACGGCGCTGGTCGAACAGCGCGCGGATGGGGTGCTGCTCTATTCGCCGCGGACGGCTCAGATCTGGGTCCGGCTGGTGATGGCGGCGGGGCTCGGCGCGGCGACGGCGAAGCTCCGTCATCTCTCTCTGTCGCAAGCCGTGGCGGCGCGGGTCGGCGCGGCCTTCCCGGAGGCGCCGGTCGCGGTGGCGGAACGGCCGGATGAGGCGGCGATGGTGGCGCTGGCGCTCGCGGTGGCGTCGGAGGAGCGATAATCGACCCCTCGCTGTGCCAAACGGCACAGGTGATAATCGGAAATTATGGATAATGCGGCGGGAGTGTCGTGCGGGGGAGAGATCATGCCCATTGATCCGACGTTTTCGCAGATCTGCAATCAGATCAGATCCCTGCCGCAGACCAGGGGTCTCCGCCTGGTCAAGGGAGATCTTGCAGTTCGCGAAAGCACGCGGCCCGAGTTCCATCGGCTCGGGCGTCTCGTCGTGCAGGGCAAGGCGGTCAAGCAGATCGAGAAAAGCATCGATCAGGAACTTGGGACCGGCGAGGGCAAGAAGCTGCTCAAGGAGATGGGCGGGGTCTACCGCCCCTTCGGCGCCCGGATCACGCCGGAGCAGGTGATCGAGGTCGAGACGCGCATCAAGCAGAAGAAGGTCCTGTCCGGGGAGCCCGTTCATTTCTTCTTGCCGCCAACGGATGTGCAGGAGGTGAGCGACAATCTTCGCCGCGATATTGCGGATGCACGAGACGCACAGGAGATCGATCCGCAGTTCACAACAGACGATGCGCGAGACGAAATCGTGATCGAAACAGACGGTGGTAACAGGCGAAATCTTACGGATGAAGCTTACAAGACGTTCAAAAACAAAGGTGATCGGTTCGGTTATGTCCTCAAGGAGCTGAAAAACCACGTGATGGATGCACGAGACGACGGCCAAGTGAATGAGAGACGGCTTTACCTTCTGACGACGATTCTCAATCAACGGACGATTGGGACCACTTACGTTCGGGCACTCGGCTTGCTCGGTGGCATGACCGTAGGCACCAAGGATGTTGAACTTAATCGTAACTGCACGGCTTATGTGATCAACAAAGTCCGGGACGACGACGGCCGATATCACCTCAAGCTCGACTGCATGGACATAAGTGCAGACCTCGTTTCGTTCGACAAAGCCGACGGAGGTGACATCATCAATCTGGTGAAGGAGTCATCAAATTTGTGGACGAACACTCACATCGAGGTTTCTTCCGAGGACCTTGGAAAGGGGAATGCCGAGGGGGTCATGGTCGGTCCGGTCGAGGTGTCGGTGCAGCTGACGCGGGATCGAAGCTCATAGTCGAATTGCCGGGGGGCAGAGATGCGGATCGAACAGATCGAGAAATTGCTGGTGGAGGTCGGCGAACTGCTCGACCTGCCGCAGATCACCGCCGCGGAGGAGGAGCCGTCGTGGCATCTGCTGACGCGCGACGGCGAGGTCGTCCATGTCGACTTCGAGCAGGAGACGAGCCGGCTCTATCTGTCGGTCGGGATCGGCAAGGCGCGGCCGGAGGATTACGGGCTGCTCCTCACCTTCGGCAGCCTGTGGAAGAAGACGCTCGGGCTCTATTGCGCGCTCGAGGGAACGGAGGGCGAGGCGGTTTTGGTGTTCGCGCGGGTCGCGTCCTACCTCCATCCGCCGCGCTTCGCCTCGATCATCGAGGATCTGGTGGGCCGGGCAGCGATCTGGCGCGCCTATCTGGCGCGCTCCGCCGACAGCGCCGTCGAGCCGCCGCTGCCGAGCGATTCGATGATGATCCGGGCGTGACCGAGGGGAGGAAAGCATGACCTACAGGACCGGCAAACCAACTTTGCGCGGTGTGGTCGACCAGATCGAGAAAATGGAACACCCGGGCCAGCAGCCCGCAATCAGGGCCAACGGGCGAGCCGTCCGCCTAAGCAAGGGAAAGGGTGTGGCTGGAGAAACGATCTACGACATTCGCACGCGCCCGGTCGGCAAGGGCAGGGAATGGAATTTCGCCCGACGGATTGCCCAGGAGAAGGCGCTCGTCGAGAGGTTCGAGAAGGAAATCGACGAAAGCTGTGGCACCGGCATGGGAAAGAAGCTCACCAAAAGCGTCGGCGCCTATGACAAGTTCCTCAATCCGAAGCTCGATGCGGCGCAGCTCAAAAAACTTCAGAAGCGCGCCGATCAGATCGAAAAGGTTGGTCCGCCGCCGCCAGGCTTAAAAGTCCAGTTCGACGATGACGACAATCTGATGTGGGTCGGTCGATTCGAGATGGATGCTCAAGCCAGGACCACGATCAAAAGCGGCCTTGCAATCGAGTTCAACGAGAGGTTTCTAAAGCCGCAACATAAGGGAGATTCGGGCCAAGAATTGGGGATTTCCGAACAATCCATGGACGACTGGCGCCGATCCGACAGGTCGGTGAACGGTTTGAGTTTGAGATACTCCCGAGAAGAAGACATTCCGACAAAACTCCGCATTTTTGTCGGCGGGAGCGGATTCGCGGCACATAATCTTTCGGTATTGATGACGCAGGCAGTCTTCGGTGATTTGTTGACCGCATACCAAAAGCGGACCGGATGTGTCGTTGCAGATGCCAGCAAGGATAATAATCTGACTTTTGATGCGAAGAAGAACAGTGGAGAGGATGTTGTTGCTGTTGCTTGTACATCGAAGAGAAATGCGAGTGTGATTTCTGAAGAGAGCGGCAAAACGCATTATTTCGACCCGACTAGATCGGTCATCACAGAGTCGATAACGCTGGCTACCGATATTGTGGCCTTGGGGGACGGCAACTCCAAGGGCGTCAAGCTCGCAGGCGATCCGTTCATCGAGTTCGTGCTGTATCCGATTCCGGAAGAGGAAAAGCACAATCTGATGGCGACTCCGTCCCCGCGGCCATAGGCCCGAAAAGCGGTTTCCACTTTCCCTGATCATGCTCTAGGTTGAGCGGCCGTTCACTCGAAGGACAAGGCCGCCACATGAGCAGCACGGGGCAGAGCCCGGACCAGGAACCCGAGCCCACGCCGCAGCCGGAGCGCGATGAACCGCCGACGCTCGATCTCGAGGCATCGGAGGTCCGCGACCCGCCGCCCGGGGATGAGGCTGGAACGACTGCCGGCGCGGAGAACCCGGCGCCACCATCCGAGGCGCCGCGGCGGCGCGAGGTCACTTACGTTGCGGCAGGCCTGGTCGTGGCACTGATCGCCGGGCTGGCGCTCGGCTACTGGATCTACGAGATGGCGACGGCGCCCAATCGCGACGCCATGGCGACGCTCGACGACCGGGTGGCGTCGCTGGAGAAACGGCTCGCCGACAATGTCACCCGCAGCGACGAGATGATGGCGAGCCTCAACGGGCTGCGCGGCGAGGTTCAGAGGCTGGCAGCGCAGCCGCGCAGCGAGCCGGACGGCAGTGCGCTCGCCGAGCGGCTGACGCGGGCCGAGCAGAGCATGGGCGAGCAGCGCACGGCGCTCGACGAGATGCGCAAGAGCCTGGCGACCCAGCAGGCAGCGCCGCCGGCCGCATCGGCCGAGACCCAGGCGGCGGTCGACCAGCTGAAGCAGCGGGTGGGCGAGCTCGACGCCAAGCTGGCGCAGCCGCCCCCACCGCCGCCGCCACCCAGCGTTCCGCCGGAGACGGCGCAGAAGATCGAGGACGCCGCCAAGAAGATCGAGGAGATGGACAGCCGCCTGAAACAGACCGAGGCGGAGGTGGCGGCGCCCAAGGGGCCGCCACCGGCGCCACCGGCCGGGGCAGCCTTTGCGGCGCTCCTGACCAAGGTGCAGTCGGGCGAGCCCTATGGCGCGGCGCTCGACCAGATGGTGGGACAGCTTCCCGATGCGCCGGGCATCGAGACGCTGAGAGCGGCGGCCGCCGAGGGCGCGCCGACCACGGACGAGCTCACGACGGCGCTCGAGAACATCACCACGAGCCTCAATCAGCCGCCCCCGCCGCCGCAGGAGGGGCTCATCACCGCGATGATGAACCGCATCGGCAGCGTCATCCGGGTGCGTCGAGCGGGCGCGCTCGATTGGCCGGCGGCATCGGCCAAAGCGCTGGAAGCGCTCAAGGCAGGGAGCCTCGCCAATGCGGTATCGATCCTTGGACAGGGAACCGATCCGCCTGACCAGATCGCGACCTGGCTCAAGGGAGCGCGGGCGCGGCTGCAGGTCGATGAAGCGCTGGCAACGCTCTCCACGGCGGTGCTGCGCCACATCTCGGGACCTCAGACCTGAGGCACGAGGATGATCAGGCTCATCGTCAAATTCGGTTTGATCGCTGCCGCGGCCGGGCTGTTCGCATGGCTTGCCGACCGCCCGGGGCAGCTCAAGGTGGATTGGCTCGGCTACGAGGTGGAGGTCTCGGTGCTGGGCGCGCTGCTGCTCACGCTGGCGGTGCTGTTCGTTCTCTGGCTGTCGTGGCGGCTGATCGCCGGGTTCTTCGCCCTGCCGTGGACGATGGGCGGCTATTTCCGCGGCCAGCGGCAGCGGCGGGGCAATGAGGCGGTGGCGCGCGGGCTGGTGGCGGCAGCGGCCGGCGATGTCGAGACGGCGCGGCGCGAGGCGCGGACGGCTGTCAAGGTGCTGGGCGATGATCCGCTGGCGCGGCTGCTCGAGGCGCAGGCAGCGCAGCTTGCCGGCGATCATGGAAGGGTCGGCCGGCTGTTCGAATCGATGGCGGAGAATGAAGACACCCAGCTCCTGGGCTTGCGCGGCCTCTATGTGGAGGCCCGGCGGCTCGGCGAGGACCAGCGGGCGCGGGATCTGGCGGAGCGGGCCAATGCGCGCAATCCGGCGCTGGCCTGGGCCGCGACGGCGGTGCTGGCCGACCGGTCGTCGCGCGGCGACTGGCCGGCGGTCGAGCGGTTGATCGACAGCCAGCGGCGGGTGAAGGCGATCGACGAACGCACGGCGGCGCAGCAGCGGGCGGTGGTGCTGACGGCGCAGGCGCTGGAAGCGGAGAAGACGGAGCCGGCAAAGGCGCATGAGCTGGCGCTCAAGGCGCACCGGCTCGATCTGTCGCTGATCCCGGCAGCGGCGGTCGCCGGGCGGCATTACGTCCAGGCCGGCAATATCCGCAAGGCGCGCCGGGTGGTCGAGCGAACCTGGATGCTCAACCCGCATCCCGACCTCGCTTATATCTACTCGCATGCCCGGGTCGGGGATTCACCGCATGACCGGCTGCGCCGGGTGCGCGAGCTGACACGGTTGTCGTCGGGCGGCGAGGAAGGGGCGGTGGCGCTGGCGCGGGCCGCCATCGAGGCGCATGCCTGGCAGGAGGCGCGCGACGAGCTCAGGCCCTATGCGGCGCTGGCGCCGCGGGCACGGATCTGCACCCTGATGGCAGAGATCGAGGAGGGCGAGCACGGCGATCGTGGCCGGGTCAGGGAATGGCTGGCTCGGGCGATACGGGCGCCGCGCGATCCGGCGTGGACGGCCGACGGCATCGTTTCGGAGAACTGGCTGCCGGTGTCGCCGGCGAGCGGCGAGCTTGGAGCATTCCGCTGGAAGGTGCCGGTCGAACGGCTGGGCGGCGGATTTGCCGAGGAGCTCCCCGAAGCCATCGCGCATCGGGAAGAATCGGCGGCGGAGGCGACGAGCAACGGGGAGATCAAGCCCCCGCAGGTGCTCGGGGCAGGCCAGGGGCGCGATGAACGGGCAGCAGCAACCGCCGAGCCGCCGGCGATCCCGGAGCGCATGGCCGGCGACGGGTCAGCGCAGACGGCGGTCGCGGTCAGCCCGCCAGCGCTGCCGAGCCCGCCGCCGCGCCGGCAAAATGCGCAGGACGCGTTTCACCAGCCGGACGATCCGGGTCCGGAGTCGCTCAGGGCCAAGCGCGACACCAGGGACTGGACAGAGAAGCTCGCCGGCACGTGAGGTTGAACTTCGCTACAAGGCACGGTATTGCTGCGGCGCGTTGTCGGGCGTTCGGAATTTGTGGGCCGCCTTAGCTCAGCCGGTAGAGCATCGCATTCGTAATGCGAGGGTCGCGTGTTCGAGTCACGCAGGCGGCACCAGCTTTTTGACTATGGCGGGGACCCTTTAGCGCAGCCCCCAAAAAGCCCCTCACCCGGCGCTTCGCGCCACCTTCTCCCCCGCGGAGAGGTGTCAGAGGGGGTCGTGCGCCGTCAAGGGGAGGCGCGCGCCCGAGCGGCACGATGCGGCTATTCACACCTATGGACGGATTCTGCCGTCAGGGTAGGATGAGCGGTTGGGACGGGGTCACCGGGAGGGCAGGATGTTTCGCTCGAGATGCTTTCTATTCATCTTTCTGGCTGCGCTCATGTTCGGGGCGGGATCTGCGGCCGCGAGCGTCCAGATCGCGATCGACAAGGCGAGCCAAAGGATGACCGTCTCGGTCAACGGTGTGCCCAAATATGTCTGGCTGGTCTCGACCGGCGGGCGCGGCTATGCGACCCCGAGCGGGTCCTATACGCCCTTCCGGATGGAACCCGACCACTACTCGAAGGAGTGGGACGATGCACCGATGCCGCATTCGATCTTCTTCACCCCGGTCGGCCACGCGATCCATGGCAGCCCCCATACCAAGCGCCTGGGCAGCCCCGTCTCGCAT
The DNA here is from genome assembly GCA_044870245.1 of Aestuariivirgaceae bacterium. Lineage (GTDB taxonomy): Bacteria > Pseudomonadota > Alphaproteobacteria > Rhizobiales > Aestuariivirgaceae > DATAFF01. The sequence goes on along the minus strand of JBIOYR010000091.1, from coordinate 13,126 downwards.
GGCTGCGTCAGGCTGGCGCCCAACAACGCCGCAATACTTTATGCGCTGGTCGAGAAGGCGGGGATGAGGAACACCAAGGTGGTGGTGACGGGCGGCGGCTCGGGATTCGGTTTTTTCTCGCAGTCCTCGCCGCAGCAGATCAAAAAGCCCAACTGGGCTACGAGCTTCTGGGGAACGCCGCGTCGTCGCGCCAGCCAATGGGGGAGCTTTCCAGGGAGCAGGCAGTTAGGCAGCAGGCAGTAGCGATCTTCCAAGATTTCGGGGTTTTACGATCATCGTCGGCTATCCAGGGGTGCATGGCTGTGATTTGATGCGTCCCGACGGGGGCAGGTTCAACGCGAAGGGGCTCGACCTCATATGGCGGCAGAAAACGGCGACCGTCCTTTGGCGCTGATCACCGGTGCCTCGGGCGGCATCGGGGAGGCGTTCGCGCATATTCTGGCGGCGGAGGGCTATTCGCTGGTGCTGGTGGCGCGCCGCAATGGCGAGCTCAATCGGGTCGCCGGGGTGGTCACCAGCCGCCATGCGGTGCCGGTGACGGTGATCGATGCCGACCTCTCCAAGGAAGGGGCGGGAGGCCGGCTCAAGGACGCGCTCGATGCCCGCGGGCTCAAGCCGGATGTCCTCATCAACAATGCCGGGTGGGGGCTCAATCGCCGCGTGCTCGAGGCCCCGGCCGAGGACCAGCTCAACATCGTCGATCTCAATGTGCGGGCGCTGACCGATCTCACCTTGCGGTTCCTGCCGGCGATGAAGGAGCGCGGACGGGGCGGCGTGCTCAATCTCGGCTCGATGGCGGCCTTCATGCCGGGACCGAGCATGGCGGTCTATTATGCGAGCAAGGCCTATGTGGTGTCGTTCACCGAAGCCGTGGCGCATGAGCTCAAGGGCACCGGGGTGACCATCAGCGTCTATTGTCCGGGCCCGGTGCTGACCGGCTTCCAGCGGCGCGCCGGCATGGAAGAGGCTCGGCTGGTGCGCATGCTGAGGCCGATCTCGGCAGAAGCCTGCGCCAAGGCCGGTTGGGAGGCCTTCAAGAAGGGCGAGGTGGTGGCATTCCCGCGCGGCGTCGATGCGATGGGCGCATTCTTCTCGCGGGTGTCGCCACGCCGCGTCACCTTTGCCGCGCTCGAATTCTTCCACCGGCCGATGCGGCAGGAATAGAGGCTCTCGCGACTGCAGCATGGCCGCTGCCCGGCGGGGGTATGGCTCAAGGCCATGTTCTCATGTAATCCTCGCGCGGGGCATTATCTTAACGTTCGATGATTCGCAGGATCCTCATCGTCGTGCATCAGGAGACCTCCACCCCTGGGCGGGTGGGGGTCAAGCTCGCAAGGCGCGGTTGCACGCTCGATATTCGCCGCCCATGCCTCGGCCATCCGCTGCCGGCAAGCCTCGAGGGCTATTCGGGGGTGGTGGTGTTTGGCGGGCCGATGAGCGCCAATGATTGCGGCGATCTCAAATTCATCCGTCAGGAGATCGACTGGATGGCGGTGCCGCTCAAGGAGCAGGTGCCCTATCTCGGCATCTGCCTTGGCGCCCAGCTTCTGTGCCGGCATCTCGGCGGCGAGGTGCAGGGGCATCCCGAAGGCCAGACCGAAATCGGCTATTACCCGATCCGCCCGACGGCGGCGGGCGCGCCCTATGGGCCGTGGCCGGGCATGGTCTATCACTGGCACCGGGAGGGGTTCAGCCTGCCCGCCGGGTCGGTGCTGCTGGCCGAGGGCGACACCTTCCCTCACCAGGCGTTCCGCTACGGGCCGACGGCGTTCGGCATCCAGTTCCATCCCGAGGTGACGCTCGCCATGATGCATCGCTGGACGGTGAGGGCGGCGCATCGCTTCGTGCTGCCCGGCGCCCAGCCGCGGGAGGCGCATCTCGAAGGGCGGCTGATCCATGATCACGACGTCGAACAGTGGCTCGACCAGTTCCTCGACCACTGGCTGGCGCTCAAGGCGGAGTCGCAGGAGAGTCGGGCGGCCTGATCCCGATTGCGAGGGGCGGCACGGTTCTTGCGGGAACCGTCCCAATCCGGGATCAGGTATCGCGTACCCGGCCCAAGTCCCACAGGGAGGCAGCCCGGGCTGCTTCCCTGTGCCATTTCAGGCAGTCGGCAGTCGGCAGTAGGGAAGGGCACCACTCACGGCCTATTGCCTAATGGCTATTGCCTATTCCACCCTTCCAACAATGGACCAGCATACCCAACCGATCGAGCTGACCTGGGCCGGCAAGGAGGAGCGGCCGAGCCTTGGTCCCTGCTTCCTCGTCGAGAGCGCCGGCAGTGCCTATCGCGCAATGCGGAACGAGCCCCCATCGGATCGGCTCGACAACCGGCTCATCCATGGCGACAACCTTTGGGCGCTGAAGGCACTCGAGCCGGAATTCGCCGGAGAGGTGAAATGCGTCTATGTCGATCCTCCCTACAATACCGGGAGCAGCTTCGCGCAATTCGAGGACGAACGGGAGCACGCGGACTGGCTCGGCATGATGCGCGATCGCCTGGAGGTGTTGCGCAACCTGCTTCAGCCCGCCGGCTCGTGCTGGGTGCAGCTCGACGACAACGAGGCCCATTATTGCCGGGTGCTGATGGACGAGATCTTCGGCCGTCGCAACTTCGTGGCCAATATCGTCTGGAACAAATCCTATGCCGTCAGAAGCAACGCCCAATTCTTCTCGACGGCGCATGAGCATGTTCTGGTCTATGCGAAAGACCGGGAGAGGTTCTCGCCCAACAAGTTCCGCAGGACCGGTCGGCAGGAGAATCGCTACGGCAATCCCGACAACGACCCGCGGGGGCCCTGGCAATCGGTGACCATGACGATCAGCCTGGTCGGAGGGGCCCGCGGCCGGCACTATGCGCGGACCGGGGTGTCGGCGAACATCTTCGAAGCGGTGTCGCCGAGCGGCCGGGCATTCCTGCCGCCGCCCAACCGATGCTGGAGCAGGAACCGGCAAGGCTTTGCGGCTCTCGCGCGCGACAAGCGGATCTGGTGGGGACGCCATGGCGATCGCGCGCCGCGGCTGAAGCTATTCCTCAGCGAGTCGCAAGCCGGCATTCTGCCGACGACGCTGTGGGCGGATGGCGAGGCGTTCGGCCTCAACCAGCAGGGGGTGCGGGAGCTGCGCGGGCTCGGGCTTCCCGATTTTCCGGCCGTGAAGCCGGAGCGTCTGATCGGCAAGGTGCTGGAGATCGCGTCCGATCCGGGCGACCTTGTCGTCGATGCCTTTGCCGGCTCGGGGACGACCGGCGCCGTCGCTCACAAGATGGGACGTCGCTGGGTCATGGTGGAGATCGGCGAGCACTGCCATACCCACATCATCCCGCGGCTGAGGAAGGTGATCGCCGGCGAGGATCGGGGCGGCATCAGCGAGATCGCCGGCTGGAAGGGTGGCGGCGGATTCCGGTTCTATCGGGTCGCGCCGGCGTCGGTCGAACGAGACGGGGTAAGACGATCGGCGGAATCACCGGCTTGAAACCTGGTGGAGCAGAGGGGGATCGAACCCCTGACCTCGGCATTGCGAACGCCGCGCTCTCCCAACTGAGCTACTGCCCCTTGCTGCAAGGTCAGGGGCTATCTAGTGCCGGGACACCGGTTCCGTCAAGCAAGCGCAACCGTCAGGGTTGCGCAGCTCGAGCATGGCCGCTACACCTCGCCAACCGCACATGGAGCGCGCATGGGACCGATCGTCTGGCTGATCCTGACGCTGATCGACATCTATATCTGGATCGTCATCATCGCGGTCATCGTCCAGCTTTTGTCATATTTCGGGGTTCTCGACCGGAACAACAATTTCGTGCGGCAGATCCGCTATGCGCTGCAACGGCTGACCGAGCCGGCGCTGGCGCCGATCCGGCGGGTGCTGCCCGATCTCGGCGGCATCGACCTGTCGCCGCTTCTGCTGCTGGTGCTCCTGCAGTTTCTGTCGATTGCGGTCGCCACCTGGACACGGCCGCTGCTGTAAGGTTCGGGGAGAGCGAGAGCAGTGACCATGGCAAGGGTGATCGATGGCAAGGCCATCGCCGAGGATCTGCGGCGGCGGGTGCAGGGCGCGGTCGCGCAGCTTAAGGCCGATCATGGCTTCACGCCGGGCCTGGCGGTGGTGCTGGTCGGCGATAATCCGGCGAGCCGGGTCTATGTCGCCAACAAGGCGAGGCAGACCGCCGAAGTCGGCATGAGGAGCTTCGAGCACCGGCTGCCGGCGACGGCCAGCGAGGCCGAGCTCCTGGCGCTGGTGGACCGGCTCAACGCCGATCCCGAGGTCGACGGCATTCTCATCCAGCTGCCGCTGCCGAAGCAGATCGGCAGCGACAAGGTGATCAACGCGGTCAACCCCGACAAGGACGTCGATGGCTTTCACGTGATCAATGCCGGGCGGCTGGCGACGGGTCAGGATGCCTTGGTGCCCTGCACTCCGGTCGGCTGCGTCATCCTGGCCAAGACGGTGCTCGGCAAGCTCGACGGGCTTGAGGCGGTGGTGGTCGGGCGGTCGAACATCGTCGGCAAGCCGGTGGCGCAGCTGCTGCTTCAGGAGAATGCCACGGTCACCATCGCCCATTCGCGGACCCGCGATCTCGGGGCGGTGTGCCGGCGGGCCGATCTCCTGATCGCGGCGGTCGGCAAGCCGCGCATCGTCAAGGGCGACTGGCTGAAGCCGGGTGCGACGGTGATCGATGTCGGCATCAACCGCATCGAGGAGAACGGCAAGGGCCGCATCGTCGGCGACTGCGACTACGAGGATTGTGCCAGGGTGGCCGGCCATATCACGCCGGTGCCGGGCGGCGTCGGCCCGATGACGATCGCCTGCCTGCTCGCCAACACGGTCAAGGCGGCGTGCCTGGCGCGCGGCCTGGCGGTGCCGGAGGCAGCAGGCAATAGGCAGTAGGCAGAGCGCTGCTCACTGCCCGATGCCTATCTGACGACTGCCTCCTTGGCGCGTTCAGCACGCTTCCTGTCATTGGGATCGAGGATCGCCTTGCGCAGGCGGATCGATCTCGGCGTCACCTCGACCAGCTCGTCGTCCTGGATATAGGCGAGCGCCTTCTCCAAGGTCATGCGGATGGGCGGGGTCAGCAGGATGTTGTCGTCCTTGCCGGCGGCGCGGATGTTGGTCAGCTTCTTGCCCTTGAGCACATTGAGCTCGAGATCGTTGCCGCGGGTGTGCTCGCCGACGATCATGCCCTGATAGACCCGGGTGCCGGGGTCGATGAACATCGGACCGCGATCCTGCAGATTGTAGAGCGCATAGGCGACCGCCTCGCCATCGGCATTGGCGAGCAGCACGCCGGTATGGCGCGAGGGGATCTCGCCGACATGGGGGCCATAGGCGTGGAACAGCCGGTTCATCACGGCGGTGCCGCGGCTGTCGGTCATCAGCTCGCCGTGGTAGCCGATGAGGCCGCGGGTCGGGGCATGGAAGAGGAGCCGCTGGCGGCCGGCGCCGGAGGGGCGCATGTCCTTGAGCTCGGCCCGGCGCTCCGACAGCTTCTGGACGACGGCGCCGGTGAACTCCTCGTCGACGTCGATGATCACCTCCTCGATCGGCTCGAGCCGCTCGCCGGTCGCCTCGTTACTGCGCATGACGACGCGGGGGCGGCCGACGGTGAGCTCGAAGCCTTCGCGGCGCATGGTCTCGATGAGGATCGCCAGCTGCAGCTCGCCGCGGCCGGAGACCTCAAAAGTGTCGGCCTCGCCGGGAAGGTCGCGGATGCGCAGCGCGACATTGCCTTCGCCCTCGCGATAGAGGCGCTCGCGAATGACGCGGCTCTGGACTTTGTCGCCTTCCTGGCCGGCAAAGGGGCCGTCATTGATGCGGAAATGCATGGCGAGGGTCGGCGGATCGATCGGCTGGGCAGCGATCGGGGTCATCACCTCGGGGGCGGCGATGGTGTCGGCGACGGTGGCGCCGGCGAGACCGGAAATGGCGACGATGTCGCCGGCCGAGCCCTCCTCGATGGGCTGGCGCTCGAGGCCGCGGAACGCCAGGACCTTGGAGATCCGGCCCTGCTCGACGAGCTTGCCGTCGCGCGACAGGACCTTGACCGGCTGATTGGCGCGGACCGACCCAGAGCGGATGCGCCCGGTGAGCACCCGGCCGAGATAGGGATTGGCCTCGATGGTGGTGGCGAGCATGCGGAAGGGCGGCGGCTCGATCAAGGGCGGCGGGACATGGCGCAGCACGAGGTCGAAGAGCGGCGCCATGTCGGTCTTGGGCCCGGACGGCGATTCCGCCATCCAGCCGAGCTTGGCCGAGCCGTAAAGGATGGGAAAGTCGAGCTGCTCGTCGGTGGCGTCGAGGGCAGCGAAAAGGTCGAAGACCTCGTTGACCACCTCGACATGGCGCTCGTCATGCTTGTCGATCTTGTTGACGGCGACGATGGGCCTGAGGCCGATCTCGAGCGCCTTCTGCAGCACGAATTTGGTCTGCGGCATCGGGCCTTCGGCGGCATCGACCAGCAGCACCGCGCTGTCGACCATGTTGAGGATGCGCTCGACCTCGCCGCCGAAATCGGCATGGCCCGGCGTGTCGACGATGTTGATGCGCGAGCCCTTCCAGAGGATGGAGGTGACCTTGGCGAGAATGGTGATGCCGCGCTCGCGCTCGAGATCGTTGGAATCCATGGCACGCTCGGCCACCCGCTGATTCTCGCGGAAGGCACCGGACTGGGCGAGCAGGCGGTCGATCAGCGTGGTCTTGCCGTGATCGACATGGGCGATGATGGCAATGTTGCGAAGGTTCATGATTTGGCGCGTCGGGCAGCCAGGGTCCTGAGCCGCAGGGCATTGAGGCGGATGAAGCCCTGGGCGTCCTTCTGGTCATAAGCGCCGCGATCGTCCTCGAAGGTGACGAGGGCGTCGGAATAGAGCGACTGCGGCGACTTGCGGCCGACGACGATGACATTGCCCTTGTACAGCTTGAGGCGGACGGTGCCCTCGACCCGTTCCTGGCTCTTGTCGATCAGAGCCTGCAGCATCTCGCGCTCGGGTGAGAACCAGAAGCCGTAATAGACGAGCTCGGCGTAGCGCGGCATCAGCTGGTCCTTGAGATGGGCAGCCTCGCGGTCGAGCGTCAATGACTCGATGGCGCGGTGGGCGGCATGGAGGATGGTGCCGCCCGGCGTCTCGTAGACGCCGCGCGACTTCATGCCGACGAAGCGGTTCTCGACCAGGTCGATGCGACCGATGCCATTGTCGCGGCCGAGCTCGTTCAAGGCGGTGAAGAGGCGGGCCGGGCTCAATGGCTTGCCGTCAAGGGCAACCGGGTCGCCACGCTCGAACGCGATCTCGACATAGGTCGGCTCGTCGGGAGCGTCCTCGGGGGCGATGGTGCGCTGATAGACGTCAGGCGGCGGCTCCTCCCAGGGGTCCTCGAGGACCTTTCCCTCCGAGGAGGAATGGAGGAGGTTGGCGTCGACCGAAAAGGGAGCCTCGCCACGCTTGTCCCTGGGCACGGGGATCTGGTGCTTCTCGGCGAAATCGACGAGGTCGGTGCGCGACTTGAAGGCCCATTCGCGCCACGGGGCGATGATCTTGATCGACGGGTTCAGGGCATAGGCGGTGAGCTCGAAGCGGACCTGGTCGTTGCCCTTGCCGGTCGCGCCATGGGCGATGGCGTCGGCGCCGGTCGCGGCGGCGATCTCGATCAGCCGCTTGGCGATCAGCGGCCGGGCGATCGAGGTGCCGAGGAGGTAGACGCCCTCGTAAAGGGCGTTGGCGCGGAACATCGGAAAGACGAAATCGCGGATGAACTCCTCGCGGAGATCCTCGATGAAGATCTGGCGGATGCCCATCATCTCGGCCTTGCGGCGGGCCGGCTCCAGCTCCTCGCCCTGGCCGAGATCGGCGGTGAAGGTCACGACCTCGCAGCCATAGGTCTCCTGAAGCCATTTCAGGATGATGGAGGTGTCGAGACCGCCGGAATAGGCGAGCACAACCTTGTCGACGCTGCCGCGCTTGGCCATTGCCTTCTCTCATTCCCCTCGTCGTCGGCGCAGATCTCTACTTGGCGCCGCCGCCGCGGGCAAGGGCCTCGGGTTCCTAGAAATCGCTGACGATGCCCTTGCGCTCCCAATCGCCGTAGCGGGTGGGCTCCGGACCGTCGGGACCGCCGATTTCCGGCGCGCCCGCCCTGTCGGTCGCCTGCTGCTCGGCCCGGCGGGCGGCCGCCTCGACCAGGGCGCGGCGGGCTGCCGGGGGAAGAAGAGGATTAGAATCTTCCATCTCTCTCTTTTGACGGAGGTCAAGCGTTGCAGGGGCAAATTGCGCATATCATATAGGCAGGCGCGATCTGGCGCTGCAAGGACCAGGCAGAGGCGACGAGAGAAGGGCGATGAACTATATGCGAACGGCGCTGCTGCTGGCGGCGCTCACCGGGCTGTTTCTGGCGGTCGGCTATGCCATCGGGCGCGAGAGCGGAATGGTCATCGCGTTCTTCATCGCGATGGCGACCAACCTCATCGCCTATTGGAACTCCGACAAGATGGTGCTTTCCATGCACGGCGCCCAGCAGGTCGACCGGGCGAGCGCGCCGGAGTTCTACGGGCTGGTCGAAAGGCTCGCCAAGCAGGCGAACCTGCCGATGCCGAAAGTCTTCATCATGGACAATCCGCAGCCCAATGCCTTCGCGACCGGGCGCAACCCGCAAAATGCGGCGGTGGCGGCCACCACGGGGCTGCTCGAGCAATTGTCGCCCGAGGAGGCGGCCGGGGTGATCGCCCATGAGCTCGCGCATGTGAAGAACCGCGATACGCTGATCATGACGATGACGGCGACGATCGCCGGGGCGATCGCGATGCTTGGCAATTTCGCGATGTTCTTCGGCGGGGGACGCGACCGCGAGGGCGGCTTGGGGCCGATTGCGACGATCGCCATGATCATCCTGGCGCCGATCGCGGCGATGATCGTGCAGATGGCGATCTCGCGGACCCGCGAATATGCCGCCGACCGCGGCGGTGCCGAGATCAGCGGCGAGCCGCTGTGGCTGGCGAGCGCGCTTCGGCGGATCGACGCCGCGGCACACCAGATCGAGAACGACACGGCGGAGGCCAATCCGGCGACGGCGCATATGTTCATCGTCAACCCGCTGTCGGGCGCGCGCATGGACAATCTGTTCTCGACCCATCCCGCCACCGAGAACCGGATCGCCGCCTTGATGACGCTGGCGCAGGAAATGGGCAAGACCCGGCCGCCGCGGCAGGCCGAGCCGACGGTGTCGTCGGAGCGCGAGCCGTCGGGACCGTGGGACACACCGCGTCAGCGGCGTGGACCCTGGAGCTGAGTTGGCGACCGCGCGCCGGCGGGCCGGTCAGCCGGCCGGTCCGCCCGGCCTCAAGGCGCGACGCTCTGCCATGCTTGCTGTTGCGGCGGTGCTCAGGGAAGGGCGGCCGCTCGACCTGGTGCTTGCAGGCACGAGCGGTGATGATGCCGCGGACAGTCGCGACCGGGCACTGACGCGGGTCATCGTCGCAACCACGCTCAGGCGCCTTGGCGAGATCGAGCGGGTGCTCGGTCGCTTCCTCGAACGACCGCTGCCGCTCAAATCGGCTTGGGCGCGGGAGATCCTGCTCACCGGCGCGGCGCAGCTCATGTTCCTGCGCACGCCCGCCCACGCCGTGATCGATCTGGCGGTCAGGCTCTGCGGCGAGCAACCGTCGTCGCGCCATCTCGGCGGGCTCGTCAATGCGGTGCTGCGCAAGGTGGCGGGCGCTGGCGAAGACCTCCTTGATGCCGATGATGCTGCCATCATCAACACGCCGGCCTGGCTGATGGAGCGCTGGACGGCAGCGTTCGGTGGCGAGACCGCGCGGGCCATCGCGGCGAGCCACATGGCCGAGCCGCCGCTCGACCTCACGGCGAAGGCTTCGCCGGCGGCGGTGGCGGCGGCGCTTGGCGGGGTGGTGCTCAAGACCGGAACGGTGCGGCTTGCAGCGGCGCGCGGGCGGATCGAAGACCTGCCGGGCTATTCTCGAGGCAGCTGGTGGGTGCAGGACGAGGCGGCGGCGCTGCCGGGGAGGCTCCTCGGCGATGTCCGGGATTTGAGGGTGGCCGATCTCTGCGCGGCGCCGGGCGGCAAGACCGCGCAGCTCGCTGCCGGCGGGGCGATGGTGACGGCGGTCGAGCGCTCGCCAGCGCGGCTCAAGCGGCTCGAGGCCAATCTGCAGCGGCTCGATCTTGCGGCCGAGGTGGTGTGCGCCGATGCGGCGGAATGGCAGCCGCCCGAACCTTTCGATGCGGTGCTGCTCGACGCCCCGTGCTCGGCCACCGGGACGATCCGGCGCAATCCCGACGTCCCCCATATCAAGACGCCGGCAACGATCGCCGCGCTGGCGCCGCTGCAGGCCGAGCTCATCGGGCGCGCGATCGACATGGTGAAGCCGGGCGGGCTACTCGTCTACGCCACCTGCTCGCTCGAGGACGAGGAGTGCGGGCACCAGATCGAGGCGCTGCTTGCGGTGCGCCGCGACATCGCGCGGGAGCCGATCAGGGCGGAGGAGCTCGGCATCGATCGAGGGCTGATCAGCGAGGCGGGAGATCTGCGGACGCTGCCGATCCATGGCATGGACGGCTTCTATGCGGCGCGATTGTGCAAGAGGCAGTAGGCCTCGTTAGCGAAACTTTAACCCGTTCGGCGCCTAGATCATGGCGGGGCAGCAGAAGCCTTTATTTACCATCAGCGCCAGGAATGTTTCAGGACCTGCAGACCGCGCATCAGGTTGCGCCACACGCTCTCAAGGGCGTGCTCGAGCTCGCCGTGGCCCGGGTCGGGCGCGGCATCGGGTTCAGGCTGCCGCGGCTCAAGGGCCTGGTGGTGGGCGGTCGGGCGGAAGGGATCAATCCGGCCATTGCCGGGCTGATCCGCGGCAATGGCGAGCTGGCGGCGGAATTCTATCAAGGGCGCTACCTGCTCGCCGGCGTAGTGGTCGAGGCGGGGTCGAAGGGGATCTTCGAAACGCCGTTGCCGTCGCTTGCCGCCTATCGCGAGCTCCACGGCTTTGGCTGGCTCGCCCATCTCAAGGCGGCGGGGCGCGAGCTCGACCGGGCGCATGGCCGGGCGCTGTTCCAGGATTGGCTCGACCGGCAGTGCTACCGCATGAGGGTGGCGCGGGAGATCGAGGTCAGGGCGCGGCGGCTGATCTCGCTCGTCCAGAATGGCGGGTTCCTGCTGGCCGGCGCGCCCTCGTCATTCGCCGCGAGCTTCTATGCCAGCCTCGGGCGGCAGGCGCGGTCGCTTCATGCGGCGCCACAAACAGGTCTCAGGCCGCCGGAGCGGCTGCAGGCGGCGATCGCGCTCGGTTATGCGGCGGTCGGACTGACCGGGCTCGAGGGAATGGCGGCGCCGGCGCTGGCGCGGCTCGGCGAGGAGCTCGATCAGCAGATCCTCCCCGATGGCGGCCACCTGTCGCGCTCGCCGGCACAGCTCCTCGATCTCCTCGTCGATCTTCTGCCGCTCAGGCTGACCCTCGAGGCGCGGCGGCATCCGGTGCCGCCGGCGGTCAATGGCGCGATCGAGCGGATGCTGCCGATGCTGCGGTTCTTCCTGCATGGCGACCAGGGCATCGCCACCTTCAATGGCAGCTCCGATCCGGCAATCGCCAAGGTTCAGGCGGTGCTCGAGGTCGATGATACGAACGGGCGGCCGCTGGCGCATGCGCCCCATTCCGGCTATGCCCGGCTCGAGCAGGGCCCGACGGTGGTCATCGTCGATGTCGGCCGGCCGCCGGCGCCGGGGCTCAACAATCATGCCGCGTCGGCGCCGCTCGCCTTCGAGTTCTCGGACCGGGCGCACCGGGTCATCGTCAATTGCGGCGCGCCGGCCTTTGCCGGCACCGAATGGGACCAGGCCTGCCGGATGACGGCGGCGGCGAGCACCGCCGAGATCGGCGGGGTGTCGAGCGGCCGGATCATCACCGGCCGGCTGGTCGAGGCGCTGTTCGGCACCCCGGTCCTGATCGGCCCGCGCGATGCCCAGGCGGCCGTCAAGCTGTCGGCGGAAGGGTCGTTGCTGGAGGCGCGCCATGACGGCTATGGCGCCGCCTTCGGGGTCAGCCATGAAAGACGGCTGTTCCTGGGGCCGGATGGCAGCGATCTCAGGGGCGAGGACTGGTTCGTCGCCGAGCGCCCGACGGCGCAGCTCGACCAGCTGTCCTATGCGCTGAGGTTCCATCTCCATCCGAGCGTGAAGGCGATCGCCTCGAAGGATGGGGCAAGCGTCATGCTGCAGCTGCCGAACAAGGCGGGCTGGACCTTCACGGTGCGCGGCGGGACGCTCCGGCTCGAGGACAGCGTCTATCTGCCGGGCCGGGTGCAGCCGCGGCGGTCGCAGCAGATCGTGGTGCGCGGCGTGGTCGGGCGGCCTGGGCGCATCAATTGGGCGTTCAAGCGGATCGCCAGGAAGAAGCCGGCCGGCGATGGCCGGACGGCCGGTGCGGGTCAGGCGGCGCTGCTGCTGTAGATCAGCGATTGCGGCGGGCGTTCTCGGCGATCAGGCTGAGCGAGACGGCGCCGCAGATGATGAGGGCGCCGGCCACGGCGTTGCCGTCCGGCACCTCGCCGGCCAGCATCCAGGCCCAGAAGGGGTTGAGCACGATGTCGAGCATGGCGATGATCGACACCGTGACGGCGCGCACCGAGCGGGCGCCGCGGGCGAGCAGCAGGATGGGAATGCCGAGCTGCACCGGTCCCATGATGGCGAGAATGGCGATTTCACGCGAGGTGACGGCGAAGCCATTGCCGAAGACCGCTCCCACCAGGAAGACGACGATGCCGCCGACCGCCATGGCCGGCATGAGCTCGACATTGCGGAAGCGGCGCAGCGACAGGGTCTGGCCGGCGAAGGACAGGGCGACGAGCAGCGACACGAGATTGCCGCCGACATGGCCGCTGACCAGCCCGCCATGGACGATGACGCCGACGCCGAACAGGGCGGCAAGCGCGGCCGCCCAGGTGAGGAGCGATGGCTTCTCGCGGGTGATGTAGGGGCTCAACAGGGCAGTGAAGAGCGGCGAGGCGGCGCCGATCGCCGAGACATTGGCGGTCGAGGTCAGGGTCAGGGCGGTGACATAGAGGGTCGAGCCGACCGAGAAGAAGCCGGCGCAGGCGACCAGGGCCGGGATCGGCATGGCGCGGAA
>JBIOYR010000090.1:0-3348 GCA_044870245.1 Aestuariivirgaceae bacterium | reverse complement strand
CGCCCAATGACCGCGCTGCCGTCAAGGTCCACGACATCGGCTTGCGGATGCATCTCGACGCCGACGGCGCCCGCGGCTGGGAGGTCATTGTCGGCGGCGGCCAGGGTCGCACCCCGGCGGTCGGCATCATCGTCCGCGGGTTCCTGCCCGAGCGGCAGCTCTTGTCCTATCTCGAAGCGATCATGCGCGTCTACAATCTCCATGGACGGCGCGACAACAAATTCAAGGCGCGCATCAAGATCCTGGTGATGGAGCTCGGCGAGAAGCGCTTCCGCGAGGAGGTGGAGGCCGAGTTCGCCCGCATCGTCCACCCGACCGGCGAACTCGACAGCAAGGAGCTCGCGCGGATCTCGGCCTATTTCGCACCGCCCAGTTTCGAGACGCTGCCGAAGATCTCGGGCGCCTTCGAGCAGGCGAAGCTCGACAACGCCGCCTTCGCCAAATGGGCCCGCGTCAATCTCGCGCCGCACCGGGTCGATGGCTATGGCATCGTCAACATCTCGCTGAAGCCGGCGGGCGGCATACCGGGCGATGCCACCGCCGAGCAGATGCGGGTCGTTGCCGATCTCGCCCGCCGCTACAGCTTCGACGAGGTGCGGGTCAGCCACCACCAGAACCTGGTGCTGCCGCATGTGAAGCGCGACGACGTCTTCACTGTCTGGAAGGTCCTCGAGGCCAACGGCCTTGCCACCGCCAATCTCGGGCTTGCCGGCGACATCATCGCCTGCCCCGGCCTTGACTATTGCACGCTTGCCACCGCCCGCTCGATCCCGGTGGCGCAGGCGATCTCGCGCCGCTTCGCCGATCTCGAGCGCCAGCACGACATCGGGCCGGTCAAGATCAACATCTCGGGCTGCATCAATGCCTGCGGCCACCATCATGTCGGCCATATCGGCATTCTCGGCCTCGATAAGAAAGGCGAGGAGTTCTACCAGATCACGCTCGGCGGCTCCTCCAGCGAGAGCGCCTCGATCGGCACCATTCTCGGACCCGGCTTTGCGGGGCACGAGGTGGCCGACGCCATCGACACCATCATCAAGACCTATCTCGGCCTGCGTCATGACGGCGAGACCTTCCTCGACGCCTATCGCCGGCTCGGACCGAAGCCGTTCAAGGAGGCCCTCTATGCCGCTCCTCAAAGGTGACCGCTTCATCAAGGACAGCTGGATCAGGATCGACGGCGATGCCGACCTGCCGTTTGCGGGCGACATCCTCGTCCCATTCGCGCGGCTCCTGCAGAACTGGGGCGAGATCGCCCGCCATCCCGGCCTGGTCGGCGTCGTCTTCCCCAACAGCGAGCGCGCCGAGGCGCTGCAGTCCTTTCTCGGCCGCCTGTCGCTGATCGTCCTGCCCTTCCCGGCCTTCACCGACGGCCGTGCCTATTCGATCGGCCGGCAGCTGCGCGATCTCGGCTTCTCCGGCGAGCTCAGGGCCGCCGGCAACGTCCTCCCCGACCAGCTGCAATTCATGCTGCAGGTCGGCTTCGACGCCTTCGAGGTGCCCGACCGCTTTCCCGAGAGCGTGTGGCAGAAGGCTGCCCGCAGCATGTCGGTCAGCTATCAGCCGGTGCCGGGTGCGCGCAATGTCTGGCTTGCCCGCCATGGCGAGCTCGGCGGCGACCGCGACGACCAGGATCCCTGGTTCGAGCAGCCTCACGCGGGGTGACGTGCCGTGGCATTCGACACGCTGGAAACCTATGCCGGGCTCGAAGGCAAGCCGCTGATCGAAGCGCTGGTGCGCGATTATCCCGGCCGAGTGGCGCTGGTCTCGTCATTCGGTGCGGAGTCCGCCGTGCTCCTTCATATGGCGGCCGCAGTCGACCCCGGTCTGCCGGTGATCTTCCTCGACACCGGCAAGCTTTTCTGGGAAACAAGGCGCTACCGCACCGAGCTCGTCGAGCGGCTCGGCCTCACCAATGTCAGGACGGTGCGCCCTGATGCCGGCGACCTCGCGCGCGAGGACCCCGACGGGAGCCTGCACCGCCGCGCTCCGGATTTCTGCTGCCACATCCGCAAGACCTTGCCGCTCGAGCGGGCGCTCACCGGCTATGAGGTGGTGATCTCAGGCCGCAAGCGCTTCCATGGCGGCGAGCGCGCCAATATCTCAACCGTCGGTGTCGCCGACGGCCGGCTCAAGGCCGAGCCGCTCGCCGGCTTCTCGCCCGGGGATCTGCGCCGCTACGCCAGCGAGCATCAACTGCCGGCCCATCCCCTCACCGCCCGCGGGTATCGCTCGATCGGCTGCCTGCCCTGCACCATCAAGGGCGGCACCGACGAGGATCCACGCGCCGGCCGCTGGGCCGGCCAGGACAAGACCGAATGCGGCATCCATTGGACGTTGAACGGCCGCCCGCTGCGGGTGGCAGCGGGATGAGTACTCACCGACTCAAGGCTTGAGACAAATCCGCCAGCAGATCCTCGACATCCTCGAGACCGACCGACAGCCTGAGCATGCCGTCGCCGATGCCCATGGCGGCCCGCGCCTCGGGGCCGATATTGCGGTGGGTGGTCGAGGCCGGATGGGTGATCAGCGACTTGGCATCGCCGAGATTGTTGGAGATGTCGATCAGCCGCAAGCGCCGCAGCATGTCAAAGGCCTGCGCCTTGCCGCCGCCGACATCGAAGGTGACGACGGTGCCGCCGCCCCGCATTTGGCGGCGCGCCAGCGCCGCCTGCGGATGGCTGTCGAGGAAGGGATAGGAAACCCGCGACACGCCGGCAACCGACTGCAGCGCGGTCGCAATGGCGAGCGCCGCCTCGCATTGCGCATTGACGCGCAGCTTCAGCGTCTCCATCCCCTTGAGCAGGACCCAGGCATTGAACGGCGACAGCGACGGCCCGGTATGGCGGAGGAACGGCTTCAGCAGCTCTTCCTTGAACTTCTTCGTCGACACGATGGCCCCGCCCAGCACCCTGCCCTGCCCGTCGAAATGCTTGGTCCCGGAATAGACCACCACATCGGCACCGAGCTCTAGCGGCTTCTGCAGGATGGGCGTCGCGAAGATGTTGTCGACCACCACCGAGGCGCCGCGCTCATGGGCGATCGCCGACACTTGGTCAATGTCGATGATCTCGAGACCGGGGTTCGACGGACTTTCGAGGAACACGAGCTTGGTCCCCGGCTTGATGGCGTCGCGCCAGCGCGCCATGTCGTTGCCGTCGACCAGCGTCGAGGTCACGCCGAAGCGCGGCAGGATGTTGGTCACGATCTGGTAGCAGGAGCCGAACAGCGCCCGCGACGACACGATATGGTCGCCGGCCTTGACCTGGCAGGCCAGCGCGCCCCATACGGCGGCCATGCCGGAGCCGACGCCGTAGCAGGCCTCCGCACCCTCCAGCAGGCGCAGCC